>JBAPYB010000299.1:0-18914 GCA_049284515.1 Thermoanaerobaculia bacterium
CAGTAAGGGTACGGAGCGACTCCATGAGGGTACTGAGTGACTCCGTACCGGTATTGAGTCGTCCAGTACAGGTACGGAACGACTCCGCACTGGTACGGAACCATTCAGTAAGGGTGCGGAGCGACTCCATAAGGGTATTGAGTGACTCCGTACCGGTATTGAGTCGTCCAGTACAGGTACGGAACGACTCCGCACTGGTACGGAACCATTCAGTAAGGGTGCGGAGCGACTCCATAAGGGTACTGAGTGGCTCCGTACCGGTATTGAGGGGGCCGCAGTCCCTCCCGCCAGCCTCCCTACCGGAAGTAGTACCCCGACTTCTCCGACATCGACCGGTCCACCGACAGGCTCCCGCTTCCCTTGACGAGGATCGCCAGGGCCATGCCGATGACGAGGATGTGGTATTCGATGCCTTCGCCCTTCTGGCTGCCCATCCAGTTCATGAAGAAGCCGTTGGGCAGGTGCACCATGAAGATGGCGCCCAGCATGAGGCCGATGAAGCCGAGAGCGCTGACGCGGCTGAGAAAGCCGAGGATCAGGGACAACGGGCCGAAGAACTCGACGGCGATCACCAGGACCACCACCGCCGCCGGCAGCCCCATGCCGGTCATGCCCTTCATCGTCGCCGTAAAGCCCGCGCCTCCGAACCAGCCCAGCAGCTTCTGAGCGCCGTGGGGGAACATCACGATCCCCAAAGCGAGGCGCACGATCAGCATTCCCGTGTCTTCGTCCGTCTGCCTCAGTTTTCTCAGCATCGGCCTTTCTCCTTATCTAGACAGGCGGCTCGCCCACGCGGATGCGGGCGTCGAGGGCCCGGGCGCTCGTGCGGTCCGGCCCGGCGAGAAACGGATTCAGGTCCAGCTCGCGGATGCGCGGGTGGCGCTGCGAGAGCTGGGCCAGGCGCAGCAGGATCTCCACCAGCAGGTCCAGGTCCGCCCCGGGCTCGCCCCGCACCCCTTCCAGCAGCTTGAAGCCGCGGATGCCGCGGATGACGTCCCGGGCCTCCTCGGCGTCCAGCGGGGTGACGGCGAAGCGGACGTCCTGGAAGACTTCGACGTATTTGCCGCCGAGGCCGAACATCAGCAGCGGGCCGAAGCGCGGATCGGTGGTGATGCCGAAGATGACCTCGTGTCCGCCGCGCGCCATCTCCTGGACGAGGAAGCCCTCGACGGCGTGGCCGGCCGCGGCGACCGACCGTTCCATCTCCGCCACCGCTGCCCCAAGCTCCTCCTCGTCCCGAAGATCCACCCGCACGGCGCCCGCCTCGCTCTTGTGGACGAGATCGGACGCCACGGCCTTGAGCACCACGGGATAGCCGATCTCGCGGGCCGCCGCCGGCACCTCGTCGCGCCCCGAGGTCAGCCGCCACTTCGCCACCGGCACGCCATAGAGCTCCAGGACCCGGAAGGCGGCGGCCTGATCGAGGTAGCCGTCCTTCACCCCTCCCAGGATCGCGGCCACCTGCGCGTCGTCGGTCGCGAAGTTGGGCGCGGGGAGGTCGGCCGGCCGCCGGCGCCAGGCGGCATAGCGGGCGAGCAGGTACATCACCCGCGCCGCCGGCTCGGGGAAGCGGTAGACGGGCGGCAGGTCGCGCGCCGTCTTCACCGCGTCGTAGAACTCCTCGGTCGCCATCATCACGGCCAGCACCGGCTTCGGCCGTTCGCGGGCCACGGTGGCGATCGACTGCAGCACGTCGCTGGGGTTCGCCAGGACGGGCGTGACGTTGATCACCATCACCATGTCCACCGCCGGATCGTCGAGCACGGCGGCGACCGATTTCGCGTAATTCTCCGGCGTCGCCGAGGCGATCATGTCCACGGGATTGCCGACGCTGGCCTCGGGCGGCAGGAAGGCGCGCAGCGTCGCCCGGGTGGCGTCCGACAGCTCGGCCATGTGCAGCCCGAGGTTGACGCAGGCGTCGGTCGCCATGATGGCGGGGCCGCCGGCGTTGGTGACGATCCCCACCCGGAAGCCGCCGGGCAGCGGGACGCGGGCGAGGGCGCGGGCCACGTCGAACATCTCGTCGATGGTGTTGGCCCGCAGCACGCCGCACTGCTCCAGGAAGGCGGAGACGGTGACGTCGGTCCCGGCGATGGCGCCCGTGTGGCTGGTGGCCGCCCGCGCTCCCTCGGCCGTGCGTCCCGACTTGACCACCAGGATGGGCTTCTTGCGCGTCACCCGCTTGGCGATCTCGGTGAAGCGCCGGGGGTTGCCGAACGACTCCAGGTACATGGCGATGACCCGGGTCTCCGGGTCGTCCTCCCAGTGCTCGATCATGTCGTTGCCCGAGACGTCCGCCTTGTTGCCCATGGAGACGAACTGCGTGAGCCCCACCCCGATGTCCTGGGCCACGTTGAGGATGGCCACGCCCAGCGCTCCCGACTGGCTGACGAAGCCGATGGCTCCCCGCCGCGCCGGCGTGGGGGAGAAGGTGGCGTCGAGCGTCGTCTCGGGATCGGTGTTGATCACCCCCATACAGTTCGGGCCGATCATCCGCACGCCCGCGGCGCGCACCGTCTCCCGCAGCCGCCGCTCCTGGGCCGCCCCCTCCTCGCCGGTCTCGGAGAAGCCGGCGGTGATGACGATCAGCCCCTTCACCCCCTTGGCGATGCACTCCTCCACCGCGCCCTGCACCTTGCCGCGGGGGACCATGATGACGGCGAGGTCCACCGGGTCCGGAATCGCGGCCACGGTCGGGTAGCACTTGAAGGAGTGGAGGACCGCGGCCTGGGGATTGACGGGGAAGATGGCGCCCGAAAACTCGTTGACCACCAGGTTGTGGAGCAGGCGGAAGCTGAGCGAGTCGCGGCGGCGCGAGGCGCCCACCACGGCGACGGCGCGCGGCGAGAAGATGGGGTCGAGGGGGCGCGGCGAGCGCGGCGTCGGAGTCTCGGTCATGGTTCCTTCGGGGCCAGCACGGACAGTCGCTCCGGCGACAGCCGGACGGTGAGGGGCAGCCGCTGCTGGCAAAGGTCGCCGTCCACCTGGGCCGGCGCGCCCACCGGGCCCTCGAACCGTACCTCGCGGACGCGCTTCACGGTGAAGTCGCGGCGCCGGACGTGGGTGGAGCGCATCAGATCCCAGGCGAAGGATAACGCGGCGGCGCGCCCGGTGCCGCGGAAAAGTACCAGATCGAGCCAGCCATCGTCAGTCCGGGCCGACGGAGCGAGGCGGAGGGCGCCGCCGTAGAAGGGAATGTTCGAGACGGCCGCAAAGGTGGCCTCCAGCCGCTCGCCATCGGCAATCAGCCCGATCGTGGGATATTCATAGCGCCACCACTCCCGCAGTCCCTGGGCCGCGATCGCCGCTCGGCCGAACCGCCACTTGAAGCGGGTGTCGAGCGCTTCCAGCGCCGCAGCGTCGAGCCCGGCCGAGACCATCATCAGGAAGGGGCTCTCACCCGCGAGGCCCACGTCGAAGGGCCGCACAGGGAGCGACGTGAGGGCGGCGGCCGCGGCCACCGGGTCCCGCGGCAGGCCCAGGGCGAAGCCGAGCACGTTGGCGGTTCCTCCCGGGATGAATCCCAGCGCCGCCGGGCTGCCCAGCAGTCCGGCGGCCGCCTCCCGCATCGTGCCGTCGCCGCCGAAAACGAAGATCACCTCCATCTGCCGCCCCATCTGCCGCGCCAATTCGGTGGCATGCCCCGGATGAGCAGTGGGCGTGGGCTCGACGTCGAAGCCGCCGGCGCGCAACGTCGCCAGGATCGCATCCAGCACTCGGGCGTGCCGCTGGCGCCCCGACCGCGGGTTGAAGATCAGGGCGGCGCGGCGCATTGGGCGGTCAGACAATGACGAATCAGAACAGCGTCCCGGTCGTGCCGCGGGGAGGGGCATACCCGAGGTGCTGATAGGCGCGGCGGGTGGCGACCCGGCCGCGGGGGGTGCGCTGGAGGAAGCCTTCCTGGATGAGGTAGGGCTCGTAGAGGTCCTCGAGCGTTCCGCGGTCCTCGCCCACGGCCACGGCCAGCGCTTTGATGCCGGCCGGGCCGCCGTCGTAGTGCTCGATGAGAGTACTGAGGATCTTGCGGTCCAGGTCGTCGAAGCCGAACTCGTCTACTTCGAGCAGGGCCAGGGCCTTCTTCGCGGCTTCGAGGTCGATCCGCTTCGCCCGTGCCACCTGGGCGAAGTCGCGCACCCGGCGCAACAGGCGGTTGGCGACGCGGGGAGTGCCGCGGCTGCGGCGGGCGATCTCCTCGGCGCCGTCCTGATCGATGGGGATGCCCAGCAGCCGGGCCGAGCGCTGCACGATTTTCGTCAGCTCCTCCGGCCGGTAGAAGTCCAGCCGGTGGACGATGCCGAAGCGGGCCCGCAACGGCGGGCTGATGAGGCCGGCGCGGGTGGTGGCGCCCACCAGGGTGAAGCGGGGAAGCTCGATCTTCATCGTCCGCGCCGCCGGCCCCTGGCCGATCACCAGGTCGAGCCGGAAGTCTTCCAGCGCCGCATAGAGGATCTCCTCCACGGTCGGCCCCAGGCGGTGGATCTCGTCGATGAACAGCACCTCTCCGGCGTCGAGATTGGTGAGGATGGCGGCGAGGTCGCCCGCCTTCTCCAGCACCGGCCCGGAGGTGATGCGCAGAGGCGCCCCCATCTCGATGGCCACGATGTGGGCGAGCGTCGTCTTGCCCAGCCCGGGGGGGCCGAAGAGGAGGACGTGATCGAGCGACTCCCGCCGCTCCCGGGCCGCCCGGATGAACACCCGCAGGTTGTCGAGGACCTTCGTCTGGCCGATGTACTCGTCGAGCTTCTGGGGCCGGAGCGTCAGCTCCACTCCCAGCTCGTCGGGATCGGAGACGCCCGAAAGGAGGCTGTCCTCGGCGGTCATGGCGCCATTCTAGCCGCTTCCCGCCGCGTTTCTCCCCCCCTGGAAGCGCGCCGGCTCAGAAGTCGCCGCTGAAGAGGCCTCCCTCGCCGAAGACGGTGAGCCGCGAAGCGATGTTCCGCCAGGTGTTCCAGACCGCCAGCCCCTGATTCCGGGCGGCGTCGAACGCAAAGCCCCCCAGGTAGTGACCTTCCGCCGTTCCCCAGGCGGCGAGGGGCGCGGCATCCGGAGCGGTCAGGCGTTGGCCGGTCGGGCTGAAGACGGCCATCCGGACCTCCACGTGGTAGGTGTCTCCCAGCACGTGGCTGCTCCACAGGACGCGCAACAGGTTGCCGTCGAAGGAGCCCTGCGAGCCGTTGTCCGACTGGCTCCGGCCGGGAGCGGAGAGCACGACGCCCTTGCCGGGCTTGGCAAGCCGGGTGCTGGTCAGTTGGTGGAGCACGAGCTGGTTGCGGCCATTGCCCAGACCGTCCTGGTTCTGGACGACCACGAACGCCCCACCGCTCGGCGCGGCGGTCAGCGAGTCGAGGGTCGGGAAGCCCGTACCGTTCTCGACGACCAGGCCCTTCTTCCCCCACAAAGCGTTGGCGTTGCGGTCGAAGCGTTGCGCCAGGATGCTGATCGCGACGGGAGGCCCCTGCCCGTTCCAGTCGGGGAAAGCCAGGATGGCGCCCCCCCGTCCATCGGAGACGACGAGCTGCTGGGCGGTCTGGTAGGTGGGGTCGAACCAGCTCGTGGTGTGCAGCGTCTTGCCGCGAGCCCCCCAGAGCGAGCTGCCGGCCGGCGAGTACCGCTGACCCTGCAGGATGAGCTTCGGAGTCCTGACGCCGCCGGAGGATACGGAATAGGTGTTGGTCCAGAACACGAGCGCTCCGCCCGTGCCGTCCGCGACCAGGCTCGGAGCCGTGACTCCTTCAGGGCTCGATCCCGAGCCCAGGCCGCCTTTCCAGAGCGCCCGGCCGTTGGCGTCGAGCCGCTGGCAGACGATCTCGGCCGGCGAAGCCGAGGAGGTGGAGCGTGCGAGACAAACGAAGACTCCGCCGTCCGCGTTCGGCAGGAGCCGCGGGCGGCTCTGGAGCTCGATTCCCGGCGAGTCCAGGACGGCGATCCCGTCACCTCCCCAACGCGGGGCGCCGTTGCCGTCGAAAGACTGCACGACGACGCGGGTGTTCCCCGTGCCGGTCGAGAACGCCACGAAGGCTCCCGCCACCGGATGGGCGACGACGGCCGGAAATTCGTTCGACGGCGACCGGGAGAGAAGGTGGCCGCCGGATTCGAGCGCCTCCGTGCCGTCCGGCTTCACCCATTGCAGCCGGGCCTCCTGGTTGGTCCCCTGCCAGGCGACCGCGTAGCTCCCATCGGCGAGCCGGGCGACCTGCGAGCCGGACAGCGAATTGAATGCGCTGGAATCCGCGGCGCCGAACTCCAGGTCGCGGACCTGCCCGGAAACCGGGAGCGAGGCGCCGAGGAGAATCAGAACGGCGGCAGCGAGTCTCAGTACCACGGACATCGTTGGCTTGAGCACGGCCCCCTCCTTGCGCGGCTGAGATGCCACTGTAAGTGGCCTTGATTCTACACGAAATGACTCATGCGTTCTCGCCTATGTGCACGCTATTCGACCATTTCGATGGCGACGCCATGGGTCACCGAGGCCGGAATCAGGAAGCGGTCCCGCCCTTGATAGGTGTAGGTCTGAAGATTCAGGTGAGCTTTGCGGTTGATGAGTGTGCGGGCGGTATTGAGATTGCCGACCTTGAGGCTCACCCCCAGAATGCCCTCCCCGCGGTCCGCGGCGAAGCTCGCGGCCAGGCCGGGGCCCTCCGGCTGCAAAAGGGTCAAGATGCCGTTGTCGTACCGCACCTTGGCGCTGCGGGCGCCCAGGTAGCCGATCCGCTTGTGCTTGGAGCGCACCTCGAGGCCGAGGCCCTCGTAGAAGTCGATGGCGGCGTCCAGATCCGCGACCACCAGCCAGAGGGTGTCGATTTTCTGCGCCGTGTTGGGGTGCGGCCGGGGCGCCAGCGCCGGGACGTCGACGAAGAGTTGGTGCACCTCGGCGGCGTCGTACTCCAGGAAAAAGGTCGAATTGTCGGGGGCCACCCGGGAGGTGAGGATGACCAGGTCCCAGAGGGGGGTGAGCCCGACGACCTCGCCGGTCGGCACGACGGTGAGAGGTGTCGCGGGAATGGGCCCGACGTTGGGGTAACCGGCGCCGGTCAGGAAAGCGGCCGTCTGCGCGGCGTCCTTGACGGCGGTGCCATAGAACTTGGCGCCTTCGTGGTGCTGGAGGAAGTCCAGGAACGGCGCGGTGCCGTCGTTCAGCTCCGTGAACGCGTCGATCTCCAGGTAGGAGAGGTCTCGAAACCAGATCAGGTGGTTCGTGGCCCCCGCCGGGGACAGCAGGGCGGGCGTCGCCGAGAAGCCGAGCTTCTGGGTGAAGATGTTCGTCACGGCGTCGAAGTTCTCGAGACGCACGAGAATGCCGACGTGATCGATGCCTCTGATGTCGCCCAACCCTTGGGCCGTTGCTTGTCCCCCGAGCGCCAGCAGCCCGCAGATCGCTGCCCGCCAGATCCGGTTTGCATTCATGTCTGATCTCCTTATTGTCTGGTACCGGCGCGTCTTTGCGCGAAGTCTGCCGCATCTTAGCCGATCGCCCGTGCCCTTCGGCGCGGGGGTTGGGAGGCAGAAGCCGCGGTCTGCGTCCTTCTACCGTAGAATGGAGCCATCTAAAAGGAACGCTTAGATGCTGACATTCGCCCAGGCGGTGGAGAAAGTGGACGCGACCGGGCTGCCGGTCGTCGAAGGGTTCGCCGTCAAGCTCGCGGACGGCACCGTGGAGGCCGCGGCGGCTGTGGCGGCGGAGCTGGCGAACGGGTTCCCGCCCCCACAGTACGGGTGGACGGCCGACGACGTGGGGGACGGGTGGCGGGTGTACCGCGTCAAGGGCGAGGCCCCGCCGCCGCTCGGCGAGGCGTGGGAGGCCGTCCGCGCTCTGAAGCGGATCGGCGGCGTCGAGAGCGCCGAGCCGCTGCTGCTCACCAAGCCGCCGGTGACCAACGCCTCCGACGCCCAGCGGGCCTTCCGGCTGTGGGGCAAGGTGAGCGACGACCGCCTGGCCCAGATCCAGGAAAAGAGCAGCGAAAGGCACCGGCACTGGTCGCTGGAGCAGATGGGCGTCTGCGATGCCAAGGGAGAGAACGGCGCCTGGGCCCTCTGGAAGGCGAAGCGGGGGAACGAGAAGGCGCCGGGCGACGGAGTCTTGGTGGCCCACCCAGACACCGGGTACACCCGGCACGCCCGCCTCCTGCCGCACCTGCTGCCTCATCCGGACAACGGATCGCTCTATGGGAAAAACTTCGTCGAGCGCGACCAGCCCGACGGATTCGATCCCATGAAGGACCGGTCCATCGTCAAGAATCCGGGCCACGGCACCGACACCGCCAGCGTCATCGCGGCAGGGAACAGCCCGGCCGACGAGCCTTGGGGCGTCGCCCCGGGGGCGAAGATCCTGCCGCTGCGGGTCTCGTCCTCGGTCATCCATCTGAGCTTTCAGAACGTCTGCGATGCCTTGCTGGAGGCGATCAACTGCAAGGCGCACGTCATCTCCATGTCCCTCGGCGGGCCGGTCGGCTCCGAGCTCCTGAATTCCGTGATCCGGCGCGCCCTCGACCAGGGGATCATCATCGTCTCCGCCGCGGGGAACAACGCCCCGACCGTCGTTTTCCCGGGCCGCCTCCCCGGCGTCATCGCCTGCGCCGCCAGCAATGTGCTGGCAGCGCCGTGGCGCTTCTCCGGCCTCGGCTCCGCGGTCGCCATCACCGCGCCGGGCGAGCTGGTCTGGCACGACTGGGAGCGCACCGGCGCCGACGGGCAGCCGCAGGATGATCGCACGAGCAGCAGCGGCACGTCGTTCGCCACGGCCAACGTCGCCGGCCTCGCCGCGCTTTGGCTGTCCTATCACGGCCGGGACAACCTCATCGCGAGCTACGGCAAGGAGCTGCTGCCGTTCCTCTTCCGGCTCTGCCTGCAGAAGTCGTCCGACCGCAGCCCGAAGTTCATTCGCGGCGGCGACGGCGGCTTCGGGAAGGGGATCGCCAGGGCGGACAAGCTGCTGTCGGCGGAGCTGCCCGCCGTGGCGGAGGTGACGGCGGAACGCACCAAGATCCTCGCCGAGAAACCGGACAGCCTCGTCAGTTTCCCGGCGAGCAGTTGGTGGACCATCCTCACCCTGCCGACGCTGGCGGAAGACGGGCCGCTCGTCACTGATCCCGCCGCCACGGACGACAAGCGCCGAGACCGGCTGGAGCGTTTCCTGAGCGGCCCGGGGGGGCTCGCCTCCGG
Source organism: Thermoanaerobaculia bacterium (assembly GCA_049284515.1). Lineage (GTDB taxonomy): Bacteria > Acidobacteriota > Thermoanaerobaculia > Multivoradales > UBA5704 > DATARR01. The sequence continues at coordinate 9,160 of JBAPYB010000299.1, forward strand.
CCTGCTGCCCGAAGACCGCGCCGAGATCGGAGCGCTGGCCGCGTCGGACATCCTCCTCTCCAATGCGCTGGCGAAAGTCTCGCAGGGTGAACGCGGCTGCATTTCCGCCGCCGCCGTGCGGCGCTACCTGCTGCGCAAGGACGTGCCGCTCTCGAGCTCTTTGCGCGGCAAGCTGAAGACCGCCCAGGAGGCTGCCCACAAGACGTGGATCGGCAACCACCCCGAGCTGTCGTTGGACGAGTCGTATCCGTTGCCCACCGCCAAGGACGAAGAGAAGAAGATCGCCTACGCCATCTCGCCGCCGCCGACGCGCAGGCTCCGGGCCTTCGCCTTCGATCCCAGCCTTGCCACCACCAGCTCCGGCGCGTCCATCAACGAGATCACCATCCCGGTCGTCTTCGAGCGCCAACTGCAGCCGGGGCCGGTCGGCGACTATCTCGCGGTGATCGACGTAGACCCCGCCTCCGACTGCGCCTACGCGCCGGTGGACCTCAACCATCCGTTCCTGCTGGCCCAGGACGGCCTCCCCCGCTCCGAGGGCAACCCGCAGTTCCACCAGCAGATGGTCTATGCCGTGGCGATGAAGACCATCAGCCACTTCGAGGAGGCGCTCGGCCGTCCCATCTTCTGGTCGCCCCTGCGCCCCTGGGATCCGTTCAGCGACGACCGGGACCGCGCCCTCATGAAGGACAAGACGGACGCTGAGGGCGAGGTCGTCAAAGACAAAAAAGGGCAGCCGGAAGTCGACAAGACGGATCAGTTCGTCCAACACCTCCGCCTCTACCCCCATGTCCTGCGCGAGCAGAACGCCTACTACTCGCCGCAGAAGCGGGCCATCCTCTTCGGCTACTTCCCGGCGGGCGACGCCGATCCCGGAGCGGAGTACCCCGGCGGCGTCGTCTTCACCTGTCTGGCCCACGACATCATCGCCCATGAGACGACCCACGCCATCCTGGACGGCATGCACGTCCGCTTCACCGAGCCCACCAACCCGGACGTGTTCGCCTTCCACGAAGCCTTCGCCGACGTCGTGGCCCTGCTTCAGCGTTTCACCTACGCCGAGCTGCTGCGCGACCAGATCGCCCGCGTCCGGGGGCGTCTCGACGCCGGCACCCTGATGACCCGCCTCGCCCTCCAATTCGGCCAGGCCACCGGGCGGCATCAAGCCTTGCGCGACGCCCTGGGCCGCGTCATCGAACAGGCCCGCCAGAAAGGCGGCGCCGACTGGCGCGACAAGCTCGCGGAGCCGGAGATGGATGGGAGCGGCGAGAGGCCCGTCACCCTCGCCGACGCCGCCCGCGACCTGAGCGACGAGGAGAGGCGCGCCGTATGGAAACGATTCCAGGCGGATCCCTCGCTGTTGCAGGAAGTCGAGGAGCCACACGAGCGCGGCTCCTTCCTCGTCGCCGCCGTCTTCGACGCCTACCTATCCATTTACGAGGACCGCGTCGCCGACCTGAAGCGCATCGCCACCGGCGGCACGGGCGTCCTTCCCGACGGCGACCTGCACCCGGATCTGGTGAACCGGATGGCGGGGGAGGCGGCCAAGTCCGCCGGTCACGTCCTGCGGATGTGCATCCGGGCGATGGACTACATGCCGCCCGTGGACATCACGTTCGGCGAGTTCCTGCGGGCCCTGATCACGGCGGACTTCGACCTCGTGCCCGAGGACGACCGCCGCTACCGCGTCGCCTTCATCGAGGCCTTCCGCAAGTGGGGGATCTATCCGCGCGACGTGCGGACGCTCTCCGAGGAGAGCCTGCGCTGGACGCCGCCCGAGGCGAAGAAAACCCTTCTTTTCCCGCGCGGCGGAGAGATCGACCGGGTGCGCCGCGCGCTGTTCGACTGGCAGCCCGGGGAGTCTCGCGAGGACATCTTCGACAAGATCAAGGCGGCCCAGGCGATGCTCCACGGCTACTTCCAGGACCAGAAGCTCGACGACGACGTCAAGCGGCAGATCCTGGGAGGCATCGACACCACGCGCACGTTCCAGGTGACGAACCTGCGGCCGGCCCGCCGCATCGGCCCGCGCGGCGAGTTCCTGACCGAGATGGTGTTCGAGGTCCTCCAGAACAAGAATGCCCTGCCGACGGACGAAAAGGAGCGCAAGGCCGAGGAGAAGCGGCGGCAGGCGGCGCACGAGGAACGAAAGAGGCTGGGCGAGCCGGAGGAGCCGGACCGCCTCCCCTTCCGCGGCGGCGTCACGCTGGTCGTCGGCATGGAAAAAGACAAATCCATCGTTCGCTATGCCATCTACAAGCGGCCCGACAGCGCCTCCCGCGAGGCCCGGCAGCACGACTTCCTGCTCCGGGCCGGCGCCGCGGGGGGCGCCGAGGCCGCCGAGTACTCCTCCGACGGCCTGCCCGCGGGCTGGTACACCCGGGCGGCCCTGAAGAAAAAGTGGCTCGCCGGGCGCACCAGCAACCGGGAGGACATGCGGGCCTCCTCCTGCGCCTGCCGCCGCTCCAGCCTGGAGGGGGCCGGGAGGAAGGCCGCCGAGCGAGCCGCGAAAAAAGCCGGAGCTCCGGCTCCCGATGCCCTGACCGAACCCTTCGCCCTGCTGCACCGGGGCTGACGCGCGAAAGGACGCTCTGCAATGCTCGCAATGTCTGGCCAAACTGAAAACAGGCTGCTCCCCCGGCCGGGGGAGGTCAAGCTGCGCCTCTACGGGCAGGGCCTCGGCGATTGCTTCCTGCTGGCCTTCCCGCGCCAGGAGAAACCGGACGACCCCTGCTACCTGGTGATCGACTGCGGCGTCGCCAAGAGCACGCCGGACAAAGCTCTGCGCACCCGGAAGATCGTCGAGAACCTGCGCAGCGCCACCGGCGGGCACATCGACGCCCTGGCCATCACGCACCAGCACTACGATCACATCAGCAGCTTTCAGGACGCCTGGCAGGAGTGGAAGAAGATCACGGTGGACGCTCTCTACCTGCCCTGGACGGAGACCACCGCCGAGACGGGCGAGCACAGCAGCACCGGCGACTTCCGCAAGATCCTCGACCGGGCGGCGAAAAAGGCGCTGGAGAAGGCGGCGGCGGCCGGCATCGTCGACATCCACCCCGGCTTCCGGGCGGAGGCGGACTTCCTCGGGATCGACCTGGCCGCCGCTGGGGAAGGCGGCGGAACAGGCCCGGCGGACATGGACCAGGCCATGGCCTTCGCCCGCGGCCTCTGTCCCCCCGGCAAAATCCGCTACTTCGAGCCCGGTGACGTGTTCCGCCTGCCGGCGACGGACTTTCACGGCTACGTGCTCGGGCCGCCGCTGCCGGACAAGGTGAACCCGAAAGGCAAGAAATACATCGAGCTGCTGGCGGACGGCTCCGACGGAGCAATGTATTCCTACGGCCTGCTCGGCATGAAAGTGGACGCGGGCAAACCCGGCGGCGCCAACGCTTTCGCCCTGAGCGACGATCACAGCCTGCCGGCGCTGGCCTCCGCCCTGCTCGCCGCCGACGCTCCGAGCCGCGACGGGGACGAAGGCTTTTCTCCCTTCGCGCCGGAAATCCGTCTCGACTGGGACAACGCCATGGCCTCGCCGTTCTTCCGGAAACATTACAGCGAAAAGGAGAGGGGGGAGGAAGGCGCCTGGCGGCGGGTGGACACCGACTGGCTCGCCGGCGCCGCCAGCCTGGCCCTGCGCGCCGGAGCCTTCACCAACAACGTCAGCCTCGTGCTGGCCTTCGACATCCCGGGCTCCGAGAAGATGCTGCTGTTCCCCGGCGACGCGCAGGTGGGCAACTGGCTTTCATGGCACACGATCGAGGCGTGGAGCTTCCGCGACAGCATGCCGGAAAATCCACCCCTCGCGAAAGAGGGCGGAAAGAAGAAGGAGACCCTGATGGAAAACCTGCTGAGCCGGGTCGCCTTCTACAAAGTCGGGCATCATGCCAGCCACAACGCGACCCTCAAGGACAAGGGTTTGGAGAAGATGACCCGGGACGACCTGGTGGCCTTCATCCCCGTCAGCGTCCCGGTCGCCCAGGACCTGATGGGCTACTGCCCCATGCCCTTCTACCCGGTGGTCCGCGCCCTCCAGGTGAAGACGAAAGGCCGCGTCTTCCTCGCCAACGGCCGCGCCGTCGAGCCCCGGCCCGAGGGCAAGACGGACGAGGACCTCCTGATGGAGTCGGGCATCGTCCGCTCCCAGGAAACCCTGCCGCGGAAGATGCAGGGCGACAACCTCCTGGAAGGCGAGGTCCCGCTCTATTTGGAGATGACTCTCAAGGGTTGACCGCGACCGCCCTTCACCGCTGAAACGCGTACGAAATCTTCACGAACACCAAACGGTCCGCCCGCTGCAGGTCGCCGTCGGGGTTCTGGAGGCGGTCGTCGGCGTAGCCGACGAAGAGCACGGTCTGCCAGTTGAGCTGGTAGGCGAAGAGGGCCGAGCCGGCGAAGGAGCCGCTTTGGGCATCCACGGAGAAGGTGTAGAGCCGCGGGTCGCGGTTGACGTCGAGATATTCGCCGATCAGCCGCAGGAAGGCGCGGGCGGTGAAGTTGTAGGTCAATTTCAGGCGCTCGATCTGGGCGGTGAAGAGACGCCCGCGCAGCCCGCCGGATCGGACGTCGAGCCACTGGTGGTCGGCGTTGAAGTCGAGCGCCAGATGGTCGGTGGGCTTGACGGTGCCGAAGAGGCCGAAATCCCCGCCCTGACCGACGCGGCCGTTGGCGAAGTCGATCGAGTCCCCCAGGACGAAGTTGCCGCCGATGCGGGAGAAGCGGCGGCCCGGATCGATCTGGAAGTAGCCATCCACAAAGCTGCGCTCGAGGACCTGGCTGCCCACCCGCAACTGCTCGCGCGGCACGATCTCGAAACCGGCCGCCATGTTGCGCTGCCCCTGGGTCTGGACGCCCAGGACCCCCTGGCGCTGAATCAGGCCGCCGCCGGGGCTCTCGACGTAGCGCATGATCGCATACGGCTGGACGCGCCGGAACAGGCCGCTCTGCGGATAGAAGTTCCGGAAGAGCGCGTAGCGGCCAAGGCGGTAGCCCACCTGCGGCACGAATCCCTCGTCGGCGCGGAAATCGTCGCCGACGTCCCGCACGGTGGCCCGCCAGGTCCAGTCGCGGCCGGTGTGGAGCCACTCCAGGTGGCCGGCATGGGAGGTGAGCTGGCGGCCATCCCAGGTGGGGTAGAGGTCGGGGCGGTCGGGCGTCTCCGTGTCGCTCACCAGCAACTGCCCCGTCACCTGGTCGGTCTGGCTCTGGCGCCACAGGAAATCGGGACCGGCCACGCGGTTGTGGCCACCGCCGTCGTTCTCGCGGTCGGCGACGAGCGCGCCCACATAGGACGCGCCGAAATCCCGCCGCAGGCTGCCGATCAGCACCTTGGAGGAAAAGTCCTGCAGCGCGAAATCATTGCCGGTAGGGCCAGGAATGATGACGCTGCCGCCGCCCTGGTCCTGGGTGGCCAGGACGGTGTAGGTGGTGTTGCCCACCTTGCCGGTGTCCCGCAGGCCCCACTTGGGATCGGTGATGGTGCGGGTGTAGACCGCCTGGATCGGAGTGTCGAAGAGGTCCTGCCCTTCGAGGAAGAAGGGGCGCTTCTCGGGGAAGAAGATGGCGAACTGGTTGTTGACCGCGATCTGGCCGACGTCGGACTCCACCTGCGAGAAGTCGGGATTGATGGTGAGGTCGAGGGCGTTGCTGCCGCTCGGCGTCCACTTGACGTCGATGCCGGCGTCCGCCTTCGCGCTCTGATCCTCCAGTGGCGAGCCAAGCCCGCTTCTGGGCTCGCCGAGGCGCTGGCCGGTGACGTAGGGCGCGCCCACGAAGTGGCCGCCGCCGGGCAGGCCCGTCAAGCCCGTGAGCTCGCGCGACTGGCAGATCCAGCAGTTGCTGCCGCGGTCGATGGGGCTGCTATGGAAGGCGTAGCGCTGGTCGCGCGGGTAGTTGCGCCAAACCAGGATGCCCCAGCGGTTCTCCGCCTTCTTGGGATAGCGCAGTGAGGACAGAGGGATACGCATCTCGGCGGTCCAGCCGTCGGCGGTGATCTGCGCCGCGGTGTCGTAGAAGAAGTCCGGCGAAAGGTCCTCGTTGCCGCTGGCGTCGTTGTAGACGGCGTCGGTCTGGTTGCCGCGGGGGTTGACGCGCAGCTCGACGGCCGAGCGGCGGTCGTTGCGGGTGTCGAGGAAGACGGCGACGTTGTCGTCGGTGCCGATGATCTTGTCCCGCTCCACGTAGGGCGCGCGGATCTTTTCCGGCGCGGGGTCGAAGGCGTGGATGCCGACGTAGAAGTCGTGCTCGTCGTAGGTCAGGTAGACCACCGTCTTCACTTTCGGCTCGGTGTTGTCGGCAGGGTAGGTCTCATAGAAGGTGTCGAGGACGGCCGCCCGCTGCCAGGCGACGTCGTCGAGCCTGCCGTCGACGACGATCTTGCCGGCGACCCGCGGCACCGCCAGCGGCGGGCCGACGGCCGGAGCCTGGGCGCTCGCCGGAAGAGTTGAAAGCAGCGTCAGGGAGAAGCCAACGGAGACCCTCAAAATCCGAATCGAGGCGCGCATCGTGTTTATACGGGGAAAGACCGGAAAGTTTCCTCGCCGGAGCCGTTTGCCGCCTGGCGGCAGCCGTGGACAGGCGGGGCGTTGGTGCTTTTGACCGAACCTCAAAAAGAGCATACTCTCCAGCCGGAACGTTCGTTGGAGGTTGGGAGCCCATGCCCGGGGGGCTCCGGTCTCTCACACCGGGGATTTGCAGCCTGGATGTGCTTACCTTCCACTCGCGAGGGAGAGGCCTTGGGCCTGAACAAGGTGGGCAAAGCTCCTCCTCTCCATCCCGCCACCCGGCCGGAGCACGTGGTAGCTCTGGCGGCGTCGGCTGGAGGGTTGGCGGCCCTCACCCACGTCCTCTCCTTCCTCCCTCCGGACTTCCCCGCCCCCGTGCTCGTCGTGCAGCACCTCGATCCCCGTCACCGCAGTTGGCTGGCGGAGATCCTCGGCCGCCGGGTGGCGCTGGAGGTGACGCAGGTGCGGGGCGGCGAGCGGATCGCGGCCGGCACGGTCTACGTGGCGCCGCCGGACCACCACCTGCTGCTGCGCCAGAGCGGCGCTCTCGAGCTCTCGGACCTTGCCTGCGTGCAGCACGTCCGTCCCTCCGCGGACCTGCTGTTCACCTCGCTCGCCGAGGCGTGGGGACCCGGGGCCATCGCCGTGGTGCTCTCCGGCACCGGCCGCGACGGCGCGGACGGAGTGCTCGCCATCAAGCAGCACGGCGGCACGGTCATTGCGCAGGACGAGGCCGCGGAGTTCTTCGGCATGCCGAACGCGGCCTTCCGCACCGGCGTGGTGGACCAGGTGCTGCCCTTGGACGACATCGCGACGGCGCTGGTGGCGCTGACGCAAGGAGGAGGGAGATCGTGAGCTCCGAACGCGCGAAATCGAAAGAGCGCAAAGCGGAGTCGCCGGCGGCCGACTTCGTCAAGCTGCTCGACTACCTGAAGTCCGCCCGCGGCTTCGACTTCTCGGGCTACAAGCTCTCCAGCCTGATCCGCCGGGTGCAGAAACGCATGCAGCAGGTCGGCATCCTCTCCTACACCGACTACATCGACTTCCTGGAGGTGCACCCCGACGAGTTCCTCCCCCTCTTCAACACGGTGCTGATCAACGTCACGGGGTTCTTCCGCGACCCGCCGGCCTGGCAGGTGCTGAGAGAGCAGATCCTGCCGCGCATCCTCGAAGCCAAGAGCGCGGAGAAGCCCATCCGCTGCTGGAGCGCCGGCTGCGCCTCCGGCGAGGAGGCCTATTCGCTCGCCATGCTGCTGGCCGAGGCCATGGACGACCACGACTTCCGGCAGCGGGTGAAGATCTACGCCACCGACGTGGACGAGGACGCCCTCGCCCAGGCGCGGCAGGGCAGCTACACCGCCTCCCAGGTCGAAGGCGTGCCCGCGGAGCTGCGCGGCAAGTACTTCGAGCAGGCCGCGGACCGGTTCGTCTTCCGGCCCGATTTGCGCCGCTCGCTGATCTTCGGCCGCCACGACCTGGTGCAGGACGCCGCCATCTCGCGGCTCGACCTGCTGGTCTGCCGCAACACGTTGATGTACTTCAACGCCGAGATGCAGCGGAAGATCCTGGCCCGCTTCCATTTCGCCCTGAGCCGCACCGGCTTCCTCTTCCTGGGCAAGGCCGAGACGCTGCTCAGCCACGGCAACAGCTTCCAGCCGGAGGACTTGAAGGTGCGCATCTTCCGGCGCACGGGCAGCGCCAACCTGCGGGACCGCCTGCTGGCCTTCGCCCCGGCGACGACGGGCGCGGCCGAGGCGCGTAGCCTCAGCCAGCCCCTGCGGGTGCGCGAGGCCGCCTGCGAAGCCGGTCCGGTGGCCCAGATCGCCGTCGACCGCAAGGGGCAACTGGTGCTGGCCAACGAGCGCGCCCGCCGGCTCTTCAACCTCGCTCCCACGGACCTGGGCCGGCGGCTCCAGGACCTCGAGATCTCCTACCGTCCCGTCGAGCTGCGCTCGCACGTCGACGCCGCAGCCGCCTCCCGGCTGGCCATCGTGCTCAAGGACGTCGAGTGGCGGCCGGTGGCCGGCGACGTGCGCAGCCTGGAGATCCACGTCACCCCCCTGATCGACGGCGGCGGCGCGCTGCTCGGGGCCGGAATCGCGTTTCTGGATCAGACTTTGCAGAGCAAGCTGCATAGCGATCTCGAACGGGCCAACCAGGAGCTGGAGACCGCCTACGAGGAGCTGCAGTCCGCCAACGAAGAGCTGGAGACCACCAACGAGGAGCTGCAGTCCACCATCGAGGAGCTGGAGACCACCAACGAGGAGCTCCAGTCGGCCAATGAAGAGCTGGAGACGATGAACGAGGAGCTGCAGTCGACCAACGAGGAGCTGCGCTCGATGAACGACCAGATCCAGCAGCGGTCGGATGAGCTGCGGCTCGCCAACACGCACCTGCACGCCATCCTCGGCGGTCTGAAGTCTGCCGTCGTGGTGCTCGGCCCCGGCCTGGAGGTCGAGGTGTGGAGCGACAAGGCGCAGGAGCTGTGGGGACTGCGCGGCGAGGAGGTCCGGGGCCAGCCGTTCCTGGGGCTCGACATCGGCCTGCCGGTGGCGGATTTGCAAGAGCCCATGCGCCAGTGCCTCGACGGCGGCCCCCAGGGGATCGAGGTGGTGGTCGACGGCGTCAACCGCCGCGGCCGGGCCCTCCGCTGCCGCGTTACCTGCACGCGGCTCGGCAATGGCTCCGGCCCGCCCGGCGTGATCCTGCTGATGGACTCGGCCGAGGACGCCCCTCATCCGTCGCCGGCGCAGTCACCGTCGCCACCGCCGCCGCCGGGCGAGGAGCGCCAGTGACGCTGCTGAAAAGGTCGCCGCTCGCCAAGGTTCAAGGGCAGCTCGATACGCTGCAGAGCGAGGCCGCCACCCTTTCCCACCCCGAGAGGTTCATGGCGGAGCTGGAGGAGCTGCAGAGCCGGCTCGCCGAGCTGGAGGTGGCCTACGAGGAGCTGGAGACGCAGAACGAGGAGCTCCTGTCCACCCGCGAGGCGTTGGAGAACCAGCGGCACCGCTACCGCCGCCTCTTCGACGAGGCCCCCTTCGGCTACCTGGTGACGGACCCCCAGGGGGTCATCGAAGAGGCCAACCGGGCGGCGTCCCTGCTGCTCGGCGTCCCCCAGCACCACCTGGCGGGCAAGCCCCTCCTCCTCTACTTGATGCCGCAGGAGCGCCGCGGCTTCCGCGACGTCGTCGCGCAGGCCCGCGCCGGCGAGCTCCCCGGCGAGCGCGAGGTGCGCATCAAGCCGCGCAC
>JBAPYB010000300.1:0-9395 GCA_049284515.1 Thermoanaerobaculia bacterium
CCGTAACGCGGGCGTGGACCGCGCCGCGGCCATGGCGGCCGGCGGCGCCATTCACCGCGCCCTGGAAGAGTGGGACCTCGCCGCCGATCCCCGCCGGGAAACCGGCCGCCAGCGCTCTCTCCTCCCCGCTTATCTCGCCGCCCTGGTGGAGGGGGACGAGCTCGAGCGCTCCCTGCCCGTGGCCGAGGCGCTCCTGGAGACCTTCGCCGCCGGTCCCCTCCTCGAACGCCTGCGACGGCTGAAGAACCATGTCCTCGCCCGCGAGCTCCCCATCCTCCTGCCGCCGGGAGACGGGGATCGTTCCCCGGCGGGGGTCGTCAGCGGCGCGATCGACCTCCTCTATCGCGATCCCGGCGACGGCGGGCGGATCGTGATCGTCGATTACAAGACCGACGAGGTGGCGACGGCGGCGATGCCGGCGCGGGCGGCGGTGTACGCCCCCCAGGGGGAGCTCTACGCGCGGGCGATTCGGGAGGCGTTGGAGCTGGCGGAGAGGCCGCGGTTCGAGCTGTGGTTCCTACGCGTGGGGCGGGTGGTGTAGGGTGATCTGGGGCGTATACTCCTCGGGAGTCGAGCCTCCAGCCGGGCGAGACGTGGGGAGGTAGAGATGAGGATTGAAGAGATCGTTTGGCTGGAGGAGATCGTCGAGAAGCTGTGGCGCAAACATGCGGTCGAGACAGACGAAGTTTCTGATGTCCTTGGAAGCCGGCCCAAGTTCTTCTTCGTCGAGAAGGGGCATCGTCCGGACGAGAATCTGTACCTTGCTCTGGGCAGGACCGAAGCCGGGAGGTTTCTTGCGGTTTACTTTATCTACAAACCGACCCGGCAGGCGTTGATCGTCTCGTCGCGGGATATGACTGCTGCGGAAAGGAAGAGATATGAGCGATCATGAGTCCTCACTCTCCAGGAGTCGCTCCTATAGGGAAATCGGCGAGTATTGGGACAGTCACGACGCCGGAGAGGATCAACTGGTGCCTGCTGAATTCGAGGTCGATATCAGATCTGAGAAACGTTATTACCCGATCGAGAAGCTTCTTTCTCAGAAGCTCGATCGGATAGCGGCTACGCAAGGCGTAAGTCCAGAGACGTTGATCAACCTCTGGGTTCAAGAGAAGGTAGACAGGTCCCAGTCCTGATCCTCTCTAGGTGGCGCTGCCGGCCGTCCTGGCGCTGCCTCTTTGCCCGTCCTCTCGCCTTAGGTAGCCCCCGGATCACGGTCGAGGGTCGGGCCGATGGCACTCACGGTGCATGACCGTTGATCTCCGCGCCTTTGCCGCAATGCGGCAACGTCTCTTGGCCATGCACATCGGAGTGGCCACGCCTCTCATTGTCGACGCATGGAGTACGAAGTCTCCACGCCTTCTTCCCGGACCACGGTCATAGGGTCAGGTCCCACAAGGCCGGTGGAGGGCCGGGAGATCCGCGGTTGACTTCCTGCATTTCACGGGATACCCTCCCCCCAGACTCAATCCGTTCTCGCAACACCGGTGTCTGCGTAGGTCTGGGTGAGCGGGGATTTCATCTCCGTCGGGCCGGCTGTGTTGGCACGGCGGGAGTGAGCCCGGTGCAGCGGAGGAGGAGCAGAAGATCCCATGATTTCCCGCCGCCCGCGGAGCCTCCGCCAGGCGGCACGATGACGATGCCGTGCTTCGCGTACTGATCCTCGACGATGAGTCGATCGTGGTCGACACCCTGGCGGCCTGCCTGCGCCTGCCGGGTCTGGACCTCACCACCTGCATGGAGATCGAGGCGGCGGAGGCGCTGCTGCGCTGCTTCCGTTTCGACGTCGTCATCACCGACCTTTCCGTGTCCCAGCTCGGCGGCCTGGACGGCATGCGTCTGGTCCGCTTCGTGACCGCCAACTTCCCCGACACCGCGGTCTACGTCCTCTCCGGCTACGTCGACCAGGCGGTGCGCGATCTCTGCACCGTCCTCGGGGTGACCGCCGTGCTCGAGAAGTCCGAAGGGCTGTCGCGCCTGCGCGGCTACCTGCTCGACCGGCGGGACGCCCTGCTCGCTCCCGGCGCGCCCCAGGAGGGCGAGGGCGAGGTGCAGCAGGTGGAGCTGCTCGAAGACTTCATGGCGGCCAATCCCATCCGTGCCGTGCTGCAGCCGGTGGTCAAGCTGCGGGACGGCGCGCCGCGCTTCGAGGTCTTCGGCGTCGAGAGCCTCGCCCGCGGCCCCGCCAATTCGGTGTTGGGCAGCCCGGCGGTCTTCCTCGCCTACGCGGCGCAGAAGGAGCTGCTGTTCGAGGCGGACATGATCTGCATCCGGGCCGCCCTGGCCGAGGTGATCCACCTCGGCAACTCGGTGGTCACCTTCCTCAACGTGCAACCGCGCTCCCTGACCAACCCGGAGTTCGCCGACAAGCTGTGCTCCGCGGTCCGCATCGCCGGCATCGAGGAGAAGAGCATCGTCCTCGAGCTCACCGAGCAGCAGACGATCGTCAATCCCCGGGCCTTCGCCGCGACCCTGCAACGGCTGCGCGAAAGAGGGTTCAGGATCGCGCTCGACGATTTCGGCGAGGGATCTTCGAATCTGAATCTATTCCAAGATCTACATCCGGATTTTCTGAAGATCTCGGGCACCTTCTGCCGCGGCCTGGCCCACGATCCATTCAAGCAGATCATCGTCCAGAGCACCGCCGAGATGGCGGCGCGGGCCGGTACGGCGACGGTGATGGAGGCGGTCGAAACGGCGGAGGACGCCGAGGTGCTCCGCCTGTTGGGCATCGATTACGCGCAGGGCTATTTCTTCCTCAAGCCGCTGCCGGGTCTCGAGCTGGCGCAGTCGCTCCAGGCCGATGCCGAGCGCCAGGATCACTCCGGCGTGCTCGAGCCGCTCGGGGCTTCGCCGGCCGCGCCCTGAGCGCAGCGGCGCATTCGCCCTCTTCATGTTTCAAAAATAGATCTATTCTTCAACGTCGATGGCTGGCGGTGTCATCCGTGTCAGCGTGTCGAATCGTGTGTCACTGTCACGCTCTGACAGGGTGCCTGCACTAAGCACGGGACGCGTGCGCATGTCTGAAGTCCGTTGAAGTTCTTGTCATTTCTTTTTGGGGGGATTCGATCGTGGCCACCTACCTGCAGTGACATATCTCTGTAGTCCCTAAATTCGTCTGAGGCTTTGTACTAACAAAAACCAAAAACCGGAGGGGCCTTCAGCTCCTTCATGAGGGGAGAACTACGCCAATGCACATTCAAGCCTTTCACCACAAGTTCACTTCCAAGGCCGAGTCGGGTGACCTCTTCCAGGCGCTGCGCAAGTTGAGCCTCGTCGACGACTTCAAGAGCATGTTTGGCCCGATAGCCAACAGCGAGTGGATCAACTGGCCCTAGCTGGGGGAGCCAACGACGCCAGCAAGGCGTAGACGGCAACGTGGCGTTTTCCTGGGGCGGCACAGAGCCTGCATGAAGAGCTTGCAGCCGTCCTGAATTCAGCATCGGGCCCGGAAGAGCCGGACCGGCTTCCGGGCCCGATTTCCACCTGAGCACGGAGATGGGTAGCGATGGACTTCGAGGCAATGAAAAAGCGGGCCCGCGATTTGCGGGAGATCGCGCAGTGGCCGCAGGCGTTGGAGATGATCGACCGCCCGGTCCACCGGGAGTCGGGCTCGGTCTGGGAATACCCGGGCGCCGCCTGCCAGGCGGTCGGCGGGCTGGAGTCCGACGCCCTGCCGGCGGCGGCGGCGGTCTTCCTGTCGGTGGTGAGCATCCACCTTGTCGACGACATGCTGGATGACGACCCGCGGGGCGACTACCGCAGGATCGGCGCGGGGACGGTGGCCAACCTGGCGCTGGCGTTCCAGGCTGCGGGCCATCTGCTGCTGGAGCAGGCCGAGGTGAAGGCCGAGGTCCGCGCCGCCTTGCAGGCGAGCTTCGCGGCCATGTCGCTCGCCACCTGCTACGGACAGGGGCTCGACGCCAAGGAGCTGACGAGCGAAGAGGAGTACTGGCGCGTGGTGGAAAACAAGACGCCGCCGCTGTTCGGCGAGGCGTTGCGTATGGGGGCGCTGCTGGGCGGAGCGACGAGCGAAACGGCGGAGCTGCTGGCCCGGGTGGGGCGTGCGCTCGGCCTCTTCGTCCAGGTCAACGACGACATGACGGACGCCATGGCCGTGCCGGCTCGCGCGGACTGGCAGCGGCGGCACAACAATCTCCTCATCCTCTACGGTCTCACCGCCGGCCATGCCGAGCGCGACGAGTTCGCGGCGCTGTCGGCTCGGACGGAGGATCCGGAGGCGCTCGACGCCGCCCAGAAAATTCTCCTGCGCAGCGGCGCCCTCAGCTTCAGCACGCTCAAGCTGATCGAGATCTCGCGGCAGATTCAGAAGCTGCTCGGTAGCGTAACTCTGAAAAACCCTGCGCCGCTGGACCGGATCGTCGAGTTTCACCTTAAACCGTTGCACCTACTGCTCGAAAGGGCGGGAGTCGAAGAGCCGGCGTTGCTGGCCGGCGGCTGAGCCGGGAGCTTGGGAGGCCGGCCTGCAGGTGCTACACTGAAAAACTTGTCTCCAGGTTGAGAACCTGGGATCGACGTTCGAGGGATCTCGATATGCTCACGTCGGATTTTGATACGTTGAGCAACAACGCAGCGGCTCACCAGCGGAGCCGGCCGATCGGGGGTCTCTTCGCGGTTCACAGGATTTGCGCCGAGCCACGCGGCCCTCCCCTTGCTCCTGGTGAGCTCGCGCTGTCGCGGTAGTTGAGGCTTACCAAGATGGGAGGGATAATCATGATGATTCGTGAGTTCCATTCGAGATTTTCGTCCGCCGAGGAGTCGAGCTGGCTGTTCGCCGTCTTGCGCAGGTTGAGCCTGCTCGATGAAGTCACGAGCATGTCCGTTGCAGACAAGGCCTGGGTCGAGTGGCCCTCCTACCAGGGCTCTAGAACGGGTCCGGGGGCTGCGGCTGCCCGGGCGTGAGCCCGGCTGGTGAGAAGGGTGGTCGACGGCATCCGCGAGTCCCGCCGCTCGCCGGAGCCCGCGGGTGCCCCGTCAAGGTTGTGCCGCTGAGGGTGGACCGGGCCTTGGAACCCTGGTATAAGGGGGCTGCGCTCCCTTAAGACTTGGCCATGAGCAACCGATTGAGCCTGCCGCGGAGGACGCTGGATCTCGTCCTCGCCCTCATCTGCCTGGCTGTTCTATTCCCCTGCCTGTATTTTCCGTACGCCGCCTCCCGGACCGAAGTGGGATTCGACGTGGCCGAGTCGGACTGGAAGGTCTTTACCGCCACGCCTTGCAAATACCAGCCGGACCAGTGCCTCAGGATGGGCGACCAGGTGCTGCGTATCGCGGGCTACGATCGGCAGTGGTTCTCCCGTCACCGGGAGGTGTGGATGCCCAGCCTGTTCGGGAGCCGGGGAGAGGCCCGGGTCGAGCTGATCCGCGATGGCAAGCACCTGGTCCGCAACATCAAGCTCGACGGGGGACACCTCCAGACCAAGGTAACCGTCTTTGCGCTCTCGTACCCGCTCATCTTCTGGTTGATGGGGACGGTCGCGGTCATCTTCCTGCGGCCCCGTGACGAGCGCTGGCTGGTCTTCGTCCTCTTCAGCTATCTCAACGCCTTGTGGATCGTCTCGGGCATGGGAAACCGGGTCGCGGGCTCCGCCGTGGTCTACCATGTCGTGATCTGGTTCTTCCTGCCTCTCGCCGTCCACCTGCACACGGTGCTGCCTGACCACTTCTTCCGGGGCCGGGTCCGTTTCGTGCCGCTGGCGATCCTGTACAGCTCGGCGCTCGCCCTCGCGGTGCTCGATTTTCAGCTCGGATTGCCGACCAAGATACCCCTCGTGTTCACGATCGCCGGGGTCGTCCTATCGATCCTCCTGCTGTGCCTTCGCCTCCTCATCCCCGGCAATCCCGCGGTCCGGGTGGCTGCCCGCATCATGCTGTACGGCGTGACCCTGGGCCTGGGTCCGTTCCTGGTCCTCAACGGCCTGGTCTTCCCTTTTTACCAGCGCATGCTCATCAACGGCCGCAACCTGGCCTGGTTCTCTCCCTTCATGCAGGGGATCGCGCTCCTCTGCATGCCCATCCTGCCGATGAGCTACATCTACGCCATCTACAAGCACCACCTGGGGGCGCTGGAGTTCCGGGCCAACCGGCTGCTGGGGATCTACAGTTTTTCCGCTCTCCTGTTCGCCATCTTCACGCTGACCTTCTTCGTCCTGAGCGGCAGGTGGAACGCCGTGCCGGGAGACTTCCTGGCCACGGCGCTCGTCCTGACGCTGGTTTTCATCGCCGCCACCCCCTTGCTGCGGGACCGGTTCCAAGGGTTCGTCGACCGCCATGTCTTCGGTATCAAGCACACGGCCCAGGACGTCATCGGCATCGTGTCGTCGCGCATTCCCAGCGCTTTCGACCGCGAGGTGCTGGCACGGGTCATCGCCAATGAGATCCTGCCCACCCTGCTGATCCGCCAGTCGGCCCTCTACCTCTTCGGGGAGGGGCGCAAGGAGACCCTCTACGAGCAGGCCGTTCCCTTCGGCGAGCCGGAGCCCACGGTGCGGGAGCTCCTCGCTCTCCTCGACAGCCGCGGACGGTACCTGCCGCCGCCGGTCGGCGACCCGTCGCCGCGCGCCTGGGTGCGCCTGGTCATCCCGCTCGTCGTCCAGGCCCAGCCGATCGGCATCTGGCTCATCGGCCGCCGCGATCCGGACGACTATTTCCCGGCGAGCGACATCGCGCTCCTGTCGACCGTGGCGAACCAGATCGCTCCGATGGCGGAGAACGTTCGCCTGTACGAGAAAGCGCAGCAGGAAATCGCCCAGCGCAAGGCCGCCGAGGAAGAGATCCGGCGCAGCGAGGAGCGCTTCCGGACGCTGTTCGAAGCCACCCTGGAAGGGATCGCCATCGTCCGCAACGGCGTGATCCTGGAGGTCAACAACGCCCTGTTGGCCATTTTCGGCTTCCAGCCCGAAGAGCTTCTCGGCCAGCCGATGGCTGATCTCGTCGAGGGCGAGGTGGACCTCGAGGGCGTGCCGCGGGAGGGTGTCGGCTTCAAGAGCGACCACAGCTCGGTGGACATCGAGGTGACGGGCAAGCGGTACCTCTTCGAGGGCGAAGCGGTGTCGGTGGTGGCCATTCGCGACATCGCCCAGCGCAAGCGCGACGAGGCCGAGAACAAGATGCTGCAGCGCCAGCTCCTGCACTCGCAGAAGATGGAGGCCATCGGCCGCCTCTCGGCCGGCGTGGCCCACGACTTCAACAACTGCCTGCTGGCCATCTTCGGCTACAGCGACCTGCTGCTGGAGCGCTACGGCGACGATGCCTTCCTGGCGCGCAACCTGACGGGGATCCGGGAAGCCGGGCAGCGGGCGGCGGCCCTCACCAAGCAGCTCCTCGCCTTTGCCCGCCGGCAGCCGATGGAGACCCGGGTGATGAGCCTCAATCCGGTGATCTCGGAGCTGGAGAAGATGCTGCAACGGTTGCTGGGGGAGGACATCCAACTCGTCACCCAGCTCCATCCCGAGCTCGGCAAGGTGAAGATCGATCCCGGGCAGATGGAGCAGGTCATCGTCAACCTCGCCGTCAACGCCCGCCAGGCCATGCCGTCCGGCGGCCGGCTGACGTTGCGCACCGTTCCTCTCGACGTCCGCGACGGGGGCCCGGCGCCTCACGCCAACGTGCCGCAAGGCTCCTACGTCCTGCTGACGGTCACCGATACGGGCACCGGCATGGACGCCGTGACCCAGGCGCGGGTGTTCGAGCCGTTCTTCAGCACCAAGGGCGAGGGGACGGGGCTCGGCCTCTCGACCGCCTACGGCATCGTGCGGCAGAACGGCGGCCACATCTTCGTCAACAGCGCACCCGGCGAGGGGGCTTGCTTCTCGCTCTACCTGCCGGTGACCCGCGAGGCGGAGGTGGTGCGGGGCGGCCCGGTGGCCGGTATCTCGAACCGGGGCTCCGAGACCATCCTGCTGGTGGAGGACGAGGACGAGGTCCGGACCGTGCTCAACCAGATCCTGGTCAGCAAGGGGTACCGGGTGTTGCAGGCCTCCTCGGGCGAAGAGGCGCTCATCCTCTCCCGCCTTCACCGCGGCGCCCTCCACGTGCTGCTGACCGACGTCACCATGCCGGAGATGAAGGGACCCGAGTTGGCCCAGCGCCTGCGCGCCGAACGCCCGCAGACGCGGGTGGTCTTCATGTCGGGCTACAACGACGAGCAGCTCTCGGACGGCGGCGCGGAGTCCCCCATCTGCCTCCAGAAGCCCTTCTCGCCGCAGGTGCTGGGCGAGGCCCTGCGCTCCGTTCTCGACGTCACCGAGGACCTGCGGGCCGCCGGCTGAGCCGCGCCCAGGCGCCCGCCATGGGCGAAGGGGACGGCGCGTATGGGAAAGGCTACGGGTCGGGATCCACCACGCCGCCGGCCCCGGAGCCCCGGGGGTCCGACGCCGCCTCCACGCGGCCGCCGGGAAGGCGGTGGACGGCGTGGACCTTGGCGGTCGTGGTGGTGACGTGGAGCGTATGGCCGCGGCGCTCGAGCTCGGCCTGGGTTTCGGGCGCGAGGGCGTCCGGCTCGGCGCCGAGCCGGTCGGGGAGCCACTGGTGATGGAGCCGTGGGCGGTCGACGGCGGCCTGCAGCGGATCGTGGTCCACCAGCGCGTTGAGCAACACCTGGATGGTGTGGCTGGGGATGCGGGAGCCGCCCCGGCCGCCCAGCGCGTAGGCCTCGTCTCCCTTCCAGGCGATCACCGGAGTCATCGAGGAGAGCATGCGCTTGCCCGGGCCGACGGCGTTGGCCTCGCCCTGGATCAGGCCGAAGAGGTTGGGCTGGCCCGGAGCGGTGGCGAAGTCGTCCATCTCGTCGTTGAGGAAGAAGCCGGCGCCGGGCACCCAGAGGCCGCAGCCGTAGAGGGCGTTCAAGGTGGTGGTGAGGGCCACGAGGTTGCCGTCCCGGTCCACGACGGAAAGGTGGGTGGTCTCGCTGCCGCCCGGCACGGCGGCCGCGGCGGTGGCGCCAGGCCAGGGTTGCACCTGCGCCGAAGCGGTGGCGTGACGCGGATCGATCTCCGCCGCCCGGCGGGCGATCCAGGCCGCAGCGAGGAGCTGGGCCTCGGTGGCCTTGGTGGTCGCCGGATCGCCCAGCAGGAAACGGTCGGCGAAGGAGCGCCGGAAGACCTCGGCCAGCAGATGGTCGCGATCGGCGCCGAAGCGGGGGAGCTTCTCCCATCCCAGCTTCTCCAGCATGCCCAGGGTCTGGCCCACGATGACGCCGCCGGAGGACGGCAGCGGCATGGCGGCGAGCTTCCAGCCGAAAGCCTCCAGGGTGAGCGGCGTGCGCCAGACCGGCTTGTAGGCGGCGAGGTCCGCGGCCGTCAGCACGCCGCCATGGGCGCTCGACGCCTTCTCGACCGCCGCGGCCACGGCGCCGGTGACGATCCCCTGCGGCC
>JBAPYB010000301.1:0-23406 GCA_049284515.1 Thermoanaerobaculia bacterium
CTCATCACCCCGGCCCTCTTCTCCCAGCCTCCCCCCCGGTCCGCCGGGAGAAGAGGGAGAGGTTTGTCTAGCAAAGGCAAGACTCTTCAAGCCCCCTCTCTCCCGGCCGGCGGGGGGGAGGCTGGGAGAGAGGGGGTTGGGGGAGTGAGGGTTTTGGGCGGGGGCGCCGCCCCGGTTCGTCTGATACGCTATCCCGCCCCTCGGAGACCCCTATGCAAACGTTTCAAGAGCTGATCCTCAAACTGTCCGAATTCTGGGCGCGCGAGGGGTGCGTGTTGCAGCAGCCCCTCGACCTGGAGGTGGGGGCCGGCACCATGCACCCGGACACCTTCCTGCGCGTCCTTGGGCCCGAGCCCTGGCGGGTGGCCTACGTCCAGCCGTCGCGCCGGCCTGCCGACGGCCGCTACGGCGACAATCCGTTCCGGCTCGGCAAGCACCACCAGTTCCAGGTGATCCTCAAGCCCTCGCCGCTCGACGTGCAGCGGCTGTACATCCGCAGCCTGGAGGCCATCGGCCTCGACCTCACCCGCCACGACCTCCGCTTCGAGGAGGACAACTGGGAAGCGCCCACCCTCGGCGCCTGGGGCGTGGGCTGGCAGGTGATGCTCGACGGCATGGAGATCACCCAGTTCACCTACTTCCAGCAGGCCGGCGGTATGGAGCTCAAACCCATCAGCGCCGAGATCACCTACGGCCTGGAGCGCCTCACCATGTTCCTCTCGCTCTCGCAGAGCATCTATGAGATCGATTGGGTCGAAGGGCTCGCCTACGGCCAGGTGCGCAAACAGGAGGAGTACGAGCTCTCCCGCTACTACTTCGAGCTGGCGGACGTCGCCTTCCTGCAGAGCCTGTTCAATGGATTGGAGAAGGAGGCGCAGCGCTGCCTGGAAGCCGGGCTGGTGCTCCCCGCCTACGAGAATGCCCTCAAGTGCTCCCACGCCTTCAACGTCCTCGACGCCCGCGGCGCCGTCTCGGTGACCGAGCGCGTGGGCCTGATGAAGCGGGTGCGGGACCTCGCCGTCGCCTGCGCCAAGGCGTACGTGGAAAGCCGCGAGCGCCAGGGCTTCCCCATGCTGCGCGGCCCGGAACGAGAAGCCTATGGATTGGGAGCGGAGGTGGTCGATGCCGCGCGGTGAGTATTTATTGGAAGTACGGAGCGAGGAGATCCCGGCCCGCATGCTGGAGCCGGGCGTGCGCGAGCTGGCGACCCGCGTCTTCGAGGAGCTGATGGCCCGCGGCCTCGGTCCCCGCGAGGTGGAGACCGGCTTCACGCCGCGCCGGCTGGTGCTCATCCTCGCCGGCCTGCCGGAGGGCGAGCCGGACCGCGAGGAGCAGGTAATGGGGCCGCCCGTGCGCGCCGCCTTCACCGCCGACGGCCAGCCCACGCCCGCCCTCCTGGGATTCGCCAAGCGCACGGGCCTGGAGCCTGATCAGCTCGCGCGGGTGCGGACGGACAAGGGCGAATATCTGAGCGCCACGAAGAAGATCGCCGGCCGGCCCACCCGCGAGGTGTTGGCGGAGATCGTCCCCCGCATTCTCGCCGCCATCTCCTGGGCCAAGACCATGCGGTGGGGGAGCGGCACGGGGCCGTGGGTGCGGCCGGTCCACGGTGTCGTCTCCCTGTTCGACGGCGAGGTGGTGCCCTTCGACCTCTTCGGGATCGCCGCCGGGACCACGACGGCCGGCCATCCCACGCTGTCCCCCGCAGCGTTCACGGTGACCGGGGCCGAGGACTACAAGAGCCAGCTCGCCTCCCGTCACGTGGAGGTGCAGCCCGGCGAGCGCCGCCGCGCCTTGCAGGAAACCATGCGCCACCGCGCCGAGGCTCTGGGCGGCACGCTGGTGGACGATCCGTCGCTCCTCGACAAGCTGGCGGCCATCTGCGAGATCCCCGGCGTCATGGAAGGGAGCTTCGGCGACGCCTTTCTGGAGCTGCCGGCCGAGGTCCTCGCCACCAGCCTGCGCGACCACCAGAGCGCCCTCACCGTGGCCGCCCGGAGCGGCGGGGGAAAGCTGCTGCCGTGCTTCCTCACCGTCATGGACCGGCCGGACGACCCCGCGGGCCGCGTCCGCTCCGGCAACGAGTGGGTGGTGGCCGCGCGCCTCGCGGATGCCCGCTTCTTCTACGGCGAGGACCACAAGGCGGGGCTGGCCCGGCGGGCCGACCAGCTCCAGTCGCTCAACTTCCACGAGCGGCTGGGGAGCTACGCCGCCAAGACCCTGCGCCTGGAATCCCTGGCCGCGACGATCTGCGACCAGCTCGGCTGGGCGGCGGAGAAGGTGCCCGCGGTCGAGGCCGCGCGCCTCCTCAAGGTCGACCTCGCCACCGAAATGGTCAAGGAGTTCACCTCCCTCCAGGGGATCATGGGCGGCATCTACGCCCGCGAGGAGGGTCACCCGGAAGCCGTCTGGCAGGCGGTCTACGATCAATACCTGCCGGCCTCCACGGAAGACCCGCTGCCCCGCGGCCGGGTGGGGCAGGTCACCGCCCTCGCCGACCGCCTCGACACCCTGGTGGGCATCTTCGGCCTTGGGCTCATCCCCACCGGCAGCAAAGATCCCTTTGGCCTCCGCCGTGCCGCCCAAGGCGTGGTGCGCATCGGCCTCGAAGGCGGCCTCGCCCTCGACCTGGAGAAAGCCGCCCTCGCCGCCGCCGATCTCTTCGGCGACCGCCTGACCCGCAAGCCGGAGCAGATCCTGGACGACCTGCGGGCCTTCCTGAACGACCGTATCCGCTACCTCCTGGGCCTCGCCGGCTACGCCTACGACGAGATCGAAGCCGCCCTGGCCGTGGGCAGCAGCAACCTGCCGGACCTCCGCGCCCGCGTGGACGCCCTGCACAAGGTGCGGGAAACCCCCGGCTTCCTCACCGTCGTGCTCGCCGCCAAGCGCATCGCCAACATCGTCAAGGACGCCGCCGAGCGCCCCTTCGACGCCGCCCGTTTCGCCGAGCCCGCGGAGAAAGACCTCGCCGCCGCCTTCACCAAGCTGCGCGCCGACATCGACGAAGCTGCCGGAGCCGGAGACTACGAGCGCTGCCTGCGCCACGTCGCCGACCTCGCCCCGGTGCTCGACCGCTTCTTCGTCGAAGTCCTGGTGATGGCCGAGGACGAAGCCGTCCGCACCAACCGCCTCGCCCTCCTCCAGGCGATCGGGAAGGCGGTTTCCAAGACGGCGAAGCTGACCGAGATGGTGGTGGACAAGGCGGAGGCGCGGGCGAAGGCGGTGTAGCCCGGGTTGTCAATCCCGGGCGTTCGCACCATGAAATCCGTTGGCCGGAGGCGGTAGAGACGTTCCCGGGTCGTAAACGATGTCGTTTCGGAGGCCACGGGGACTGAGGGACGTCTCCGCAGGGCAATCCAGCTCCTCGTAGGGATAGGCGACTGCAGTCCGAGGGGCAGGGATCGCGGCCCACGCATTCGAAGGTTATGAGGTGTGCCTCGACGGGAGTTGCCGGATCGAGGCGGAAGCCGAACCTGATCAACGTAGCCGTGACGCGGGCCAAGGAACGGCTCTACGTGGTCGGCAATCGCGAGCTCTGGCCGCCAGGGATTGAAATCCCTGGCTACCGACGCTTGTCCCTCCGGGACTGCAATCTCGTTCTTCCCGTGTCCCGTAGGGACTATCGAGGGTAGCCAGGCGATTTCAATCCCTGGCGACATAAGCGTCATCGTCAACCACTTTTGAGACATCCCCGGTCAGCCGCCGGACGGGACGACCGTGATCGTCGTCGAGCCGGTCACCGAGCCAGGATCGGTGCCGGCGGTGATCGTCACCGGGCCGGGCGCCGCGTCGGGGCCCGGCAGGTAATCGGCGGTGGCCACGCAGCGCTCCGCCTATATAACCCCATCGTGTTCCCATATACTTTAGGCTCCCAAACCCGCCGGGGAGATCTTCCCGTAAGCACCTGGGAGCCTCCGGCGTCCCATTCCTCGATCCAGGCATATACTTATTCGGCGGCGGTATATAGTTCCTCTATCGCGGCTCTCTCCTCCTGCCCTATGCTATCCAGTTGGATCTGGGAAGCATATAAGAGAGCCAATCCCTTATATAGAGCGGCGATCCCTCAAGCCGGCGAATAGCCAAGCGGGTCCTCCTGAGCGGCTTCGAGGTGCTCCGGCGCGATTCTTCCATATCATCACAAGGCAAATTCATAGACCGCAGGCGCTCGTGATCTCCCTGGACTCGGGGAGGTATATACTCCTGGCAGAAAACTATATACGGCAGAGGCCGGGGGAGGGGTCTTGTTCACCAGCTTGGATCTCGACGAAGCACTGTTCCAGAGAGCGTGGTCGCTGTCCGGCATTCGGACGAAGAAGGGGCTGGTGGAGGAGGCGCTGAGGGTGTACGTGCAGCTCCACGAGCAGGCCGGGGTGCGCGCGCTGCGGGGGAAACTAGTCTGGCAGGGGGATCTGGACACGATCCGGGAGGGGCGCGGTGCAGGTTCTCGTTGACTCGTCCGTCTGGCTCGACTATTTCACGGGCGCGGCCACGCCCGAGACCGACCGCCTGGATTCGCTGCTCGGCCGCTCTCCCCTGGTGGTGGCGGACGTGGTGATGATGGAGGTCCTCCACGCGCTGCCGGACGAGGTCCACCGGCGGCAGGCCCGCGAGGCGTTGGAGAAGTTCTGGCAGGTGGAGCTGGCGGGGTTCGACCTCGCGGAGAAGTCCGCCGTCCACTTCCACACCCTGCGCGCCCGGGGACTGCCCGTCCGCACCGCCGAATGCCGCATCGCCACCTTCTGCCTCGACCAGGGGTACGCGCTCCTGCACTCCGCGCCCGAGTACTACGGGCCGTTCGCGAAGCACCTGGGGCTGCAGGTGGTGCGGTAGGCGGGGGCATCCCGCTCGGCCGGGCCGGAAATCCTCAGGCCCTTAGAGAGTGTCTCAAAGAGGAAACATCGATGCCGGCGCCGCCAGGGATTGAAATCCCTGGCTACCGACGCTTGTCCCTCCGGGACTGCAATCTCGTTCTTCCGGTGTCCCGTAGGGACTATCGAGGGTAGCCAGGTGATTTCAATCCCTGGCGACATAAGCGTCATCGTCAACCACTTTCGAGACATCCCCGGTCAGCCGCCGGACGGGACGACCGTGACCGTCGTCGAGCCGGTCACCGAGCCAGGATCGGTGCCGGCGGTGATCGTCACCGGGCCGGACGCCGCGTCGGGGCCCGGCAGGTAGTCGGCGGTGGCCACGCTGTCCGTGCTGCTCGTACCCGGTTGGATCACGGTGACGTTTTCGAAGCCGCCGATCACGGTTCCGCTCGCGGTCTGGGCGCTGAAGGTGGCCACCGTATTGGCCGAAACCTGCCCGATCGCCCGCGTGAAGTGCGCCGTCACGTGCACCTTGCCGCCGGGCATCACCTGCAGGTTGTCCACCTGCACGGTGATCACGTTCGGCAGGGCGGGATCGAAACGGATCGACGTCTGCCGGCTGAAGCCGTTGCCGCCGCTTCCCGGGGCATTGAGCGTCGCGGTGATCGTGGCGGCGCCGATCGTCTTGGGGCTCGTCAAGCCAGCGGTCGCGGTGTGATCGATGCCGATCGGCACCGGCGTCGCGGGGAAGGTGCCGGAGCTGGAGGAGAAGGTCACCGTCCCCGTGGTCATCGCAGGGGAGACGGCCACCGTGAACAGGGTGACCATCGCGCCGTCGGCGGGGGCCGAAGCCGGAGCCGTGACGAAGCGCAGGACGTCGTTCGGGTCCGGCGCCGTGAACTGGATTTCGATCTGCGTGGCGACGCTGGGGAGCCCCTTGACCACTGCCGAGACCACCGCCGTCTCGACCTTCTGCGAGCTCTGGAGGATGGCGAGCGCCCGGCCGTCCGTGCCCGCGTTGACGTCGATCGAGGTGCCGCTGCCCGCCGCGCCGACCAGGGTGCCGCTGGTGGTGGTGAAGGTGATCGTCCGCTTGTCGCTGTCCGCGCCGGCGGCGATCGTGGCCACCAGGGTCACCCGCGAGAGCCCGTCGGCGACGATCGACCGGCTGCCGTCCAAGGTGACCAGCGTCAGCGCTCCGGCGGCCTGGGGCGCGGTGGGCGAATAGTTGCTCTCCTTGTAGCAGCCCCCGGTGAACAGGAGCGCCGCCAGAAGGAATCCCGGGAGCCAGCGTGCAGCGAGCTTCATGCAAGACTTCCTGAAAAGCTCAGCCGTTCCCGATCGACAGCACACAGCTATCCGGGATTTTGTTTCCCGTGGAATCGGTGATCGTCTGATCGATCTCGACCGACATCATCGGCCAGGTCCCCGGCCCTCGCTGCAGCGTGATCCGCGTCAGCACCGGCTGGTCGGTTTGCGACACCTGCAAGGTACGCTGGATGGTCTTCGTGGCGTTGCCGTTGCCGTCCTTGAACCAGACTCCGTGATCGGGATCCATCTGATACTCCATGGCGATCTGCTCCCCGGCGATGTTGCTGCGCAGCGTCTGCCGGAAATCGATCCGGTGCGGCAGGCTCGTGGGGTTGGGCGCGGCTGTGAGGTGAGAGCGGATCTGGATCGCCATGGAATCAGGTCTCCTTAGCCTCCAAACAGGCTGCCGAAGCCGCCCTGGAACGCCTTCGCCACGTTGAGGTCGAACGAGAGGGAGAAATAGTACGTGGCGCCCGTCGAATACTTGCTGACCAGGGGATCGCGGTCCTTCTTCTGGAAGATCACGGCCCCGGCCGCGGCGCGGAACGAGCTGGTGACCCGCAGGCCGCCGCCCAGGACCAGGGACTGGTTCCCGAACAGGTCCTTGCGGGTCTGGAGCGTGCCGCCGCCGCCGTCGGCCACGCTCTCCACGGTGAGCCCCAGAGTCATCGCGAAGCGGCGCGAGAAGCTGCCGAATTGGGAGAGGTCGGCATCCTTGTTGACCGGGCGGAAATAGAAATTCATGCCGACGTAGCTCAGGCCTTTGCTGAGCTGGGGCGCGAAGAGGATCCCGGCGTCGGCGCTGGTGTAATTGTTCTGCGCGGTGGCGAAGTTTCCCGTCGTCGAGCCGTCGACGACCTCGACTTGGGAGGCCTCGACCCTCACGACCTCGGCCAGGGCGCTGATCGCCGTCGAGCGCTCGGCGAGAGCGGTCTCGAGGTCCTGGGCCAGGCCGCTCAGGGTGAACGCCAGATTGGCGGCCTTGGTGAGGGGGCCGGCAGGATCGGCCAGGGCGCGGAGCGCCGTGAGGTCCTCCGCGCTCAGGCCCGCGCGGAGCGAGGAGGCAGGAGGCGAATCCGCCACCTTGCGGATCAGGCCGGCGAGACCGCTGAGCGCCGCCGAGACGTCGTCGTAACGGCTCGCCATGCCCATGGCCTGGTCCTGGTCCTGGAGGTTGGGCGCGGCCTCCCCGGTCTCACGCCCCTGGGCGACCAGGGAGAGCTGGTCGTCGTCCGCGTGGAGCAGGGCCAGGGCCGCCTTGAAATTCCGGCTGGCGAGCAGCTCTTGCAGGGTGGTGTCGGTCTGCGCGTTCTTCCCGAGTTGATCGGCGAGGCGGGCGAGCGCCGGGCTGGCGCGGACCGCCTGGAGCGCTCCCTTGAAGTCGAGCTGGCGCTCGCTCAGGGCCGGCAGACCTCCCCGGGGATCGCCCGCGACGATGCGGGCCTCCCGCCGCTGCGGATCGAGCACCTTCAACACCAGCCCGTGGACCCTCCCCTCGCTCCGCATCTCGTCGTATCCGGTCTTGAGATCGAAGACGGTGCTCTCCGTCAGCGCGAGGTCGTCGGCGTTGGCGGCGGCCGCCAGCCGGCTGTAGAGCTCGGTGCGGAGCTTCAGGCTCTGCTGCGGGCTCAGGTCTCCCGAGGTCACCTCCGCGAGCCTGCGGTCGAGGATTTCGCGGGCCTGGCTCTTGAATTTCGCCGCCAGGTCGTCCGGGAGCTTGGCCCGGCGCTCGAAGCAGAAGGCGTAATAGCGCTCGGCCATCAGTGGGGGAAGGATCACCCGGAAGGTGGTGCCGTCGAGCCGGCCCAGGATGGCCGGCTCCGGTTGCAGCCGGGAGCCGGCAGGCAGGAGCACTCGGCAGGTGTCGTCCATCGAGATGTCCGCCTTCTTCGACACCACGTACTGCACGGCCATGCTGGTTGTTCCTGCCGGTGCCGTGCCGCACACCCGTACGGGGACGTCGAAGGGGAGCACCCGGTTGAACGTCCCGGCGTTGAGATTGACGCTCACCTCGGCGAACCCCGTGTCCCCGGAGGGCGGAGCGCACGGGTCCTGAGCTGTGGCGGGAGCAGCAAAGAAGACCCGCGCCCCGAGGGCGCTGCCGAGGAGCAGACCGCGCCTCAACGCGCGAAACCCGAAGCGCACGCCATCGCTGTGTGGCGATCCTGCCATGGACGAGGGTTCCTCCCCTGAATGGCCGGAAGCGTATGAAAGTCGGGCGCCCCGGTCAACACCGGCCCACCGCCGCGAAATCCCCCCGGCTCCGCCGGCGGCCTTGGGACCGGCTCCCTCACCTGACGCCCTCCGGGATCGAGTACAATGAACGCAACTGCTCGATTTACAGTGTGATCTTGTACATCAAGGATTCCGCGGAGGCCACGCCTCTCCAACTCCTTGTTCGAGGGCGAAGCGAATGGTCTTGTCGTCGAGGCGAAGACCTGCCTCGCGGAGAGCGACCATTGCGTGAGACGCGGAAGGGATCAGGCCGGCGTGCCGTGCGCGAAGGACAACCGCCAGAGTCCCTAGGATTGGTACTCCCAAAGCGCGGGCGCAATGGCGTGCTGCAGCGTCGTCCAGAACCGCTTTGCGCCCTGATCCCTCCAGGGAGAGAGCGATCACGGCGGACTCGCCAGCCCCCAGCCCCCATTCCAGAACTTCGGCAGGGATCCCTCGGGGAGTGCCTCGGCCGCCCCAGCCGCTCTCCAGAGCCTTCCGCGCCGGGTCCGAAGCCAAACCCGCCAGAACCTCGGACACGACCGCGTCCGGAACGATCAAGTCGGCCGCAAGTTTGTCGAGGAGGTCGAGATAGCCGACTTTTCGCCAGGGAAATGATGGGGGAGGCGTTGACGACCCAGGTCTCACTCAAGGCCGGCTTCCGCGAGAAGCTCGCCGGCCCCGTACTGGAAGGGGGAAACGCCAAACCGCCCGAGCGCGTCAAGGAATTCGCTTCTTGGAACCCCCGCGATCTCCGCAGCTCTTCCCTGCGAGACGAGCTGGAGCTCGTACCACTTGACGGCTGCCGCGAGCCGCAGCTCTTGGGCGAAACCTTGCGGGTCCTTGTGGAGGGCCGCCAAGGCGCCCTCGGGCATTTCGATGATCATTCGAACCATGTCTATCTCCAAGCTAATACCCTACCACGTACGCTCCTCTGAAAAGCGTCTCACTACCTTTGAAGCCTACCCGAGCCTGATATCGCCGAAATCCCCATACACCGCATGCCCCCCCGGCTCCGCCGGCCGGTTGCCGGGACGCACCAGCAGGCCGGTGCGCAGCCCGGCCCCGGCGGCGGCGTCCAGCTCTTCGCGCACGTCGCTCAGGTAGAGGATCTCCCCGGCAGGGAGGTGGTAGGCGGCGGCGATGGCGGCGTAGGAGGCGGCTTCGCGCTTGGGGCCCGTCGTGGTGTCGTGGAAGCCTTCGAAGAGGGGCGTCAGGTCGCCGTAGGCGGTGTGGCCGAAGAGGAGCTTCTGGGCGTGGACGCTGCCGGAGGAGAAGACCCGCAGGCGGCGGCCGGCGGCGCGCCAGGCGGCGAGCGCTCCCGGCACGTCCGGGAAGACGTGCCCCTGGAGCGTGCCGTTCAAGTAGCCCTCTTCCCAGATCACGCCCTGGAGGAGCTTGAGGCCGGTCGATTTCCGGTCCTCGGCCATGAGGCGGCGGGCGTAGCCGGCAAGATCTGCTCCAGGAGCTGCGCCTTGGGCGGTCTCCTCGGCCTGCTCCTGGCGCAGCTTGGACAGTGCCGCCGCGAGCTCGGAGTCCGGATCGGGCCGGCCGCAGTAGTCGTCCAGCCGGGCGGCGGCGTAGGGGAAGAGGACGTCGTAGACGAAGGAGATCGAGGTCGTCGTGCCCTCGATGTCGGTCAGGACGGCCGCGATCTCCTGGGGAACATCCACCCCTTACAGCGTCCGCTGGAAGGGGATGTAGGCAGGTCCGAAGCAGAGGGGCTGGAACTTCGTGTCCTCGCCGGACTCGGTGTAGTGGGGCGCCCAGCCGGACGGGTCCTGGAACAGGCGGATGGCCCGGATGGTCTTGTCGGCGCAGAGGTCGAACCAGTGGTGGGTGCCGCGCGGCACGCGGATCATGTCGCCCTTGGTCATCTCCAGGCTGAACACCGGCCCCTCGGTGGGGTGGATGTGGAACAGGCCGCGGCCGTGGACGATGAAGCGCACCTCGTCCTCGTCGTGCCAGTGCTCCTTGTTGAAGCGGGCGAGCATGGCGTCGATGCCGGGGGTCGTGGGCTTGACGTTGATGACGTCCGCCGTCACGTAGCCGCCCTCCTTCATGAGCCGCTGAATGGGCTCCTGGTAGGCGTCCAGGATCTCCTGATCTCCCGCGTCGTCGGCGAGCGAGTCCGTGCCTTCGAACTTGCCGTACCAAATGCCCACTCCGGCGAGGAAGCCGAAGATCTCGTGAGGGTCTTCCACGACCCGCCCTTCCTGGGGAAACGTCAACGTTGCCATACACCTACCTCCTCGCGCCTCCGGCGCGTCTCACTTCTTCTGGTGCTCAAATCTAGCAGAAAGGTGACAGGCGGGGCAGCAGCCTCGTCGCCGATCCAGTCTCCTGCATAACTCCTGGCGGAGCGGCGCCGCCGGACCCTCATCACCCCGGCCCTCTTCTCCCAGCCTCCCCCCCGTCCGCCGGGAGAAGAGGGAGTGGTTTGTCTGAAGAAGAGACGAGAGGGGGCGCTGTTTTGAGCCCCCTCTCTCCCGGTCGGGTGGGAGTGCGGTGGGAGAGAGGGGGTTGGGGGAGTGAGGGCCTCGGCGGCGCCGCTCCGGTCCGGATTCGACAGGCGGTTGAATCGGCGAAGACGCTCTTGCTACAGTCCACCCCACCATGGAGCCCGCTCAAGATCCCCGCACCACCCTGGCTGCCGCGGCCCGCCTATTCTACGACCGCGGCTGGATGTGGGGCACGGCGGGCAACCTTTCGCTGCGCCTCTCCGACGGCAGCTTCTGGATCACCGCCAGCGGCAAGGCGAAGGGGAGGCTCGCGGCGGCGGACTTCCTGCGCATCGCGCCCGGTGGCGAGGTGATGGAGAAGGGCCGGCCGGACGACCGCCCGTCCGCCGAGACCAGCCTGCACGACGCCGTCTACCGGCTGTTCCCCGAGGCCGGCGCCTGCTTCCACGTCCACTCGATTCCCGGCAACGTCGTTGCCCGCCTCGCCGGGGAGGACGACCTCCGCCTGCCGCCGCTCGAAATGCTCAAGGGCCTGGGCGTCTGGGATCAGGACCCGCACGTCACGCTCGCCGTCTTCCCCAATCACCTTCACGTGCCCCGCATCGCCGAGGAGGTCCTGGCCCGCTTCGCGGCGGCGGCGCCCCAGGTTCCCGGCTTCCTCATCCGCGATCACGGCCTCACCACCTGGGGCCGGGATGCTGAAGCCGCCCTCCATCATGTGGAGCTTTTCGAGTACATCTTCGGCTACATCGCCGCGGCCCGCCGGGCGGGCATCGATTCTTAATCGATCACGATGCCCTTCAAGTCTTCCTCGGGCTGGGGCAGCTTGATCCCCAGGTCCTCCAGCGTCTCGACCAGCACCGTGGCCACCAGGAGGTTGCGGAACCATTTCTTGTCGGAGGGCACGATATACCAGGGCGCCCATCTCTGGCTGGTGCGGTTGAGGATGTCCTCATAGGCCTGCATGTACTCGTCCCAGTGGTCGCGGTCGACCAGGTCGCCCTTGCGGAACTTCCATTGCTTGGCTGGGTCGTCGAGACGGTCTTGAAGGCGCCGCTTCTGCTCCGCCTTGGAGATGTGGAGGAAGAACTTGATCACCGTGGTGCCGGTCTCGGCGAGCAGGCGCTCGAAATCATTGATCTGATCGAAGTGGCGGTGCCAGACCTCGGGCGGCTCGAGCTTGAGCACGCGCACCGGCAGGAGCTGTTCGTAGTGGCTGCGGTTGAAGATCACCATCTCGCCCGCGCCGGGCATCTTGGCGTGAATCCGCCAGAGGAAATCATGGTCCCGCTCCTCCTGGGTAGGGACCTTCCAGCCCACGGCCCGCACGCCGAGCGGGTTGACCCCCTGGAAGACGTGGCGGATGGTGCCGTCCTTGCCGCTGGTGTCGATCCCCTGAAGCACGATGAGCACCTTGTGCTTGTGCTCGGCCCACAGCGCCTCCTGGATGGCGTCCAGCCGCTTGTTGAGCGGCTCGAAGCGCTTCTCCGCCTCCTTCTTGCCGCCCTTGAAGCCCTTGGTCGATCCTGGATTGAAATCCCTGAGATCGATTTTCTTTCCCGGCGCCACCCGAAATCTCTTCATGGCCTCTCCTTGGGTCAGCCAGTCACGAGTCTGCCCTGAGTCTATCGCTTATCCGGTTCCGATCTGCTTGAGGATCACCGGGTCGGAAATCGTCCGGTCCTCGGCGAGCAGGAACGCTTTGCTGAGGATGATGGAAAAGGTGCGGTCGCCCTCGAAAGGGAGGAAGCACGAGGGGGCCGAGGCGTGCTCCGGAACGATGCAGAGATCGTGGCCCCTTCAAAGCTCCATCTGAAGCCGGTTGAAGACCCTCTCGACGATGCGGTCACAGCGGGGGCCGTCGAAGAGATAGAGGCGACGCACCTCGCGGCCGATGCGTGCGCCGAGCGTCTGCCGCAGGCTTTGCTTGGCCCGGTGCAGGCGCACCCTCACGTTCTCCAAGGTGAGGCCGAGAGCGTCGGCGGTCTCCTCGGTGGAGAGCTCCTCGATCTCGCGCAGGCAGAAGACGGCCCGCAGCGGATCGGGGAGGACCTCCACGGCCTCGCGCAGCACGGCTTGGAGCTCGTGGTTCTCCATCTCCCGTTCCGGACCGGAAGCCGCGGACGGAGGGTCCGGAGGAGGCTCACCGCCGCCACCCCCGGGGAGGGGGACCAGCCGCCGCCGTTTCCGGGCGCGGGCCAGCGCATCGAAGCAGGCGATGCGGGTGAGCCAGGTGGAGAAGAGGGCGTCGCCGCGGAAGCTCGCGAGCTCGCGGAAGGCCCGCATGTAGGCTTCCTGCACGACGTCCTCGGCTTCGGCGTCGTCCGCGAGGATGCCACGGGCCACCCGGAAGAGCCTCTGGTTGTAGCGCCGCATCAGGATCTCGAAAAGCGAGACGTCCCCCGCCAGCACGCGCTCCACGACCTCGTCGTCCGAGAGGACCGCGGGCGCGGCCACGGGTTGCAGGGCGGTCTGGCTCATGAGACTCGTTCTTGCAGGATTCAGACCTGCCTCTCCCGCAGGCTCGTCGCGCGGACGGCCGCAGGCGCCCCCTCCATTACCTCGGCGAGCCGGGCGAGGGTGTAGGCGCCCACTGCCATGGCGAGGTCGCGGACGGCGATGTCGAACAGGCCCAGGGTCGCGAGATTGATCGCGATGAGGATCAGCCAAGCCATGGCGATCCAGGCTCCGATCCGCGTCCAGCGCGTGAGCACCAGCAGGCCGACGATGATCTCGATGATCCCCACCGCGTGCATGAAGGTCGACGCCGACACCGGCAGCAGGTTCGCCATCCAGGGGGCCAGGTACTTCGGCCAGTCGGTGAGCAGGTTGAAGAACTTGTCGAGCCCCGCGAGCAGCGGGACCAACCCGTAGGTCAGCCACAGCGGCCGGTAGAGCGACTCCAGGTTCAGGTTCGGTTGTGTCGTAGCCATCGGAGAGTCCTCCTTTCACCAGTAGAGAGTCACGAAGCCGGAGAACGTTACAAGCAAAGGTGAAGGGGGGTGACGGGGCGCAGTATGGATTCGGTCCTGGTGCGATACGCCTCGCCAGACCCGTTCCACCTTGTCAGCGCGGCCTTCAGGCCGCATCGAATTGTCTATGCAAGTCCCACACCCAGGCGTCGCCCGGCGTCGTCGGGCGAGTTTCCCATCCGTACCACCCGTCGGCGTTGCAACCCCACTCGCCGGGGCGGTTCACCAGGGATTGGCAGAACGTATTCTGAGAACGGAGCGTGCTTTACCCGTCAACTTCTACGCTCCAGGAGTGTGGATCATGAAAACCGCCACTGTCACTCAGAAACCTCATCTGCCGGCCACCGGCAGGCCAGGGTTCCAGGTTCTGTACACTCAGAGCTCCGGAGATCACGAGTATATCGAGCTCATCGGGGGACGCAACCCGGACGGCAGCCTGTGGACGATGTCCCAGGAAGAGGCGATCCAGGAGATCAAGGCCGCCAGGCTGAAGCTCTTCGTCCACAAGGACGGCCACGAGGTCGACGTCATCGTCAGCGTCAGCAAGCTGGGCAACGAATATATAAAGACCAAGAAGGACGACATCGTGCCGGACAACCTCCTGAGCCTTCCCGACGTTCCGTAGGCCGCCGTGGCAACGGGGAGGGGGTAGAGACGTCCCGGCCCGTCCACGAGATCCTTTGCAGGCCCTCAACGGCGGGACGTCTCCAGATCGGAGATCCCGGCGGCGGAACCACGTCCGCGACGGCGCCAGGTTGGTCCTTACCTCCGCCGCGAGGGATCGAACGAGGCGCCGCAAGGTGGAAACCATGTGATCCTCTCGCTGCTCGATGCGCGAGATCTCTCCCTGTGCGAATCCAGAGGCTTCGGCAAGCCCGGCCTGGGTGACGCCGAGTTGCTGTCGGAGCTCCTGGAGACTCAGCTCCACGATC
This sequence comes from Thermoanaerobaculia bacterium, assembly GCA_049284515.1. Classification (GTDB taxonomy): domain Bacteria; phylum Acidobacteriota; class Thermoanaerobaculia; order Multivoradales; family UBA5704; genus DATARR01. The sequence continues at coordinate 14,706 of JBAPYB010000301.1, forward strand.
TGCCGCTCGACCCAAGTTGCGTTGGCTGCCTGGGCTTCGGGGGACAGCGGACGATGAGCCTTCACGTCCGCCCAAGTCTTTAGTTTTCGATTAGCCATGGTCCTCCTCCTCGAGCTCGGCCAGGAGGCATAGGTTACAAGCCTATCGCGAGCCGCCTGGCGGGCGCCAGAGGCCTTGTCCGCGGGAGTGTTCCGGGCCAAAGGTCCGGGATTCCTCAGCCCAGCCCAACGGGTTGGGTTCCAGACGCACCTCCTGCGCCCCAACGGGGCGCGATAATCTTGACCCGGTGCGACACACCTCGTAGGTTCGTTCCGACCTGTTTAGCGCGGCCCTTTAATTCCTCGGGCCGGCTGGGACTGAGTGCGCAGAGCATCTTCGTTCTGCTTCAATCTGCTCCCAAGGGCACCAAATGCACTTGGAAGACCGCTCAGAAGGTTGATAAACGATCCTCGCTCCAGTTTCTGCTCTGACACATGGAACTGTTCGCGAAAAAATGGGTAGGCCAGGGAGACTGCGCCTGCCGTCTCCGTAGCCAAGCCGTAGAATGCGTATCGGGGTACATGAAGAAGAACAGATGGAGACTCGCTCGCCGCGGATTCGTTCTTCGATTCCTCGGCGTCGCTGACATCGATCGCCTTTTGGAACTCTTGTGCCACGGTCGAGGGCACTACCTCGATCACGCGATGGCCACCGCCCTCTGAGCTATTCAGCTCGACCGACCGCGCAAAGCCGAACACTTCGCCGGTCGTCCGCAACTGGTGGTACCAAGTTACCTGCGGGCGGCGCCACTGCTCGATGTGGTCCGATTCTTGTGAGCGGAGAATCTCTGCCCATTGCCGGGGCAGGTCGAGAATCAACTCCCGGCAAGACTCGAAAAGACTGAGGCCTGACGGAATCACCGCACCGCCTAATTTGCCTTCGTTGGTAAAGGCATCGATCAATTCGGCTACTTGGCGAGCAATCTCTCTTTTCTGCCCTTCTGTTAACTTTGGAAAAAGCACGTTAGGGTCCTTTCCAGAAAAGATTTGTCCATGTTCTGTTCCACTTCCCATAGCCGAGATCGGCCTCGAGCGAATCGAAATCCGTCGGTGAGATACCGTAGTTGATTGACGCTGGGTCGGCTACTGACACTGCGCGTCTGCCGCTGGCCGTTTCCTCAGCTCCGACGATTAGCACGAGATGCCCGTCTTTGCTGTTGGTATCGATGAGACCCAGGAAGATCTCCACAGGCCGGCCAGGTTCAGCGCCATTATTTTGGGGTTCGAGCTCCTTCTTCAGATCGTCCCAATTGACCGCAGCGGAGTGAGGCTGAGCCTGTACACCGTTGGCCTTCCACAGACTCTCGATATCGATTACCGGATAACCTACATCGCAACCATTCTTGATCTTCTGTTCAGGGGTGCATGGATCCTGGCAGCCATTCTTTGCGATTTGGTTTTTTGCGATTTGGCATTGGTTGGTCTGGTTCTTGAATGCCTTCAGCACCATCGCTACACAAGCTGCCCAACACCAGAGAAGACCAAATTGTCTTTCTCGCTGCACGTCAGTAGACGCCTTCCAGGCTCCTCCTCGCAGTGGCAGAGGTATTCCATTCCCACTCTCTCTGAGCATCTTCTCTTACCTCCAGAGCTACCAACTTTTCACGGTGGCTTGCTGCGCCTTCGAATATCCGCTGAACCTGTGTCCGCCACAAGTCCCCCGCTCATTTCCTGCGTCGCCACCTTCAAATAGACAGGGTAGGGGATACTTGGCCTTAGGGTCGTAGCCTTGAGCTTGCGTGTACATGTAGCGAAAATCCAGGTCCACAGGGTGCGACTCGAATTCGCCGGAGTCAGACAGGAAGATCTCTTCAAGCTCGCGATTCTTGATTTGAATCTCAACTACGCCCTTGCAGCTCTTGGCCTTCAACGTAAGGGTCTTCTTGACATCTGGTGAGAAAGCTATCGTAACGGTTACAGGCTTCTTCAGTTCGTTCACCTCTAAAGCGATGGACTTGGCCAAGGCTTGCCGAGGATTTTTATCATTGGACCGAGTGCCAGGGGGCCTGAACTCCCAAATGGTGGGAACCATAGTACCATCGTTCTTAGGGACCGTGTCGATCTCGTGCGCGACGAGGGAGCCTTGCTTTAGAAGCACGTGGCCTGCGAGCGTGCCCTTTTGAGGGAAACCGTTTTGGAAGAAGGCAATGCCATCCCTGCCAAACCATTGGAGATTCTTACGGAGCCAGCTCATAGCTGGCAGCCAACTCATGGACTTCGTCTTTGGATCGGCGTTCTTTAGGAGCTCCAGCACGGCGTCCTGGTCTGACATGACCTTGGGGTCGATCTTTTGCTCGACCACTTTCAGAGTCTCCGCTCCTGGGAGGTCGAACGTGATTCGATGACCGTCGAGAAGGTAAAGCCCTGACTCTTGATAACGTTCGTCTTCGTCATTGCGAACCGCGAGGCGAATGTCCGGTGGCACTGAGGTCTGGAACTGAGCTTCCGAGAATTGAACGACCGCCAGATGACTGTCTACAGAAATCTTGTCGCCGTCCCTTTCTCCGGGCCATCTGTTTTTCATATAAGGAAGAACCACCGACCAACTCGTCGCCGGCCCTTCATCCCCCTCTACGATATTGGGTAGGTAGGCGCAGGGACCGGAAAAGACCACTCGAAACGTGTAGGACATCTCTCATCCTCCTTGCCGAAGAGCGGGCGTATCCGGCCCGCCGAAAAGTTGAAAGGCGATCCAGCCATTCTTACTCAATCGATCCCTACCTGAATAAGATAGAGCGGCAAGCTGAGCTTCATGGAATGCCTGGAACGCCGAGCCGTGCAGAGCGAGCTGACCGTAGAAAGCCTCGAAGAAGGCGGCGCTGTCCTGGTCCCGCACGTCCCAGAGGCTACCGATGACCAGCGGCACGCCGGCAGCGAGAAACGGCCGCGCCAGCGTCACCGCCCCCGGCCATGATTCCTTGGCTGACGCCGCCGAGCTGCACGCCGAGAGGACCACTCCCCGGAGATGACTCAGGTCCCAGGTGAGAAGCTCCGCCGCTGTGAGCCTCCCCGAGTGTTCTGGCGATGGGCCCAGCAACAGGTAGGAATCGAGCGGCCTGCGAGACAAGGCTACTGCGTGGCCGGCGAAGTGGAGCCACGACGCATGGACCACGCGGCTCCGAAGCGCGAGCGCGGTGGCTTCACCTCCTTCCAGAAGATCGGCGCCTCCTGGAAAGAGTCGTTTTACCGAGGCGCCCTCGGAGGAGGCTGCGTTGAGTTGTGGCAGATTTGGCCAGATGGACTCATCGATTGCCGGGTTGACCACTGCGACAGCTCGCAATGGCTTCCGCCTGGGATGGGCCTCGCCATGCCTGCGGACGGCACGAGTGAAGAGACTGGCGCTGGGGCTTATCGCCAAGGCATAATCCTCCACCAGGAGCCGTCCGGTGCCCGGAAGCATCAACGCCGCGAAAGGGGTGCCAAAGAGCTCGTCATCAGGAACGATGATCAACGAAGTGACACCTGCGCGCACGAGCTCGGGCTGGACCGTGCCGAGCAGGATCTCTCCGAGCGATGCAGAGTCTTCGCGCCACCGTGGATTGCTCCAGTCGGCAGCCAGGAAGTTTTCCAGCGCCCCACTCAGCTTGGCCTTGCTGATCGCGGATTGGTAGAGCGAGACTTTACCGTCCAAGACGAGCCAAATCAGGAGCCGGTCCGAAAGAACGGCATATTCTACCAGCGCCATACCAGGAGCCAACGCCGATTGCACCTCGGCGATGCCAACCGGCTCGGTCAGCCATGAATCACCCTGAAGAAGGGGATGATTGAGTGCCCGCTCCTGCTCAAGTTGGGAGAGAGAGGCCTCGGCTTCAGAAGACTCTTCCAAGCGAAGCCGCAGGGTCTGATCGAAGGCGTTCTCGATTCGCCCGGCGAAGGAGATCCGAACGGCGTCCTGCTTTAGCTGGCGACCGACCTGCACGTAGAGCTCTCTCGCGCGCACCAGGTCTCGAAGCTCTGATTCTCGATCCTTGAGCCGACCGTAGGCCAGAGCCCGCGCTTCGAGCGAGAGCAAAACTCGCGACCATTGCTCAGTGCCCTCGAAATAACGTAACGCCGTTCCCAAGGCGTCAACTGCGGCAGCAGGATCGCGGTTCAGCAACTCTGCACCCAGGTACAGACCAAGATCCGCGCGAAAACGATCGCGGCGCAGAGGATCGTGCACCTGGGCCGCTTCCCCTTGCGCCTGCTTCAGGTCGGCCAGCGCGCCTGGTTCGTCGCCCCGGCGAGAGCGTAGCAACGACCTCCAGAGCAGTACATCGGCGAAGAAGCTCGGGTTCCCCAGCCGGGGACCCAGAGATACGGCTGCGTCTTCGTAGTGGAGCGCGAGTTGCTCGTCGCCAGCGCTGAGTAGGAAGTCAGACATGGCATTGAGCGCGGCCAGCTCCCGCAGAGGAGCTCCGAGATTCTCGACTTGGTGCAAGGCGACGTAGTAGTGTTGCCAGGAGGAGTCGAGATCCCCGAGCAAGCGGTGGCTGTCACCCAGGAGAGTTCGGGCCCATACACCGGTCTCAACATCTTTCACGGCGTCCAGGGTTTCAATCGCTGAGGTCAGAAGAGGAATCGCTTCCTCCGGTCGTCCGAGGTTGTTTAGGATCCGACCTCGGAGAGCCTGAACTCGCGCGCGAAGGGAGGGAAAGGGCTCGCTCTCGAGCTCCGCCAGCAAAGGGGCCAGGAACTCGCCGGCAGCCTCCTTGAATCCCTGCTGATCCAGGCTTGCAGCATGGTAGTAGCGCGCCCAGAACAACAGGGCCGGCCGGCGGGCCCCCAGTTCTCGCTCCATTTTGGCCAGAGTATCCAGGGTGGACTGATAGTCGCCTTTGAGGTAGCTCGCTCGGGCGTTCTGCAGGCCCAGGATGGCATGGACCAGGGAGGTAGGCGCTACCGTGCTCTGGGCCTGGAGCGCCTGGCGCAGGTCGCGAATCTGTGCCGAGGGCAGGGACTCGTGCAACTCGGTATCGAGCGCATGGGCGAGCATCGCGACTTCATCAAGGCGCTCACGGGATGCCGTAGGCTCCTGATGGAGCCAGGCCTGTGCCCAGTTGGGTAAAAATTCGAACTCAACCCAGTCGCGGATCGGAAATGCGAAGCTCGCAGCCAACTCCCTTGCGCGAGCCTCCGAGATCGGCCCCCCACGTTCGATCTCTTGCCTGATGGCCCCCCACTGCTCCGCCATGGATCGTTTCGACAGAGCCTTCAGATGTTGCCGCGCCTCGGATCTCCACGGAGAGTCCTGCCGTTCAACGGTGAGGAAGGTTTGCCAGGCACCTCGGGCTTCGTTGCGAAGAGCCAGGGTCTCAAGAATCAGAGCCCGGTTGAAGATTGCCGCGGGATTGCGCGGGTCGAGTTCCAGCGCCCGCTCGGAGGCGATCAGAGCCTGGCTCAACAGACCGGGCAGGTCCTCGGCCGTGGCGGCCAGGTAGAAGGCCGCGCTGGCGTCGACCCATAGACCCGCATCGGCCGCCGACCGCGCCTCGGTCTCCAGTCCTCGCGCCACGGCAATGACCTGGCCCTTCGTTGCCGTAGCAAGCCGGAGCAGCCAAGGAGAGCTTCCGCCATGGTCTCCCGCAGCCGGCTCGGCACCTCGCAGGCTGCGCTCGGCGGCCAGCAACCTTTGGTGTAGGAGACTTCGGCTCGCGGGATTCTCACTGCAGTCGTATCCCGGTATCAATCCCGGCCTGGCCTCGGGCCGGCATGGCTGGTAAGCCTGCTGTAGAGACAACCGTGGATAGACGAGACGGCTGGTTTCATAAAGGGCTACGACCGCCGGATCGGGTGTATGAGAGGACACAGGGCTCCCGGCGCGATTCGAGATAAGCAGCATCGCAGTCGCACCGAGCACCGCCAGGATGAAGCAAACTGCCCAGGATCTTGATACCAGTGCCAGTGCCGCTCTCCTCGTCTGACTGAAAGGTAGACTCGATAGAGTAACGCAAAGTTCTCGCGCTTGGCGTCTCCACCCTTCGCATCCGCGAAAGGATGGGCTCGGTGCTTTCCAAGGGTCCAGTCGGTCCACCATTAACCCGTTAGACGGACACGCACCTCCTCTTCCCTGCCCGCCGTAAGGCGCGTCACAGATCCCGGAAAGGGTACCTCTACAGTGGGTGGGCACTGTTAAAGCTTCGGGGAAGGGTGCCGCAGGCGGAGGGGTGGCGAGGTCCAGGACCGCCATTCTGGCATCTTTGCCTTGAAATTCCCCCAACTGTTGGAGGATTTTCAAGGCAGAAGGGTCCTGGGGTCCTGCGGCCTCCCTTCCACCCGACCCTCGGGTCCCTGATACGATCCCCCGCAGATGACGATCTCGCCCCCCTCCCTCCCCGACCGCGCCCTGCTGCTCTGGATGTACGAGCGGATGGGGTTGATTCGCGAGTTCGAGGAGCGGCTGAAGACTCTGGTGGAGCGGGGGGTGCCGGTGGGGCCGGTTCACTTCTATACGGGGCAGGAGGCGGTGGCGGTGGGGGTTTGCGCGGCGCTGCGGCCGGGGGACTGGATCGCTTCGACCCACCGCGGACATGGCCACTGTATCGCCAAGGGGGTGGACGTGAAGCCCATGATGGCCGAGCTCTACGGCAAGGCGACGGGGACCAACCGCGGCAAGGGCGGGTCGATGCACATCACGGACGTGCGGGTGGGGATGCTCGGGGTCAACCCCATCGTAGGCATGGGCGTGCCCCATGCCGTGGGGGCCGCCCTTTCCGCCCGGGTGCGCGGCACGGACGAGGTGGCCGTGGCCTTCTTCGGCGAGGGGGCGACGAGCATGGGCGTCGTTCACGAGGCGATGAACATGGCCGCCGTGTGGTCGCTGCCCGTGGTCTTCGTCTGCGAGAACAACGGCTATGCCCAGGCCACGCCCGTCGAGTACGCGGTGGCCGCCGACCGCATCTCGGACCGGGCGGCGGCCTATCGCATGCCGGGCGTCACGGTTGACGGGCAGGACGTGCTCGCCGTCTGGAAGGCCGCGGGCGAGGCGGTGCGCCGGGGGCGGGCCGGCGGCGGTCCGAGCTTCATCGAATGCCGGACGTACCGCTATCACGGCCATCACCAGGGGGACGAGACGCTCCGCTATCGCACGGCGGAGGAGGAGCGGTCAGCCCGCGAGCGCGACTGCCTGCGGCGCTTCCGGGAGGTCCTCTCGGCGCAAGAGTTCGCGGTTCCAGAGATGGATGGTGTCGACGCGCGCAACCGGGAGCGGCTGGACGAGGCGATCGCCTTTGCCGAGGCGAGCCCGCTTCCCGGACCCGAGGAGTTGCTGGCGAACGTTTATGTGGAGAGTCGATCTTGAATACGGAGGTCGCCACCCGCGAGCTGACGTTCAGCCAGGCGATCAACGACGCGCTGCGGCTCGCGATGCGTCTCGATCCCACGGTGATCGTGATGGGGGAGGACGTGGCCGGTGCCGCGGGACGCGCCCACCTGGGGCTTTCCGACGCCTGGGGCGGACCGCTGCGCGCCACCCGTGGATTGATCGGCGAGTTCGGCCCGCAGCGGGTGATCGATACGCCGATCTCTGAAATGGGTTTCGTCGGCGCCGCCGTGGGTGCGGCCATGACGGGCCTGCGCCCGGTGGTCGAGATCATGTTCGCCGATCTGATCGGTTGCTGCTACGACCAGATCATCAATCAGGCGGCGAAAATGCATTACATGATGGGCGGCCAGGTCGATCTGCCGCTGGTCATCCGCACCGCCTACGGCATGCACGGCTTCAAACGCAGCTACGGCGGCGGCGCGGCGGCCCAGCACTCGCAGACGCTGTACGCCGTGCTCGCCCATGTTCCGGGATTGAAAGTCGTCGTTCCATCCACGGCCTACAACGCCAAGGGGCTCACCCTCGCCGCCATTCGCGACAATGGACCGGTGGTGATGATGGAGCACAAGTTCCTCGGCAGTGCGGCCAAGGGGGCGGTGCCGGAGGGGGCGTACGATGTGCCCATCGGCAAGGCGGAGATCGTCCGCCGCGGCACGGACGTCACCTTGTGCGGCATCGGCCGCATGACGCACGTCTGCCTGGAGGCGGCGGAGCTGCTGGCCGCCCGGGGCACGAGCGCCGAAGTTGTGGACGTGCTCACCCTGGCGCCGCTCGACGAGGCCACGATCCTGGAGTCCGTCGCCCGCACGCATCGCCTGGTGGTGGTGGACGAGGACACGCCGACGGCCTCGATGGCGCGCGACATCGCGGCGCGGGTCGCCGACAAAGGCTTCGATTGGCTCGACGCACCGATCAAGACCGTCACCGCTCCCGAGGCGCCGGTGCCCTTCGCGGCTGTCCTCGAAGCCCTCTACGCGCCGCAGGCCGCGAACGTGGTGGCCGCGGTGGACGAGCTTTTCTAGTCGGATCGATCCCGTGGCGCAGCGCATTGTCATGCCATCCTTCGGGATGTACACCGCGGAGGGGAGTCTCGGCCGCTGGCTCGTTGCCGCGGGCTCGGCCGTCCAGGCGGGCGATCTCATCGTCGAGGTCGTCACCGAAAAAGCCACCTATGAGGTCGAATCGCCGGGGTCCGGCATTCTTCACCCCGTGGCCGTCGAGGGAGAAAAACTGACGGTTGAGGGATTGATCGGCTGGATTCTCGAGGATGGGGAAGCACCGCCGGCGTACCCTTCGAAGCCTCACCCCCGGCCCCTCTCCCGGGGGGAGAGGGGGGTCTTGACCGGAGAGATGAGGCTAA
>JBAPYB010000302.1:0-29951 GCA_049284515.1 Thermoanaerobaculia bacterium
TAGTGACGAAAAACTGACCATGTCTCCTTTCCCCTCAGTGCTTTACCGCGCAAAGCGTGGAAGTCGGGCTAGTCGTGCAGGGCACTGCCTGCATCGGCCCTGATTGCGTAAACGGCGACCCGGATGCCACCAACACATTGAAGCTGAAAAGCTTCGAGCCCCGTATCCTCTTCGCCGATCCGTACACCTTTTTCCCCAACGACAATTGGGCGCTCCAAGCCAACGCTGACGGGTTGCCCGATTTCGTCCTCCAAAGCATTCTTGGTGGGGCCACGCCGTTCCTTACTTTTCAAGGTGCGCCGAGTTACACGCTCGTCCTCAGCAGAGGTGGCGGTTTCGACGCCCAAGAGCCACGAAGCACCTGCCCAACGTGCCGACCGCGGCGGACATCAAGATGCAGGGGCTCGATCTCAGCAAGTTTCAGATGCGACTGTTGGAGAAGGTCGAAGAGCTTGCTCTCTACACCCTGGCACAGGAGGAGCACGTCCGCAGCTTGAGCGACGAGAACCAGGCACTCAAGGCGCGGCTCGATGCCCTGGAGAAGATCCTGGGTTCCACCGAGCCCAAATAGTCAGCGGCTTGCAACGGTCATCCAAGGATACAAGGGACGAGAAGGACCACGTCAGCCCCGGTCCTTCTCGTCCTTGCTCTCAGTCATTGCTCCGGAGAGAGGCCGGACTTGAGCCGTACCGCACCCATCTCCATCCGCAGCGCCTTCTCCGGAACGTGGCTCCAGCGCCTCTATGCCCCCTCAGGGCAGATCGCTAACCACGAGGTCGCCACTCGTCAAAGCGAAGTTCCCCAGAGTATTGAATGTCGCGCAGGTCTGACCGATCTGCGGAAGGGTGATGCGGTCGGCCGTTGCTCCCCCGCCGTTGTCGGTTACCTTGAAGGCGTAGGTGGTCGACGGGTTGGCCGCGTCTGACGCTTAGCGTTCCACAACGGCTAGGCGGCAAGGCAACGCGCCAGGTTCTCCTTAACTCTTTCAAGGTCGGATTCGCCGAGCCGGCCGATGCGACGGGAGATCAACCGACTGTCGATTGTGAAGAGCTTCATCCTCACGAGGCAGCGCCGATCAAGACCGACCGCTTTGCGATCTTCAATCCATGTATCGCCCAGCCAGGAAGGCTCGGACTTGGTGGTGATCATGGCGAGGGTTACGTGCCCACCCTCGTTGAAGGAACGACGACTCACAACCAGAGCCGGGCGCCGCTTGGCGCCCGCTGACTCGGAAAAGGGAAACGGAACGACGACCACATGCCACGGCTCACAGATCACCAAAGGCCTCTTCATCCTCGGGCGAGCTCCACTCTTCGAGTGTCGAGGAAAGGGCCGTGTGGAAAACGGTGTCGAACGGCTCGACTCGCTTCAACACGACCTCCTCACCGCGGATCTCGTATCCCACCAGATCGCCTGCACCGAGCTTCAAAGAGCTCCGCACTTCGCTTGGAAGGGTCACCCTTCCTTCGGTGGAAAGCTTGCTCGTGTACACCATGGCGGTCTCCTCGACCCTCAACAATGAAGAGGCTCCCCTCAGCTCGCCGCCCCCCCCACCGTCCAAGTATCCCCCGCCTTCAGCAACGCGTCCAGCTTGCCCAAGCCCAGGCGGTCGGTTTCGTGTTGCATCTGGTCCACTACCAGCTCTTCGTAGGCCTCCTTGGCGACGCTGCGGAAGACTCCCAGGGCCGTCGGGAAGTGCGGGGGCAGGAGCTGCGCGGCGAGGAAGGCCGTGGCCGGATTGTCCAGAGTCTCGTCCCAAATCACGCAGTCCTCGGGGGTGACGCCGTCGCCGAGCTGCACGGCCTCCATCTGGGTGCCCCGCATGCGGATTCCCTTGTCCTTGGCCTTGCCGTAGACCAGGGGCTTGCCGTGCTCCAGGTAGAGGACGTTGTCGTCCTTGGCCTCTTTGTCCGTCATGTAGCTGAAGGCCTTGTCGTTGAAAATGTTGCAGTTCTGATAGATCTCGACGAAGGCCGTCCCCTTGTGCGCCGCCGCCTGCCGCAGCGTGTCGCGCAGGTGGGACTGGAAGATGTCGACGCTTCTCGCCACGAAGGTGGCGCCGGCGCCGAGGGCCAGGGACAGCGGGTTGAACGGATAATCCACCGAGCCCGCGGGCGTCGACTTGGTCTTCTTGCCCAGCTCCGAGGTCGGCGAGTACTGCCCCTTGGTGAGGCCGTAGATGCGGTTGTTGAACATCAGGATCTTCACCCCGACGTTGCGCCGCAGGGTATGAATGAGATGGTTGCCGCCGATCGACATGGCGTCGCCGTCGCCGGTGGCAATCCACACCTCCAGCTCCGGCCGCGACAGCTTGAGGCCCGTCGCCACCGCCGGCGCGCGGCCGTGGATGGAGTGGAAGCCGAAGGTGTTCATGTAGTAGGGGAAGCGGCTGGAGCAGCCGATGCCGGAGACCACCACGAACTTCTCGCGGGGAATGCCCAGCTCGGGGAAGACCTGCTGCACGGCCGAGAGGATGGCGTAGTCGCCGCAGCCGGGGCACCAGCGCACTTCCTGGTCGCTCTGAAAGTCCTTCTTGGTCAGGGGCGTGGCGATCGTCTCAGTTGGCATGGGCGTTCGACTCCAGGATCTGCTGAATCTTGTTGAGGATCTCGTGCCGCGCGAACGGCTGACCTTGCACCTTGGACAGGGAAATGATGTCCTTGAGATAACGAGCCCGCACCAGCAGCGCGAGCTGCCCGAGGTTCATCTCGGGGAGCAGCACGTGGCGGAAGCGGGCGAGCACGTCCCCAAGGTTCTTCGGGAACGGGTTGAGATGGCGCAGGTGGGCGCGGGAGACCGGCAGGCCGTGCCGGCGGGCCTCGTTGACCGCGCCGGTGATGGCGCCCGCGGTGGAGCCCCAGCCCAGCACCAGCAGCTCGCCCTCGGCGTCGCCGACGACCTCCAGGTCCGGGATGTCGTTGGCGATGCGCGCCACTTTCTCGGCCCGCAGGTGGATCATCTTCTCGTGGTTGGCGGGATCGTAGGAGACGTTGCCCGTCACGTCCTCCTTCTCCAGGCCGCCGATGCGGTGCTCCAGACCCGGCGTTCCGGGGATGGCCCACGGCCGCGCCAGCGTCTCGGGGTCGCGGGCGTAGGGCTGGAAGCCTTCCGGGTTGGTGCGGAACTCGAAGCGCAGGTCCGGCAGGTTCTCGACCTCGGGCAGCTTCCAGGGCTCGGAGCCGTTGGCGATGTAGCCGTCGGAGAGGAGGGTCACCGGAGTCATGTATTTCGTGGCGATCCGCGCCGCTTCGAGGGCCATGTCGAAGCAGTCCTTGGGCGAGGCGGCGGCCACGATGGGCATCGGCGAGTCGCTGTTGCGTCCGAACATCACCTGGAGCAGGTCCGCCTGCTCGGTCTTGGTGGGCAGGCCGGTCGAGGGACCCCCGCGCTGGACGTCGCAGATGATCAGCGGCAGCTCGGTCATGATCGCCAGGTTGATGGCCTCGGCCTTGAGGGCGATGCCCGGTCCGGAGGAGACGGTGAGGCCGAGCGCGCCGCCGAAGGAGGCGCCGATGGCCGAGCAGACGGCCGCGATCTCGTCCTCCGCCTGGAAGGTGGTGACGCCGAAGTTCTTGAAGTGCGACAGCTCGTGCAGCACGTCCGAGGCCGGCGTGATGGGGTAGGCGCCGAGGAACAGCGGCAGGCCGCTCCTCCGGCTCGCCGCGATCAGCCCCAGGGCCAGGGCGGTGTTGCCCGTGATGTTGCGGTAGAGGCCCGGCTCCAGGGTGGCCGCCGGAATCTCGTAGCGGTCGTGGAACAGCTCGGTGATGTCGCAGAAGTTCCAGCCCGCCTTGAGGACCTTGATGTTGGCCTCGGCCAGGAGCGGCTTCTTGGCGAACTGGCGCTGGAGGAAGGTGACGGTGTTCTCCAGCGGCCGCGAGAACAGCCAGTAGCACATCCCTAAGGCGAACATGTTCTTGCACCGCTCGACCGACTTCGACTCCAGGCCGCTGCCTTCGAGGGCGCGCCGGGTCATGGTGGTGACCGCCACCTGAAACACCCGGTACTTGTCCAGACTGTGGTCGTCCAGCGGGTTGTGGGCGTAGCCGGCCTTGGCGAGGTTGCGGTCGTTGAACTCGTCGGTGTTGACGATGATGATGCCGTTCGCCTTGAGGTCCTTGAGCTCCTTCTTGAGGGCCGCCGGGTTCATGGCCACCAGCACGTCCGGAGCATCCCCCGGGGTGTGGATGTCATAGTCGGCGATCCGCACCTGGAAGGCCGAGACGCCGGGCAGGGTGCCGGCGGGCGCGCGGATCTCGGCGGGAAAGTCCGGCAGCGTGGACAGGTCGTTGCCGAACATCGCCGAGGTGTTGGTGAACTGGCTGCCCGTGAGCTGCATGCCGTCCCCCGAGTCGCCGGCGAAGCGGATGACAACCTCGTCGAGCTTCTCGGGGGAGATCTCCCGTCTCTCTTTTTCTGCGACCGTGGTGCTCATGATCCTCTCTTTTCCAAGAATGAGAACAAATAAGACCGGGCGTTCATGCCAGGTCCCTCGCTTCGTAGGGGGGTACGCCGTAGATGCATGGAAGCAAATCTTACCAGAGGTCGGCCCGCGATGCCCCGTTCCGCAGGGCGGGGGGCACCCTATCCTATAGAGGGGCTTGCACGGCCGGGCACGCCGCCGCGGCCGGTGGCAGGCTCCACCAAGGAGAGACCTCATGCGTAAGACACTCCCCCTGTGTACGGCCATCCTCCTCGGACTCGTAGGATTCCTCGCGGCGGGCGCCGCCCTGGCCCAGGCCCCCGCGGTCTCGCTGCCGGCCGACCTCGCCGCGCCACAGCCCCAGGCGGAGACGACCCTGCTTCTCCAGCAGCTCCAGGCCGCCGTCGATTCGCCCCTGATGGGGGCCCAGCCGCGCATTCTGTTCTGCAGCCCGCCGACCGCCTACTTCTGCGTCAACGAGCAGTGCGAGTGCCAGCGCTTCAGGTGCGCCCGCTGCGGCATCAAGTCCTTCACCTGCGACGAGAACGCGGAGACGTTCTCCTGCGTCTGCAAGACCTGCTGAGGGGGACTCTCAGACGCCCGGGGGCACGGATCGTGACGCCGAACTGCCCTGGTACACGGAGCTTGTCCGCCGCTTCAAGGCCCTCACTCCCCCAGCCCCTCTCTCCCAGCCTCCCCCCCGCCTGACGGGAGAGAGGGGAGCCGGAACTCCGACAAAGGCGAAGCTGCTCTTGGCTGTTCTCCCTCTTCTCCCGGCCGGCGGGGGGGAGGCTGGGAGAAGAGGGCCGGGGTGATGAGGGTCTTCCGACGGCTCGGACGGCGGTCCGGCTCCCGTCGAATCAACGCAGCGGCGTCGAAGGCGCAACTGGCAGATTGGTCTTCATCTCACCGCCCCGCCGCCCGGGCCTCCCGGTCCTGGGCCTGGCGGGCGGCTTCGACGAGGTTGAAGGCGTCGCGGCGCATGCGGGCCCGCTGCGCATCTTCTTCGGGGAAGCTCCCCCGGTAACCGAGGCGGTTCTCGTCGAAGGTGTAGGGCTTCATCAGGTCGTTCTTGCCGACGATCGACTGCTCGCGGCTGAAGTAGGCCATGTCGTAGTTGTTGGACATGATGATGGCCTCCTCCGGGCAGGCGTCCACGCAGTAGCCGCAGAAGACGCAGCGCAGCATGTCGATCTCGTAGACCGCCGGGTACTTCTCGATGTTGACGTCCGGATGCTCGGCGGCCTCGATGTGGATGCACTCGGCCGGGCAGTTCTGGGCGCAGAGGAAACAGGCCACGCAGCGCACCGAGCCGTCCGGCCGCGAGGTGAGAATGTGATGGCCGCGGAAGCGGTGGCTGTAGTCGCGCCGCTGCTCGGGATACTCGATGGTGTACATCTTCCTGCCGAACAGGTTGCGCAGGAAGTGCCGCGCCGTCACCATCAGCCCGCCCAAAAGCGGCAGGTAGAGGCGCTCCGCGAGCCCCGGCTTGTAGGGCTTGACGTCGTTGGGCCACGGCGCGTCCGAGCGCAATATTGGCCGAATGGGCCGGCTGGGCGGGGTCGGGGAGGTCTCCGTCATCGGTTGCGTCATCGCTCGAGCTCTCCTGCGACGATGTTGAGGCCGCCCAGCGAGACGATCGCGTCCGAGAGCGAGCCGCCCTGAATGAGGCGGGTGAAGGTGGAGAAGATCGGGAAGCACGGCGGCCGGCAGTGGTTGCGGTAGGGCTTTCCCGTGCCGTCGCTGATCGTGTAGAAGCCGAGCTCGCCGTTGGCGCCCTCGACCATCGAGTAGATCTCCCCTTCCGGCACCCGGATGCCGTCCATGATCAGCTTGAAGTGGTAGATCATGGCCTCCATCTCGTTGTAGCAGGCCTCTTTGGAGGGCAATGCCACGTGCGGATCGTCGACGATGTGGCGGCCTTCCGGCATCCCGCGGTCGAGGAGCTGGCGGATGATCGACAGCGACTGCCAGATCTCCAGCATGCGGATGCGGTAGCGGTCGTAGACGTCGCCGCCGTAGAGCACCGGCACCTCCCAATCGACCGTGTCATAGAGGTCGTAGGGATGCGCCCGGCGCACGTCGTAGCCGACGCCGCTCGCCCGCAGGCAGGGCCCGGTCCAGCCCCAATTCACCGCCTCCTCGCCCGAGATGGCGGCGATGCCCACCGTGCGGTCTTGCCAGATGCGGTTCTTGTTGACCAGCGTCTCGGTGTCCCGGACGAAGGGGGGGATGATCTCCAGCAGCTTGCGGCAGCGGGCCTCGAAGTCCGGCGGCAGATCCTGGATCAGGCCGCCGATGCGGCAGGCCGACACCGTCAGGCGGGCGCCGCAGACGGATTCGAGCAGGCCGTAGATCTCCTCGCGGGGCTGGAAGAGATACCAGAAGTTGGTCAGCGCTCCGGCATCGACCAGCGTCGAGCCGTTGCAGACGCAGTGGTCCATGATGCGGGAGAACTCGGAGAGGATCGTCCGCGCCCACACCGCCTTGGGCGGCGGCTCGATGCCCAGCAGCTTCTCCACCGTCTTGCAGTAGGCGACGTTGTTGATGAAGGAGGAGCAGTAGTTGAGCCGGTCGGTATAGGGAATGATCTGCTGCCAGTTGTGGGTCTCCGACATCTTCTCGAAGCAGCGGTGGAGATACCCGATCTCGACGTCCGAGGCGACGATCGTCTCGCCGTCCAGCACCGCCATCAGCCGGAAGGTGCCGTGCATGGCCGGGTGAGTCGGTCCGATGTTGACCGTCATCCGCTCGAACATGTCGTCCTCGCGGTCAGCCCCAGGGGGAAGATCGAAATGCGGCTTGTAGATCTGATCCTCGGTGAGGATCCAGCGCCGCGCCGGGTCGTAGTCCTTGCGCAGCGGGTGGCCCTGGAAGGCCTCGTGGGTCAGGATGCGGGAGAGATTCGGATGGCCTTCGACCCGCACGCCGAACATGTCCCAGATCTCGCGCTCGAACCAGTTCGCCGCCTTCCACACCGGAATGAGCGAAGGGAGCACGGCGTCGTCCTCGCGCAGCGGCACCTTGAGCCGCAGGCGGGAGCCGCGGTGGAGCGAGTAGAGGTGATAGACCGCCTCGAAGCGCTCCTCGCGGTCGGGAAAGTCCACGCCGCAGAGATCGAGCATGAGGTCGAACCGGGTCTGGGGATTGTCCTTGAGCTCGCGGGCGACGGCGGCCAGCACGTCGCGGCTCACGATCCAGGTCGGCTGATCGAGCCCGTCCTGGGGAAGGATGCTGCCGGCCGGGAACTTGGCCCGGACGGACTCGAGCTCCTGCACGGTCGAAGTCTCAGACGGCGCCAGCGTTGACACTGTCGGTCTTCTCCTCGTTGTTCCCCTGATTCCGGTCCTGTTCGCGGAACCGCTTGCGGTCGCGGGCCACCTTCTCCTTGAGCTGGAGAAGGCCGTAGATCAGGCCTTCGGGCGTCGGCGGACAACCGGGGACGTAGACGTCCACGGGGATGATCTCGTCGATGCCCTGCATCACGTGATAAGAGCGATAGAAGCCGCCCGAGCAGGCGCAGGCGCCCATCGAGATCACCCACTTCGGCTCCGCCATCTGGTCGTAGATCTTCTTGAGCACCGGGGCCATCTTGTCGTTGATGGTGCCCGCCACCAGCAGCACGTCGCTCTGCCGGGGCGAGAAGCGCACCACCTCGCCGCCGAACCGGGCGAGGTCGTAGTGGCTCGACACGGTGGACATGAACTCGATGGCGCAGCACGCCGTCCCAAACGGGAACGGCCAGAACGAGTTGCTCGCCGCCCAGTCCTCCAGCGTCTCGAACGTGGTGGTGACCCAGCTTTCTCCAGTCATCTTGTCCATATCGGTCAATCCTCTCCCGCCAGCCCCGCCGGTTGCGAGTCTACCACTTGTGACTGGGTGTCACAAGCTCGGTGAAGTGTTGTGGTTGCTGGGGGTTACGGGGACGGCCCGCCTTGGGCTGGGCATCCTGCCCCAATGGAATCAACCTCTTCCGAGGGTGAGGGATTCCCGGGCGCTGTACAGCCCGTAAGGGCGACGTTCCTGTAGCCCCGGGTGGGAACCGGCGGAGCCGGTGTGAACCCGGGGATGGGAGGATGGGGACCGGCGCGATGAGGGGCCAACGGTGGGGAGACCGGGATTGGGACGAGGGGAGGATTGGGGCGGATTGCACCGTTACCATTCCGGGTCTGGTCGTGGGCCGGTACGACATGGATCGGAGCCGCGCGGGGATTCGGCCACGCGAGGATCGGAACACGTCTCCCCTCCCCGGGTTCGCACCGGCTCCGCCGGTTCCCGCCCGGGGCTACGGGAACGTCGCCCTGGCGGGCTGGCGGCAGGGGCCTGCGGAGGGCGTGCGCAAAGAATAACCTTCTCAGGAAACCTTGCCGTCTGAAAGCTCTTCGATCTGGCGGTCCAGGAAAGCCAGCGCCTGTTCGAGAGACGCGCGCTTCAGTTTAGAGCTCCGGCAATCCGGTCGTCCAATCCGGAAGCGGATCAACCCGGACCCTTATCTGTCCCTCGGAATAAATTGCGACAAGCCGAAAGGGATCTCGATCAGAGCTGTTGTCGAACAGGAATGCCTCGTGCGCGATCGAAACCGCGTTCTGAAGATTCGCCAAAGTCCTCGAAAAGCGTCCCCGCAGCTTTTCATCCGGCACATCATGTCCTCCCGCCGCAACTCGTTGCATGACGCGCGCGGTCGACAGCTCGGAATCACTGAGCCCGATGAAAACGAGACACACCCAGTATCCGGAGGCGCGGGCCTGCTTGAGAAAGTCGAGCTTGGCTCCCTGAGGATCGGAGAAGACCGTTTCTGTGCAAAAAGACTGGCGGCGGGCCAATAACGAGAGGCGTAATCTTTCGGTCATCTCGAAAGCGATACCGTCGACGTCCTCGGGTTCCGGAGGCCTCGAAGACTCGCGAAGCCGGAGCGCCATCTCGTCGGCATTGACGAAGGGAAGGTTGAGCTCCTGGAGGTAATCTCTGAAAAACGTAGATTTGCCGGCGCCGTTCGGCCCAGCAAGAAACACGAGAACCGGTTCGGCTCGAGCCAATACCCCGCGAATCGCCGTCCCGAGATCGCGAGTCACTGTATGCTCGTGATAGAGCAGGTGTTCAAGAGGGTACGAACCGCCGGCCTTCCAGGCGGCCAGGTGTGCGTGTGCCGTCAGGCAGCACTTGCACGATCATGCCTGGATGCTCAGGGTCAGCGGCATACAGAGGCGCCCCGCCTTCACGCAGGGCCTTCTTGGTGGGCTCACGATCCGTGCTGGTCGCGATCCGCGTAAGAAGGTCGTGTACCTCCTGCCGCCGAGTCATCGAAGGATACAAAGGCGTGAGTACCTCGCCCACCTGCTTGAGGGTCAGCAGCTCCTGATGAGCCAAAATAGCCTCGACCGCTCGGCCGATGAGCGCCCAGTGCTCGACCTGAGCCGTGATGGAGCGCTCGGTTGCCTGCGCCTCCTGCTTGGCGATGGCGAACAGGCTATCGGAGACTTTGAGGGGTATGCCCATCTTCCTTCCCTCCTCAGGTAGTAGTCTACTACCTTCAAGTCGCTCAGCCAAGTAGGAGAACAGGAGAGGCGGCGCCCCTACGTCCTCTCAGGAAGCCTCGCCGTCTGAAAGCTCTTCGATTTGCTGGTCCAGGAAGGCCAGCGCCTGTTCGAGAGACGTGCGACGGACCGCGGATCGGGTCGTTTCGATCTCCTGAAGCACCCGCCGGCGGGACAGCTCGACGCTATCGCGCTTGGCCTTCCGCTGGCGCTGCTCCGGCGTCATCGCCTCCCCCGGCTCCCGGAACGATTGGGCGTCCTGCTGAGATTCGACGGACTTGCTTTCCCAGCCGCGTGCCATGGTGGAATTCTACCTACCGCAACCCTATTTCGTGATCCGAACGTCCCGCCCCGCCGCGATCCCCTCTTTTCCAGCCACCACGTTGCCCTGCCCCTGAGCGCCAGCGCCGGAGCCGTGCACCTCAAGATGGAACGAGGTCTTCGGCCCGGCCGCTTCCAGAATCTTGGCGATCTCCGCCGCCAGGGAAGAGTCCGCCTCCAGGATCCGCGGGCGCCTCTACAGTGGGGGGCGAACCGTCGAGAGATCTGGGACCGCGACGCCCGTAGGAGGCGATCCCCCACCCGGTCTCGCCGTTCACCCAGTTCTCTTCTATATAGATTGGTCCCGTGCCCCGGTACTTCAATACCGCCGGTCCGTGCCGGCGCGACGCCGATGCAACACAACGATCCGCTCCTGCAACATGGGCGAGCCGGAATGAGACACGGAGCGGTGCTTCTGCAACACAAAGTACCGTTCGCCGGCCGCTCGAACCGCTCCGTGCAACACAACGGAGCGTTCGGTCATCATTCGCCCCTCGGGTCGCACGACGCGACCCGAGGGTCCTGTAGTGCGACCCAAGGGTCCTGTAGTGCGACCCGAGGGTCCTGTAGTGCGACCCAAGGTTTCTGTGATGCGACCCGAGGGTTTTGTGCTGCGACCCAAGGGTCTTGTAGTGCGACCCGAGGGTCCCGTAATGCGACCCATGGATTTTGTAGTGCGACCCGAGGGTCCTGTGATGCGACCCGAGGGTCGGGCAGCGCGCTCCTCGGGTCCCGCGATGCGCCCCTCCGGTCCCCTGACGCGCCCCTTCGATCCGGTGACGCGATTCCCGGGTCGGGCCTCCCATCCCGCGGGTCGAACGCCGCGCCCCGCGGGTCGCCCGGCCGCTCTCCAGCCGGCCGCCTTGCCACGGCCGGTCCCGTTTTCACATCCCCAGCAGCAGCCAGTCCGGAACTCCGAAGACGGTCTCGGTCAGCCGCACGACCTGGTCGCCGCGGTAGACGACGAGGCCCCCGCGGTAGCGGTCTCCCAGCACCCGTCTCGCCTGCTCCAAGGCGGTCGCGTCCCGCGCGTCCACTTTGGGGCGCGCTTTGAATTCGATCCCCAGGAGGCCTTCCTGCTTCTCCAAGATGAGGTCGACTTCGAGGCCGCCGCCGGTGCGGAAATAGGAGGCGTCAACCCGAACGCCCAGGTTCCGTAGCGTAATCAGGATCTGGGCAATCATCGCATTCTCGTATTGCTCGCCGCGCAGCCCGCCGATCTCGCCGGAGAGGGCGCGTTGGACGCCACTGTCGAACCAGATGAGCTTCGGCGATTTGATCAGCCGCACGCTCGGGTTGCCCGCCCAGGCCGGCAGGTGGAAGGTCTGGAACGAGAGATCGAGGTAGCGTAGATATCGACGCACGGTGGTGACGGGCAGACCCGCATCCCGGGCCAGCTCTGAATAGATGAGGATCCTTCCCGCCCGCAAGGCGGCCAACCGATGGCAGTGGGCGAAGGCCTCCAGGTCCCGCAGATTCGCGAGGTCCGCCAGGTCCCGTTCGAGGTAGGTGGCCTGATAGGCGTCGAGCCACTCCCGCCGCTCCTCGACAGGATATTGGAGGAGAGCCGGCAAGCCGCCCCACTCCAGCGCGTGCTGCAAGGCTGCCTGCGCCGCACCCACCTGCGGACCGACGACCCCGTCCTGGAGGGGCCGAAGCCGTTCGGCAAGACCTGGGAGGGCTCCCAGGAGACCGGCGATCAGGGGCTCATTCGGGAAGGTTCCACCGTAGAGAGGAGCAAGCTCGCCGACGGTGAGGGGCCACAGCTCGTAGAGGAAGACCCGCCCCGCGAGGCTCTCCCGGACCTGCTCCAACAGCAGGATGCGGGAGGAGCCGAGGAGGACGGAGAACGCGAGGTCCCCTTCATCGTAGGCCCACTTGATCTTGTCGAGCAGGCCGGGAGCCTTCTGGACCTCGTCGAGCACCGCCGGCCCCACGACCCGCCCCCACGCCTCCGCGGGCACCGCTCGCAGGCGCTCCCGTTCTCCGGGGGAGTCGAGGTTCAGGTAGCGGAGGCCGCTCCCGTACAGCGCACGGGCCAGGGTGGTCTTGCCCACCTGGCGGGCCCCGGTCAGCACGACGATCCGTCGCGGTCCCGAGGGCTGAGGCAGGCGGGCGGCCAGAGTCCTCGCCAACATGCGAGAAGCCTAGCAATCTGACCACTTCGTGGTCAAATTACAAGGCAATTCGACCACGACTACCAGGCCGAGCCCTCCTACCTCGCCGCCCTTTCCGCCGGAATCACGTAGGAAATCTCCCGTGCGATCCATTCGGGATTGGCCTGCCCCTGGCAGGCGGCCCACCAGGCTTGCGGCTCGTTGCCGAAACGGACCATGCCGCTGTGGCTCGCCCGGTCCTTCTCGTCCACCTCGGGTTTGATGTCGACGAAGCCCAGCTTGCCGCGGAGGAGCTCGACGTCGGCGGGCCTGCCGGTCAGGAACTTCCAGCCGGGACCCACGTTGTGCATTTCCGCATAGGCCTTGAGCTTCTCCGGCGTGTCCTCCTCGGGCTTGACGGTGAGCGAGTAGAGGAAGACGTTGCGCTTTCCCTGCTCGATCAGGATATTCTGCACCCGCGCCAGATTCGCCGTGATGGCCGGGC
Organism: Thermoanaerobaculia bacterium; assembly: GCA_049284515.1. Classification (GTDB taxonomy): domain Bacteria; phylum Acidobacteriota; class Thermoanaerobaculia; order Multivoradales; family UBA5704; genus DATARR01. The sequence goes on from JBAPYB010000302.1 coordinate 12,880, forward strand.
AGGCGCCCTGGCAGTTCGTATACATGAGGTTCAAGACGACGATCTTGTCCTTGAGCAGGTCCTCGTAGAAACGGACCTGCCGGCCTTCATGGGTGGTCAGGACGACGTCCGGAAAGCACCTCCGCCGCATTATCTCCCGTCCCGATAAGGAAGGTGCGAAGGGCCCGGCCGAGGGGGGACCGGCAGGGACTTCACAGGCGCGCGCCGGCAGCACGCGGGCCAGGGGGAGCAGGGCCGAAACCGCGAGCAATCCTCTTCTCGTCACGCTGGACATGGCAGGATCTCCTTTCGACTCTCGGAGTTGGCCTCACGGCCGGCTGTTGGTATCCCCGTTCACGGCGATGTCGAACCGGATCATCATCGCGTGATCTTCGTGGATGATGTTGTGGCAGTGCATCGGGTAAGGCCCAACCCAATCCCGGAAGCGGAAAAAGACCTTGACGTCCCCCCGGCTGGTGACCCGGACGACATCCTTGCGCGACTTGTTCACTCCCGTCGAGGCTCCGCCCCCGCTGCCCCAACTCCCGCCGTGGTGCCAGCCCGAGCCGCCGCCCCAGGTGCCGCCATATTGGCTGTCCGGGTAGAGGCCCGCGGCTCCCTGGAGGATCTGGAACTCCTCCATGTGGATGTGAATGGGATGCTCCCAGTCGCGGCCGCCGCTGAGCGACCAGGTTTCGACGCTGTTCTTCTGGACGGTGAAGCGCGGATGCAGGCCGTCGAAAAATTGATCGTTGATCGTCCACTCGCCGTCGCGGGTCTGGTCGAATTTGAAGGAGCGCTGCACTCGGGGTGTGGCGGCGGTGCTCGGCAGCGCGTAGTAGGCCGGCAAGGTCGCCGGGCTCACGCTGTTGTCGGCCACCTGCGGCAGGTCGACGACGATCTTGAGCAGCAGATTGCCCTGGCCCGCGGCCTTGATGTTGCCGGTGGGACCGCGGCCGTTGGTCTGCTCCAATCGGTTTTCGAGATACAGGGTCTTGCCCGCGAGCTGGGTGAAGTCGAGGATCACGTCTGCGCGCTCCGCGACGCCCATGGCCACCGCCGGTACCTGGATGGGAGTGGGCAACAGGTTGCCGTCGTTCGAGATCTGCCAGAATTGATTGTTGGCGCCGAGGTTGTTGAGGTCCGTCAGGTAGATCTGCTGGAAACGCGACGGGCCGGTGTTCAGCCAGCGGAAGCGATAGCGCCGAGGATGGACGTGCAACACGGGCTGGATCACGCCGTTGACCAGGAACTTGTCGCCCAGAATGCCGTCCAGGTTGAAAGTGTCGAAAGCCAGCAGTCCAGTCGTCGGGTCGAAGCACTTGTCGGCGAACATCATGGGAATGTCGTAGTCCGGGAAGCTGGGCAGGCGGAAGCCCGTGGTCTCATTTCCCGTGTCGTACTGATTGAACAGCAGGTAGAAGCCCGCGAGCCCCTTGTAGACGTTCTGGGAGGTGAAGTCTACGCGGTGATCGTGATACCACAGCGTGCTCAGCGATTCGTTGACGTCGCCGGTGGGCAGATTCGTCGAATTGAAGCCGGCGAGCACGTTCGGGTAATACTGATCATAATATTGGCCGCTCGCGAAATAATCCTGCGGGAAGCCGTCGCTTTCGGAAGGGTTGTGGGCATTGTGCAGGTGAGTGGTGACGGAAGGGAAGCCGAAACCCGAGTTGTCTCCGGCCAGCGCATTGACGTTGCGTACAAGGACCGGGGTCCCGTACTGCGCCACGTAGGTGGGGCCGGGGCTGATGCCGTCGAAGCCCCAGATGGACTGCTGGGGCAACTGATTGGAGACCGTCACCAGCCCCGCCCGCTGCGTGACCTGGTAGGCCACCGCAGTGGGAAACGGGAATCCGAGGGGCGGTGCCTGGTGGGCGCGGGTGCGTCCCTCGTAGGCGAGCCCGGTCGACGGATTGATCGCGGTGTTCGGATTGATCTGCGGCGCCGGGGTGAGCGACGACCAGGCGACCGGCTGCTTGGTCGGCATGATGGGGAGATTCAGCGTGAAAGGAGTGGTGGTGGGGCTGGCGCACTGGCCGCCGTTGCCACCGCCACCACCGCCATACGCCCAGGCGCTCAAGCCGTTTTTCGCAGCCAGGTAGCCGGTGCCCGAGAGAAGGCCCATTTTGAGCAGGTTCCGCCGGTTCATCAGGCCTGCCTTGATGAGCTCCTGCCGGTTTTTGAACGCGTTGTACATCTCCTTGAACCGCGCGCGTGAAACCCTCTCTCCAAGGCTGTTGAAATACATGCCAACCTCCTTTTGGAATGGGCGTACGTCCCCATCACCTGCAAGGAAAAATCGAGGCCTTCTGGTACACGATGTACCGCTGTAAAGTTAGTGCCGGTTGGAACCGTCTGGGGGACAGGCCAGCCCTTCGGGAAGGGCTGGCCTCTGCTGACCTGCTAACCCCCGGCCGGCAGGGCCACGTCCCCTTCGGCGGCGTTGGTCTCTTCGCGCAGGGTCTCGAGCTGCCGGAGGTGCTCTTTCTGAGCCGTGACCACACGCAGGAAGACGTTGGCGGTGGGCTCGTCGACGCCGCTGACGTCGCGGATCATCTTGGGATAGAGGATGTCGTTCTCGTAGCGCTCCTCGGAGAGGGCGTGGCCGAGGTCGGCGTGCAGGCCGCGCACCTGCTCGGCGGCTTCGAGCATCTCGATGGCGAGGGCGTCCTTGGCCTCGGCCAGGCTGCGCCAGCGGCGGGCGAGGTTGGGGTGGCCGTCCTGCTCGGCCTTGACGGCATAGGCTCGGAAGCGGGCAGCACTCACCGCCTCGGCGGTGAAGCCGGTCTTCAGGTGCTCCAGGAAACGCGGAATCCTCGACACGGTGTCTCCTTCCCCCTCCAGTTCGCGCTAAGATCCCTTGAGGCCTCGTGGGACGCCTGCCTGCCAGGGAGGTCCTCCGCGATTCTATGACGGAAGCCGGAGCGGTTGTCCAACCCGGCACGGCGGCCACTCTGGCGTCCGGTTCCCCCGGGAGACAAAAAACTTTGCTCCGCCCGGGCCGTAGTGCCCAGGAGGGAAGCCGTCTACCGGCCTCCCATCCACCTTCGTGAAACCGCGCACTCGCAGACTCCTGATCTTCGCCGGCGTGCCGCTCGCCTTGATGGCCGGCCTGGCGATCTTGCCCATCCCCTACGTCAGCTTCCTCGCCCGCGGCTTCCTGGCGGCGGTCACCGTCCTCATCCTCCTCTGGCTCGGCTGGCGGCTCTACCAGGCCTTCCTCTACAAAGTGGGGCGGCGGCTGGCCTTCTCTTATCTGCTGCTCGGCGCGCTGCCGATCCCCCTGTTGACCCTGCTGCTGGGAGTGCTGGGGTACCTGCTCTCCGGCTTCTTCCTGGGCCACCTCTATCGCGACGGCGTGGAGTCCGTCCAGATGGAGCTGGACGCCCGGGTGCGCTCCCATCTGAACACCTTCTCCACCGCTCGCACGCCCCCTCCGGCCGTCGACTCCGCGGTCGTCTTCGGCTACTACCGGAACGGCCGGCGGGTGGCCGGCGACCGGCGGACGCCCACCGCCTGGCCCACGTGGGGGGAAACCTCCGTGCCTCTCGCCCGCGGCCCGCGCTGGGGGGTCGTTCCCCATTTCGTGACCACGGCGGGCTCGCCACCGACTCTGATGGCCATGGGCTCCCGGCAGGGCGTCGGGGTCGTCGCCCTCTATGCGGGAGATCTCGACGTGGAGCTCAGCCGGCGGGCCGGGATCTGGGTGGAGACCTACCGTTCGGACGATCCAAACCTCAAGTTCATCAGCCTGGAGCTGAAGGGCCGGAGGGTCCCTCTCCATCCCCTGCACAAGGAACAGCAGGCGGCGGAAGCGGCAAAATTCTTCCGCGCCCTCTCCCAAGGCGAACGCTTCTGGGACGATCCCGTCCTCTGGTGGGGCGAGATCAGCGGCCCGCTCTTCGACCTGAACAGCGGCAAGATCGCCTCGGACTACCTCGCGGCCAACCTCAACGGCACGCCCCGCACCGTCGTCCGCTACCTCTTCGCCAGCGCTCCCGAGATCGACTCCCTGGCCTGGGTGATGCTGTTCGTGGTGGCCTTCCTGCTCTTCGACGTCTACGCCTCCGCCGCGTTGATGGCGGTGTTCATGATCGTCGGCCTGTCGCGGGCGGTGAACCGGCTGAGCCGGGCCACCCAGGCCGTGCGCCGCGGCGACTTCGCGGTGCGCATCCCCGTGCGCCGGCGCGACCAGGTGGGCGATCTGCAGCGCTCCTTCAACGAGATGGCGGGGAACCTGGAGTCCCTGGTCGCCACCTCGGCGCAGAAGGAGCTGCTGGAGAAGGAGCTGGAGCTCGCCCGCAACCTCCAGAAGAGCCTGCTGCCGAGCGACCTGCCGGCGGGCGGCGGCATCGAGTTCGCCACCCTCTTCGAGCCCAGCGCCGCCATCGGCGGCGACTACTTCGACGTGCTGCGGATCGCCGAGGACGAGCTGGCGGTGATCATGGCCGACGTCTCCGGCCACGGGCTGTCCAGCGGGCTGCGCATGGCGATGCTCAAGTCGGCGCTGCTCATCCTGGTCGATGAGACGCGGGAGCCGGCGGAGATCCTGCGCCGGTTGGACGGCGTCGTGCGCTCGAACGGCGAGAGCCGATTCTTCGTCACCGCCACCCTCGGCCTGTTCAACCTGAAGACCGGCGTGCTGCGCCTCACCAACGCCGGCCATCCCCCCACCTACGTCGTGCGCGGCGACAATTCCGGAAATAGAGTGGAGGAGATCCTCCTCCCCAGCTCGGCGCTCGGCGGCCTGGGCCACTCCTACGCCAGCGCCACCACGACCCTGGCACCGGGCGAATCCGCCGTCTGGCTCTCCGACGGCCTCATCGAGGCCACCAACGCCGCCGACGAGCCCTTCGGCTACGACAGCGTGGTCAAGGTCCTCGCGGGAGGCCCGGGGGACAGCGCCATGAGCATCCGCAATCGCCTGCTCGCCGCCGTCGAGCACCACACGGCCGGCCACCCGGCGGGGGACGACCGCACGCTCATGGTGCTGCGGTACGGGGGGCCGGGGTAGGGGCCGATCCCGCCTGCATCTCGACTCCAGCCGGAGCCGCCGCCGGGCCGGGAGGCGGTGACTCGCCGCCGCCCGACCGCCGTGCACCGGAGTCTTGGTTGCGACCGACGAACCGAACGAGCACAGCGCCGGCGAATGCCATGAGCACCGGCGTCGAGGCGATGCGATAGCGCTCCTGCGGGTTGTACAACAGGTTCAGCACCAGCGTGAGATAGACGACCCAGAGCGCCAACGGCCAGGTGCGGCGATCTGGAAGGGAGAGCACGATGCCGAGGGCGCCGAGAGCCAGCGCCAGGAGAAAAACGCCGTTGAGCCAATCGGTGGCGAAACGCTCGCCGCAAGGCGAGAGGGGCGCCCCGTGGTCGGTCAAGTAATCCTCATCGAAGGGTGAGAAGTAGAAGCGCAGATTTTTCCCGAAGCGGTGGAGAGTGGCACCCGGCTCGCGCAGCAGGCGGCCGAGGCCTCGCAGCACGATCTCGCTGCTGCGGCGCGACAGCGAGCTATCCCGGTTCACCCTCTTGAGCCGCTGGCGCAGAATGCGATTCCACCCCGGCTTGTCGAAGTCGATGCCGTCGATCCGCACGTACTTGGGGTCCGGGTGGAAGAGCAGGAAGTTGAACACCGAGACGTCTTCGATCGGCATCGGCGCCTCGTAGATGATCGAGTTGCGTACCATCCAGGGAATCACCAGGAGGGCGAGCCCGCCGACGAGCGCCAGCGCCGGGACCCAGCCGCGCCTGCCGCGCGCGAGGATCAGCCCCACGGCCGCGAGGGGAACGAAGTAGAGCGGATCGGAACGCACCAGGCAGGCAAGGCCGAGGAGCGCCCCGGCGGCCGCGGCCAACCGCCAGGAGGTGCGGTCGGTCGCCCACGCGAGCGCCGCCAGGCCGGCCAGCAGAAAAAACAGGTAGAGCGGCTCGCGTACGATCCACGCGGCGCTCACGATCGCCTCCGGAAAAACCGCCAGCAACCCGCCGGCGATCCAGGCAGCGCAACGGCCGAAGAGCGGCCGTGCCATGAGGTAGGCCACTCCCACCGTCGCGGTGGTGACGAGCGCCTGGGCGCGCCCCACGAAGAGCAGATCGCGGGGTGCCAGACAGTCGAGAGCGGCCAGGAACGCGTAATAGCCGGGCGCTCTGATCCAGCTCGACCACGCATGCCAATCCGTGCTGTCCCAGAACGGCGCCTGGCCGGAGGAGAGCAGACGCGCGTTGTCCAGGTAGCCCGCACTGTCCAGCCAACCCTGGCCGATCGACTCCGGGTGGAGCTGGAGCCAACCGAAGCGCAACACCGCGGCGACGAGCATCAGAATGGCGAGGTCGATGGCGGTCGTCCAGCGGCCGACCGGGCGGCGCGGCAGCCACCAGAGGGCGACCGCGAGAAGGCCGAGGCCCAGCACTGCGCAGGCGATCTCGAGCGGGAGGAGCCCGCAAGCGCTGAGCGAAGGGACGTCCGACGCAACGTCCTCCGGTGTGCCCGGCTGGGCCGCTCCAGCGGCGGCGACGAGCATTGCCAGACCCACCAACGTTTGCTCCTCCAACGCCTTCCCGACAGTCTTCACGCCTGCTCAGGCTATCGATAAAAAATATGTCTGAAATTAAAATTCTATATAGTGTTGCTACGCTATACCGATTCCCGGGTACTCGTCAACGTCGTTGCTGCTGTCAGGTTGGGAGCCCGGGCTGCCGCAACACCAACGCCGCGTTGTGGCCGCCGAAGGCGAAGGACTGCGAGAGGGCGGCGCGGATCGGATAGGAATCGACCTGGCGCACGAAGTTGAGGTCCGCGATGGGATCTTCGAGGTTGCGGCAGGCGTGGGTGGTCTGGTGCTGGAGGCTGAGCACCGTGACCGCGGCTTCGAGGGCGCCGCTCGCTCCCAGGGTGTGCCCGAGCAGCGACTTGGTGGAATTGACCAGCGGCCGGGAGCCGAAGATCCGCGACAGGACGGCGGCTTCGGTCTCGTCGTTGGCGACCGTGCCCGTGCCGTGGGCGTTGACGTAGTCGATCTCGTCCGGCCTTAGCCTTGAGTCCGCCAGGGCCGTCTCGATGGCACGGGCGATCTGCCGGCCCTCCGGCTCCATCACCATGATGTTGTGGGCGTCCGAGGTCTCGGCGAAACCGGCGACCTCCGCCAGGATGGGCGCGCCGCGCCGCCGGGCCCGCTCCAGCTCCTCCAGCACCAGCACGGCGCCTCCCCCCTGGCTGAAGAGGAACCCGGAACGCTCGCGGTCGAAGGGACGGTTCGCCTTCTCGGGATCGTCCCCCCGGCAGAGCGTGTGGGCGAGGTCGAAGCTGTGGAAGATGGCGCCGTAGTCGTCGTCGAGGAGCTCGACGCCGCCCGCCAGCACGAGGTCCGTCTCGCCGGCGGCGATCGAGCGATAGCCGTGGCCGATCGCCACCGTGCCCGAGGCGCACGCCGCACAGTGCGTGCTCTGGGGCCCCACTAGGGAGAGCTTGATGCTGAGCGCGCTCGTCGCCGTGTTCGGCATGGTCATGGCCACGGCGAAAGGATTGGCGCGCGAGGGGGCCTGAAGGCGCTGCTCGACCGTCTCCAGCAGGTCCAACGCCTCTGCATCGCCAAGCCGGCCGCGCAGCTCGCGCAGCGACTCCTTGGGCCGGGTGAGCGCCTGATGGAGGGTGCTGCGCAGCGCCGAGCTGATGCCGCCGATGCCGGTGCCGAGAGAGACGCCGGCGCGCTCGGGCTCGACGCCCCCCGCTCCGGCGAGGGCGAAGATGCCCCGCTTCTCGTCTTTCATCTCGCGGCGGATGCCCGCGGCCGCCAGCGCCTGGAACGCCGCGGTCATGGCAATCAAGGCCGTACGGTCGTTCTGCAGCCGCTCGATGCGGCCGAGGCCCCAGGCCTCGTAGTCGGGCTCAGGCAACGGCGACCAGAAGCGAGAGGTGAATGGCGCGTAGAAGAGCCAGGCCGGCGGAATGGCCTCGACGCGGGAGGCTCCGGCCAGGCAGGCGCGCCAGAAGTCTTCGGCGCCATGGCCGATCGAGCTGACCACTCCGAGGCCGGTGACGGCGACCCGGCGCCTCATGAAGCGAGGGAAGCGGGGGGAGCGGCGCCGGCGTTGACTGCGCGGTCCGCCAGGCGAACGATGAAGTCCACCGTCTCCCCCACCGTGGTGAGCTGCCGGACGCCTTCGTCCTCGATCGAGCGATCGAACTCGTCTTCGAGCGCCATCAGCAGCGACAGGTTGTCGAAGGAGTCGAGGTGGAGGTCCTCGGTGTAGCGGCTCTCCAGGGTGATGCCGTCCTCGCGGATCTTCAACACCTCGGCGACGACCTTGCGCACACGCTGGAAGACCTCAGCGCGAATGTCCGTCTCACCCATCAGGATTCTCGGGCTACATCTTGCCGAGCGCGAGACCCAGCGTCGTGTAGATGCGCTTCACGTAATCGCGCGTCTCGCGATAAGGGGGAATGCCGCCATAGCGCCAAACGGCGTTCTCGCCGGCGTTGTAGGCGGCGAGAACCTTGGAGAGGTCGTTGGGGAACTGCTCCGCCAGCCAAGCCAGGTAGCTGATGCCGGCCTCCAGGTTCTCCTTGGGCTCGTAGATCTTCTCCAGCTTCGCCCCGAAGCGCTGGGCGGTGGAGGGCATGAGCTGCATCAGCCCGAGCGCGCCTTTCCGCGAGTAGGCCTTCGGATTGCCCGCCGACTCGGCGCCGATGAGCGCCGCCACCACCTGGGGATTGACCGAGTGCCGGCGGGAGGCCTCGTAGATCATCTTGCCGTAGGGGCCGTCCGGGACCTTCTGGGACTCCTCGAACTTGAGCGGCACGACCGGCTTGGCGGCCTCGACCGCGGCCACGGCGGAGGCCGGCGGCGGTGGGGGCGGCGGCGTGTATTCGTCGTCCAGCACGCGGTCGACCCGGTCGATGGGCATCGTGATGCGGCCGCCGGAGGCCAGCGTCACCTGGGCCTGCTCGCCCACCGCCTCGAAGTCCGAGGCCTTCATGACGCTGCCGTCGACCAGGATCACCAGCTCCGCCCGGGCCGGGGCGAGGCCGAAGGACAGCAGGGCGCCCACCGCGAGGCACGGCGACAGCGAACGGGACCTGGATCTTGGCATCAGAAGCGGGTCTCTCCAGAGTTGGACGGCCTCAGCCGGCACTCAGTATACGGAACAGCCGGCGGAAACGCCTAGCCACTCGCTGGTGCTCAAGGGTAGGGAACCGAAGAGGCGGGCGGGAAATTCCGGGCGGCGGGGGCCGCCCCCCCTCGGAGACGCCCCGCCGTCCTCGTAGCCTGCCGAGGGCCTCGTAACGGGTCTGGGGCGTCTCTACGGACCGGTCTCGCGATGGCAAAGGATGGCGATACCGGGACCTCGCGAAGCCGTGTCTCCCAAACCCGTCCGGAATCCCTGTCGCTGGCCGCCTCTCCGAGGTTCCGTAGAGACGACCCAGACCTGAACGATATCCTCTCCCGGCATCACGGGGACGGCGGGTCGTCTCCGATGCGGCGATGCCGGTCCGATCCATTCGTACCTCCGGCGGCGCCGTGAACGCAGTTGAGCATCGAGTAGAATTGGTCAAAAGACTCTGTGCCACAGGACGGGCAGACGAACGTTGATCGAGCGGGGGGTTGATCGTTGCTCATCGGGGCCTCCGGATGCTATTCCGCCGGCGGCCCGTCTCGAAGGGCCCGCTGAAACCACGCGACGTCGTGCCACCTGCCGAACTTCCAGCCTACGGCCTTGAAGATTCCGATGGGCTCGAATCCAACGCTGCGGTGCAGAGCAACACTGCCGTCGTTGGGCAGGGTGATGCCCGCATAGGCGTTGCAGAAGCCCTTGTCAGTCAAATCTTCGAACAGCTTCAGATACAGCGCGCGACCGATGCCTTGGCGGTGGTGGCTCGGGTGCACATAGGCGGATACCTCGACCGACCAACGGTAGGCAGGGCGCGCACGGTGCAAAGACCCATACGCGTAACCGAGGCATTGACCGTCTCGCTCCGCGACGAGCCATTCCCAGCCTGCCAAGGCCTTTGCGATACGGGCGGCGAATTCCTCGACCGGGGGCGCAGCCAGCTCGAAAGACACCGCCGTATCCTCGACGAAGGGGCGGTAGATCTCGAGAATTGCAGGGGCATCGGCTTCAGTTGCGGAGAGGATGCGAATCGATTCGGTCATAGCGAGATTCAAGAGTGGCTACGACTCGGGAGGTAAGAGAATCCGCCGAGGACGATGGACGATAGAGCGCGCCTGGGCATAGAGACATTGACCTCCCTCGACATACTAGCAAACTGGGCGCGGCAACGCCTCGGTCAGCATTAGCGCGAAATGTTTTTCCCGGGATCGACATTGGGGGAGTGAATCCACACCCAACTTCGAAAGGAGAGCCTCATGTCCTCACAATCCCAGGCCAAGCCGTCCCCCCAGCTCACGGAGGCGAACCACTATGAGCTCCGCAGTGGCCCCCTCACCATCACCTATACGGCGACGGACCTTCTCCTCAGGCCAAAGATCAGCTATCAGGACGGCAAACAGACTCAAAACTTCGTCGGAGACCAGATCCGCCAGGAAGAGACCGCTCTCGGCCTGCTGCTGAGCGTCGGCGACGGAGAGACCGACTTCACTCCCAAGTATCGCTTCACCCTGGTGCTGCCGAAGGTTCTGGTCACCCTGGGAAAGCCGGAAAAGCTCTCGACCTTCGTCGTGTTTGAAAACAGAGTCCCGATCGGGCACCCGCAACCCGGACCCGTCGAGACGTACTCCGTCAAGAGCCTGACCGGCAAAGCGAGCGTGATCATCAACTGAGCCGGGCGGCAGGGTTTCCCGATCAGCCGGGAAGGGAGCTGAAGGAGGCAGCTCTCATCTTCCTTCGACCACGATGATGTGCGCGATCCGTTCGGCCAGCGCACCGATCGTGCGCGACGGGTTGACCCCGAGCGGGGTCGGGACGATCGCCCCATCCGCCACGTACAGGTTCTTGTAGCCGAAGACCTCTCCCTTGTGATCGACGACGCCTGTCGCGGGCGAGTCGCCTATGTTGCACCCGCCCAGCGGATGCGGCGTGATGAGGTCGCGCGACAGGATCCAAGCCGGCGATGACAGCGGCGTTCCGCCAGTCTCGCGCGACAGGCGCTTGTGCATGTCCCAGATCGCGTTGAAGACGGGCAGCGACTTGGTCACATCCCACGACAGGTGGAACCTGCGAGGCCCGAAGAACCACCAGGGACGTTTTAGAGAAAAGACACCATTACCGGCGTCGACTCCCTGCGCGAACCAGGGCATCACGTGGTCTGTGGGATCGTTCCGGCGCAGAAAGTCGTTGATCTCCTGGATGAGTTTCTCGGGCTCCAGCGCCTTGATGGCACGCGCCACGCCGCTCGAGTAGAAGCTGCCCAGGAAGTGGGGAAAGCCGCCGTCCTCGATCCAGTAGGTCTGCCCCTTGTCGCTGCCGTCGAGGAAATCGATGGCGCTGGAGATGGTGGGACCCGCTGCAGGCGTCGGTCTGCGATCCGTGTAGACGGCAGGCGTCAGGAAATCCCCGTTGCTGCTCCAGTTGCGACCGAGGAACCGGCTGATGTTCGGCAGGCTCCCATTCAGTTCCTTGCAACGTAAAAGCAACTCGGTCGAGCCGAGCGAGCCCGCCGCTACGATCACGATACGGGCGGTCTCGCTGCCGCCAATCCGTTTGTCGTTTTCCAAGCGGTCGAAGGACACGCGATAACCACCGTTGACCGCTTCGATGTTCGTCACCAGATGAAGCGGGCGCACCTCGGCACCGTGCTTCTCCGCCCATGGGATGTAGTTCAGGTCCAGCGTGTTCTTGGCATTGACAGGACAGCCGACGTCGCAGAGTCCGGTATGGACACATGTACCCTGCTGCACCCCCTGCGCGTTGGTGAATTGCTTGCTGTCCTGTTCAGCCGGCGGATGCTCCGGATCGTAAACCAGGTTGGGATCGAAGGAGACGGCGATGTCCACGAGCTTGAAACGATCGCCGGCGCCGATCTTATCGGCCGCATCGCGCATCAGGTGGGTGCGCGGGTTCCACTGGTTCCTGGGTAGCTGCTGGACGTTCAGGAAGGTCTTGACCGCGTCGTAATATGGCTTCAACTCGCCGTAGGTGATCTCCTGCGGCCAGCCGGCGGCGAAGATCTTGGGCGGCGCTTCGACCGAAACGCTGGCATAGATCAGCGAGCCGCCGCCGACTCCGGCGCCTTGGATCACCGACATGTCGGGGAAAATTCGCAGATCCAACCATCCATTCGTACGTTCCGGATGGTCGTGGCTCCACAGCCACACGTCTGGATCTTCGTTCTTGCTGGGATAGGTGGTCTTGTCCCACCGCCGGCCGCGCTCGAGGATCAACACCTTGTACCCCTTCTCGGCCAGGCGGCACGCCGTGATGGCACCGCCGAATCCGCTGCCGATCACGATCACGTCTGGATTCATAAGGGACCTCCTCTTCGCCCTTGGCTCTCTCCTATTCTCCTTCGGCTCGCCGGCCGCCGCAAATGTTACGAGCGCGGATGGAACTTGTCGTACAGCGACCTCAGGCGGGCCTGGTGGATGTGGGTGTAGATCTGGGTGGTGGAGATGTCGGTGTGGCCGAGCATGGACTGCACGGCCCGCAGGTCCGCGCCGTGCTCCAAGAGGTGGGTGGCGAAGCTGTGGCGCAGGACGTGGGGGGAGAGCGGCGAGCGAATGCCGGCTTTGAGGCCGTGCGCCTTGATGATGCGCCAGAAGCCGCTGCGCGACATCGGCTCGCCGAAGCGGTTGAGGAAGACCATTTGATGCCGGCCATGACCGAGCGTCGGGCGAACCTCGGCGAGATACCTCCGGGTCCAGTGCTCGGCCTGCTCCCCCACCGGCACCACCCGCTCCTTGTTTCCCTTCCCGAAGGCTACGAGAAAGCCGACATCTAAGCGAAGCTGCGCGAGTTTGAGACCCACTAGATCGCTCACCCGCAGGCCGGCGGCGTAGAGCATCTCGAACATGGCCCGGTCCCGCAGGCCTATAGGCGTTGAGACGTCCGGCGTGGCGAGCAACGCCTCCACCTCATCCTCGGAAAGCACCTTCGGCAGCGGTTTGTACAACTTGGGAGGAAGGAGATTGACGGCCGGATTGTCGGCCCGCTCCTTAAACGTCACCAAGTTCTCGTAGAAGCCGCGGATGGCGGAGAGGGCCCGGGCGCTGGAGCGCGGGGATAGACCCTGCTGTTGGAGGCTCCGCATATGGGCTGAAAGATCTGAAGGGTCCGCCGCCAGCAGGTCATGGCCGCCCTTCTTCGCCAGCCATTCGCCAAGACGCACCAAATCGTTGCGGTAACTCGCGACGGTGTTCTTAGAAAGGCCGCGCTCCTCCGCCAAGCCGTCCAGATAACGATCGAGGACGCGGCGCCAGGGGGCAGGTTTCTGGGCGGGGTCGGCCATCAACGCCAGCCCCGACGGGGCGACAGCATGTAGCCTGGGGCGTCAGCCCCAGGTAGGGGACCGAAACGAATTTTCCAGCCCCGAAGGGGCGGCAGCAGACCGCCACAATAAACGCTGCTGTCGCCCCTTCGGGGCTGAAGGGAAAATGGGGGAACTCCTGTCCTGGGGCTGACGCCCCAGGCTACATGCTGTCGCCCCGTCGGGGCTGGAAATAAGGACTGGCCCCAAAGGGACCCGGGGGCTGGGAAGACTCCGCTCACGGCGTCACAGTCGTCCGCGGCCCTACTCCGTGCTCGGCGCAGACGTCCAGGATCTCCGCCTCTTCGAGGGTGGAGCTCGAGCTCTTGGCCTTCCGGAAGATCGCCTTGACCAGCTCGTCTTTCGGCTCGATTCCCCTTTCCTTGAGCCAGTAGATGACGTTCGACTCGCCGCTCATGGGGCCCACTTCGATGATCTGGCGGCTGCCGATGAGGGACGCCGGAACCGAGGAGTAGATGCGGTCGGCCAGCCAGTCTTCGCCGCGGGCGCGGGCCTTGATGATGGCCGCGGCGTGGACGCCCGTGCCGGTACGGAAGGCGTCCTTCCCCACCACGGGATAGTTGTCCGGCAGCGGCACGCCCGTCGTGTCCGCCACCAGGCGGCAATACTCCTGGAGGCGGCTCAGGTCGCGGTCGATCCAGCCCAGGAGCTGCATGTTCACGAGCAGGATGTCGATGGGGCAGTTGCCCACCCGCTCGCCGATGCCCACGGCGGTACCGTGCAGGCGGTCGGCGCCCGCTGTGGCCGCAGCCAGGGCGTTGATCACCGAAAGCCCGCGGTCCTTGTGGCCGTGCCAATCCACCTTCACGTCCTCGCCCGTCGCGTCCACCACCTCGCGGATGAACTGGATGACGTGGCGCGCGCCGTTGGGCGTCGCGTGCCCCACCGTGTCGGCCACGCAGACGCGGCGGGCGCCGGCCTCGACCGCCGCCGTGTAGAGCTGGCGCAGGTCCTCGGGGGCCGCGCGGGTCGTGTCCTCGGTGACGAACATCACCGGCAGCCCTTCCTTGACGGCGAATTCCACGGCCTCTCGGCTCAAGCGGAGCATGTGGTCGAGCGTCCAGCCCTCGGCGTACATGCGGATGGGCGAGGAGCCGATGAAGCACGCCGCCTCGATGGCAAGGCCCGTGCGCTGGGAGATCTCGACGATCGGCTGCACGTCGGCGATCACCGTGCGCGCGGCACAGGTGGGAGCGATGCTCAGCCGCTGCTCCACGATCTCCCGCGCCAGCCGTTCCACGTCGCGCACGACGTGCGGCCCCGCGCCGGGCAGGCCGATGTTGGCCGACTCGATCCCCAGGGCCGAGATCAGATGCAGGATCTTGAGCTTGTCCTCGATCGAAGGATTGCGCACGGACGGCGACTGCAAGCCGTCGCGCAGAGTCTCTTCGTTCAGCTCGACCTTGCCGCGGGCCGGGCGGATATCGCCGTCGCCGACGCGGTTCCAGTCGTAGATGAGCTCGGATTCATTGGGGTGCATGGACGTCCTCCGATTGTCCTCTTCGGTCCCCGCCTACCCCGCCGCCGCCGCCCGCGCCGCGGCCCTGGCCAGCAGGTCCCCCACCTGCGAGGTGGTCAGCGAGCCTCCGAGGTCCGGGGTGCATTGGCCTTCGCGCATGGAGCGCGCCACGGCGTCTTCGATCGTCTTCGCGGCTTCGGCGTGACCGAGGTAGTCGAGCATCAGCGAAGCGGAAAGGACGGCCCCGACGGGATTGGCCTTGCCGGTGCCCGCGTACTTGGGCGCCGAGCCGTGAACGGGCTCGAACATGGAGGTCTGGCCGGGGTGGAGGTTGGCCGAGCCGGCCACCCCGAGACCGCCCTGCAGGGCGGCTCCCAGGTCGGTGATGATGTCGCCGAACATGTTGTTGGTGACGATCACGTCCAGGCTTTCGGGGTGCTTGACCATCTGCATGGTCAGGGCGTCCACGAACATATGGCGCGAGTGGATTTGGGGAAACTCGGCCGCGACCTCGGCGAAGGCCCGCTGCCAGAGATCGTGGCCGTAGCGCATGACGTTCGATTTGTCGGCCATCAGCACCTCGCGGCGGCCGTGGCTCACGGCGTACTCGAAGGCGGCGCGGATGATGCGCTCGACGCCTTTGCGGGTGTGGATCTCGTCCTGGATGGCGATCTCGTCCGCGGTGCCCTTCTTGAAGTTGCCGCCGACGTTGACGTAGGCGCCCTCCGTGTTCTCGCGGAAGATCACCATGTCCACGTCCTTCTCTGTCCTACCTTTAAGCGGGCAGAGGCGGGCGTCGTAGAGCTTCACGGGGCGAAGGTTGATATAGAGGTCGAGGCCGAAGCGGATGCCCAGCAGGATGTCGGCGGCGTGCTTCATGTCCGGCACCCGCGGATCGCCGTAGGCGCCGATGAAAACAGCCGAATAGTTCTCCCGGAAATCGTCCAGCGCGCCCTTGGGCAGGGTCTCGCCGGTGGCGAGATAGCGGTCGGCGTCCCAATCGAAATGGACCAGCTCCAGGGGGAGGTCCCAGGTCTCGGCGGCGGCTTCGAGCACCTTGACGGCCTCGGCGGTGACGTCCTTGCCCGTGCCGTCGCCGGGCAGGACGGCGATGCGCTGCGGGCGGCGTTGAGAGGGGGGGATCGAGCTCATGCCGCGGATGCTAGCACGAGGCCCGGCGCCGCTTGCCAGGGGCGCCGCGGCCTCCCGGCTTGTGCAGGTCCGGCGACGGCCAGCGGAAGCTCACCACCCGTCCCGCGGCCGGCTGAGCCAGCGCCGGCGCCGGCGCCACCGGCACCCGCAGCACGAGCCCGAGCTCGAAGACGAACGGGATCTCCGGGCAGAGCCAGGCCGAGTGGAGGGCCGGGAAGGGAGTCCCCGCCGGCAGGTCGAGCCAGCGCGGCAGCAGATCGGCGCCCTCCACCTCGGCCTTGAGCGGCCAGACGGACACCGGCGGATGCTCGGTCGCGATCTTCTGCAGCGTTCCGGACATCAGGGCATAGCCTCGCGGGCGATCCTGGAAGTAGTGCACCGCCTGATCCCACGAGCCCAGCCGCGGCCCCTCGCCGAGCATGGGCGAGGCCTCGCGGGCCTGCACCTCGAGCCTCCCCCTGCGCTCCACGCTCCAGGTCCAGGGACCCCCGCCGTCGAGGTCTTTGGACGGCCGGGGGAAGCTCAGGCGGGCCCACGAAGCCGGCTGATGGGTGACCAGCCGCATGGCGGGGACCACCCAGGCCGGCATGAGCATCCGCCGGAACAGCACCGAGGGGATGCCCTCGTCGTCCAGCACGAAGAGGCGGAGGTTGAGCTGCGGATAGCCGAGGCGCAACCGCGGCAGCGCCGTGAAGTGGAGCGAATCCTGATGGAAAAGGAGCGCCGAGGCGAAAACCCAATCCCGCCCCTGCCAGGAGTGAACCTGGTACCGCAGCGGCGAAGGCGGCGCCGGCAGCGCCTCCGCCGGCAGCGCCCAGTTCAGATACAGGCAGTCGCGCACCGTGGTCCGCAGCATGAGTCCACCCCCTGGGGCACGATAGCGCGGGCGGGGGCGGGGGGCAAGGGCGCACCTCCGCCCGGGCATAAATGCCAGGGCTATGAGCTACGCCCCCTGAAGGGGGCTTTGAAGCCGGATTCATCCGGCGCCTTCAAATAGCCCCGGCATTTATGCCCGGGCGGGCTGGCCGTCACGAC
>JBAPYB010000303.1:0-15623 GCA_049284515.1 Thermoanaerobaculia bacterium
GCTCGTTGGGTTTCGGCCATGGCTCGGGCTCCAACCCTTATTGACGTCACCGCCCGAAGAATTTCGGGGGTGTCGATCCAAGACAACAGGCGGCCCCCTGGCATGGGAGCCGCCTCGAACCTTCTCGCTACGCGTGAGTGGCGTGTGCCATTCTCCGGACCTCCGCCCGGAATGTGGTGCCGGACGGGGCCAGGTGAATGAAATCGTTGTCCGCCCTCGCGTCCACGATGAATTCCTCGTCGTTGATGACGAAGTGGACCCGCCAGGGACCCTGCTCGGTTACCGAGAGGTTGACCTTGGTATTCGCGGGGATCACCGGCCAGCCGGAGGTGTCCTCTGACGGAACGTGACGGCCGTGGGGTCCTACAGGGGCTCCTCCGCCTGAAACCTTGTACTTGGCGTCCAGTGGAGTGTCGTTCGAAATGTCCATGACAAAAATCCTCCCAATCAAAGCCTCTTGCCGGCCAAACCGGCACGGGGGTAAGTTGAACCGATCAACGCTTGTCTGCCAACACGACCTCGAACCCTTGGGAATTTTTTTCGCCTCCCAGGGGAGTGACGGCGATTTCGTACTGACCCGCGGGGAGCAGCTCCGCCGGGAGGTCCAGGGCCAGCCCTCGACCCCAAGGCAGGGTGCCGATCGCCAGTCCTTTCTTCTCCAGGATGGTGTCTCGTTCTCTACTAATCACGACATCGAAAGATCTGGCCGGTACCAGCCCGTCTGCATCGATTTGGATTTCGACTTTGTGGGTGCCCGGGGCGAGCTTGAACGTTTGTCTCGCTTCGGCGCCACGCGACGCCGAGAAGGAGAACGCCAGAACGGCGGACACGGCCGAGGTCCGGACCGGGCTGGCGCTCGGCGTTTTCGCCGGCAGCGGAGCCGCCGCGGGCGCAGGCGCCGGAGCATGGAATTGCGTCGCAGGTGTGGGACTCTGCACAATCCGGGACTTCTCTTTGGGGGCTAGGTGCCCTTGCATCGCGGCAAGCCAGCTCAAGCCTGCCACCAGGACCAGGCTTGCAGCCAGGGCCATCCAGCGGATCGCCGGCTGCCGGGAGACCGCAACCCGGCGGAAGAATGCCAGGACGTTGCTGCCTCTCGCCTCCTCCACAGCCAGGTCGTTCAGGGACCGGGCGAGCGCCAGGCGTTCCCTCCCGCGGGGCGAGGCTGCAAGCTGGCTCAGGATCAGCTCTCTGTCCGCCGTGGGAAGAGCGCCTTGGTCGACTGCCGCCAGGAGATCGAGCTCCACGGCCTCCGCGAGGTCAAACAGGTCGTCATCGGCGAGGAGGCGCCGCTCGAGCTTGTCCGCGTCGTCTTCCGGGAGCTTTCCCAGCAGGTAACTGCGGAGCAACTCGTCGTCTTGTGGATCTGGTGTCATGATTTCCCCTTCTCCTCGTCCGGTCTCACAGTCCAGTGTTCCTGGCTGTGAAAACATTTCACGAGGGCGGAACGTCGAGGCGGTGCAGGCAGTCGTCGAGGCAGGCTTCCAGCTTGCGGCGCACGCGATGGATGCGGATGCGCAGCGCGTTCATGGGGATCTTCAGCTCCTGGGAGAGGGCCTTGCGGTTGCGGATGTTGCCTTCGCCCTGATGATATTTGAGCACCAGCTCACGCTGGTCCTTCTGCAAAGTCGCGAGACACTTGCGCAGGCAGTCGAGCCGGCGGTCGCCCGGCTCCTCGTCAGGCACCACGGGGAGAGCCGTGGGGAACAGGATCTCGCCGTGGGCATCGAGGGCCCGGCGCTCCCGCGCGGCGCTGCGCAGGACTTCCTTGAAGCGCAGATGGGCGACGCCACAGAAATAGCTGTAGGGATCCGGCGAATGGAGCTCGACGCCCTCGGCCAACTTTCGCGCCACGCGGTTGAAGGTATCGTCCGTCAGATCCTCAGGGCAGGCGCACCCTCGCCACTCGAAAAGGCGGATCAGCCTGCGGCGGATGGCTTCGTAGAGCTCGCCGGCCCGCTCGCGGTCCGGGTCGAGCTGCGCGAGGAGGATGTCGAAGCTCTCCGGGGTGAGGCCGCCGCCGCCGCGCGTCACCTCCACTCTCCCTGCAGGGAGAAGCCGGCCCAGTAATAAGGAGATTCCCACTGTGGATCGCGTGCCATCGCGAGCTGGGCATCGCGCAGGGCTGCCGCGGGGGAGAGCCCCTTCCGGAGCATGCCCCGGTACAGGGTGCCCATGAGGTCCGCGGTCGCCTGGTCCTGGACGCTCCACAGGCTGGCGAGAACGCGGGCGGCGCCGGCGTACATGAATCCGCGAGTCAGCCCGATCAGGCCCTCGCCGCGCACTTCCTTGCCGAGCGCCGTGCGGCAGGCCGAGAGCACCACCAGGTCGGCATCGAGATGCAGGTTGTAGATGTCGTTGAGCCGGAGGACTCCATCCTGCGGCTTCCCGCGCTGGTCGTATTCGGAAAGCACCAGCCCCGAGAGCTCCGGATGCCGGCTGTCGAGCACGCCGTGGGTGGCGAAGTGCAGCTTGCGGAAGCGATCCAATCCGCCGCCGGCGACAGCGGCCTTCGAAGCCGCGAAGCCCAGGGCCTTGAAGACCCGCTCGGAGGGTAGGAGGGCGGCGATGGTCTCCGCCTCCCGCCGGGACGAGGGGAGGCGGCGGAGATTCGAGACGTCGATCCCCAACTCCCGGCCGGCGTCCGATTCCGGAGCGCCCCGGGGCCCCGGTGGCTGGAGGGCGGCGGGGCGGTCCATCCGGCCCAGAAGGCCAAGGCCTGGTGTCTTCAGCCGCGGGTCGCTCGCCTGAAAAACGGGGTCCGCGAAGATGGCCAGCTCCAGCGGGGCCCGCTTGCGCCCGCTCAGCTCCTTGCGCAGCGCCGCCAGGGCAGTCGCCGAGGGCAGCATGACGATCTCGTGTCGCGACACCAGCGGGGCGCCAGAGGCTGAAAGGGGCAGAGCCGAAAAGGGAATGTATTGCAGGGCCCCTTCGGCGACGATCAGGAGGGGCCGGTCGCCGAGCCGCTTTTCCACCGGTCCCAGGATCAAGCCGGAGAGCTCCAATCCCACGGGCTTGACCTGCCGGTCGGCCTCGTCGATGCGGGCTTTCCAGGCGGGCACGGTCTCGCCGGGTTGCTGCCCGTTGCGAGCGGTCACGAGCTTGTAGTACTGGCGGGCCGCCGACTCGATCCGTTCCCGGCTGGGGAGCGTGAAGGATTCGACTCGGCCGGGCCCCACCAGCCAGAGGAAGCTCTTCGTCTCGCCGAGCGCGTATTCGAGGAGCAGGGCCTTGCCGTCGAGGACCTGGGTCTGGATCTGCGCCACGGTCAGGGGCTGCGGCTGCGTGAGGGCCGCATAGCGCGGGCTGCTTTCTCGCAGGCTCGCTTCGACCTTCTCGAGCTGATCCAGCGCTTCAACCACCCCCCGTTGGGCCTCGGCGAGGCTGGCCGCGTCGGGTCTGTCCTTTTTCAATAGCTCGATACGGCGCGATTCCCGGGTATTGATCCGATCCCGCAGGCTCCGTGCACGCTCGACGAGCGCCGGGTCGGCCCCCTGTTTGGCGTCGGTCTCGGACTCCTGCAGCACCTCCAAGAGGATGCGGGCGCGGGCCCTTTCGCTCGCCTGCAAGGCTTCCGCTGGGAGGCCGCGGGCCATCAGGACGTCGATCAGCAGCTCGTAGAAGTCGTGCCGTGCGGCGGAGAAGGAGGCCCGGAGATCCTGGCTGACGACGCGGGAGCGCGCCTTTTCGATGAGCTCGAGAGCTGCGTGGGCCCCCACGAAAGCATCCTCCAATCGGCCCCTGCCGCGCGCCACGCGCGCCAGGGCGAGGGCGACGTCGGCCTGCCGGAGATCCTCACCCCTCTGGCGGTAGGTTTGCTCAGCCGCCGCGAGCTCCCGTTGCGCGTCGTCCCACCTCTTCAGGTCCCGGTAGGTGGAACCCAGGACGTAATGGGCAAAGGCTTCCGTCTCCCCGGTGTCTTTGGCCAGGGCCAGGGCCTGCCGCGCCGGCTCCAGGGCCTGCGCCGGCTTCTTGACGCGCAGAGCGAGGAAGGCCTGGTTGCTCAGGGCCATGACCTCGGTCTCGACGTCCTGGACCTTGCGCGCCAGTGCCAGCGCCTGCTCCAGGTAGTGGCCGGCCTTGCCGGGCTGGCCCAGGCGCAGGCAGGCAGTGCCCAGGTTGTTGAGCGTCCTGGCTTCGCGGGTTTTGTCGCCGGTTTTGCGGGCGAGATCGAGAGCCTTCTGCCAGTGGCTCAGAGCCTTGTCGTAGTCTCCGAGGTCGCTGTAGAGGTCCGCCAGGTTGTTGTGGACCAAGCCCTCCCAGCCCCTCTTCACAGGATCGGAAAGCTTTTTCGCCGCGCCCAGCGCCTCGTCGTAGAACCGGGCGGCCTTTTGATTCTCGGCGACGCTTTCGTAGGCGAGCGCCAGGTCGGCCAGAATTCCGGTTTCGGTTTCCGCGTCCTCGACTTTGCGCGCCAGGTCCAGGCCTTGAAGCTCGAGGTCGATCGCCCGCCGCGCCTCGCCTTGTTCGGAGGCCAGCAAGCCCAGGTTGGCGAGAGTGATTCCCTGCATCCGCTCGGCACCCAACTCTTGGGAACGACCCAGGGTTTTCTCGTAGAGCGTCCTGGCCTCTTCGATCCGGTCCGCGCGCTTGAGGTTCAGCCCCGCGAAATTGAGCGCCTGGAGCTCCTGGGTGCCGCTGTCAGGACCGGCTTCCTTGGCCCACAAGGCCGCGGAATGCTGGAAATCCTGTGCGGCCTCGGGGTACCGCAAGAGCTTTTGCTGCTTTTCGCCCAGGGCATAGCAGAGCTGGGCGGCTTTCCGGCCGTCGCCCAATCCTTCCCAAAGCGTGCAGGCCCGGGTCAATGTCTCGAGTCGTTCCTCCTGGTTGCCGGCGGGCTCGATCAACCCCTTCCAGGTGGCTTTGACCGCTGCGGCCCGGGTCAGGTCCGCTGCCTCCGGTCTCCTCAGCGCCTCGACGCGGAGGCGATAGGCGCCGGCACCCTGCTTGTGGGGGTCGACCACGAGGAGCCGGTGGAGGCCGGCAGAATCTGCCACGGCGGCGAGATCCTCGATTTCCATCAGCGAGGTCGAATAGCTGTCCGCGACGGCTACCTTGGTGTCCTTGGGATCGAGGAGCCTGACCTCCAAATCAACCCCTTTTTCCTGGACCGTCACGCGCAGGAACTGCCCCGCCTGAAGCTCTACCGCATAGCCCTGCTTCTCTCCGGCCTTGATTTCCCGTTCCTCCGTGGAGCCCTCGTGGAGGAGCGTCCCGGCGGGCGGAGCCGTCTCCGCGCCGCAAAGGGGAAGGGCCAGAAGCAGAGCCGCCCATGGTGTGGCACGGCACCGGCGGAAAGGCAGAGAAGGCGTCATTCAGGCTTCTGTCTGGATGGTTTCAAGATGGTACTTGACGGCCACGAGAGCTTCCCGAGCCGGGAAAGCACACCCATTTTAGGGCACCAGAGCCTGCCGCTCCAATGGCGGGTAGCCTGAGCGCCCAGATTCGTGACAAAAGGCTACACCTTTTTCCCTGGAGGGGGCGGAAACGCGGCGGGTTTCGCGCTAAGCTATAGATCGTGCGCGATGAACCGGAAAAGGGCCGGCGCGTCCTGCACTGCGACATGGACTGCTTCTACGCAGCCGTGCACATGCGGGACGATCCGTCGCTGCGGGGCCTGCCGGTGATCATTGGCGGCCGGCCGGAAAGCCGGGGCGTGGTCGCCGCCGCGAGCTACGAGGTGCGAAAGTTCGGGGTCCATTCCGCCATGCCCTCGTCGCGGGCCCGGCGTCTCTGCCCGGACGCCATCTTCATCCCTCCCGATTTCCGCCGCTACTCGCGCGAGTCGGAGAAGATCTTCGCCATCTACCGCGAGATCACCCCCTTGGTGCAGGCGGTCTCGATCGACGAGGCCTACCTCGACGTCACCGATCACCTGGGGGAGGCGGGGAGCGCGACGGCCGTCGCCAAGGCGATCCGGCAACGGGTGCGGGAGGAGCGCGGGCTGACGGTGAGCGTCGGCGTGGGGCCCAACCGGCTGATCGCCAAGATCGCCTCGGACTTCGACAAGCCGGACGGCCTGACCGTAGTGCGGCCCGGCAAGGTGCAGGGTTTCCTCGATCCCCTGCCGGTGCGCCGCCTGCACGGCGTGGGGCCGGCGACCGAGAGGTCGCTGGCGGAGATGAGTATCCAGACGGTCGCCGATCTGCGGCAGGCGGAGCTGGAGGTCCTGACCGCCCGCTTCGGCAAGCACGGCCGCGTCCTCTGGGAGTTCGCGCGGGGGATCGACGACCGCCCGGTCGAGACCCACAGCGAGCGCAAGAGCCTGGGCACCGAGAGCACCTACGACGTGGACCTGGCGGACCTCGCCGCCATGGAGGCCGAGGTCGACCGCATGGCGCAGGAGGTCGCACGCTCGCTGGAGCGCTCGGGGCTCGGGGGCTGCACGGTGACGCTCAAGGTGCGCTACGCCGATTTCACCACCGTTACCCGCTCGCGCACCTTCCCGGTGCCGGTCTGCGACGCCGGCTCGATCGCCCTCTGCGCCCGCGACCTCCTGCGCCGCACCGAGGCCCCCTCCCGGCCCGTGCGCCTCCTGGGCGTGACCGCCTCGAACCTGGTGCGGGAGCGGATCTCGCAGCTCCCGCTGTTCGTGTAGCCGGAAAGCCCCGGAGGGGCGACAGAAGACTGGATCCCGGAGGGCTGAAGCAAGAACCGGGACAGTTGTTCTGTGACGAGCCCTTACCCTTTGTCTCCAGATCGCATCTCACCACCCAGCACCCCGGGATTTCAACGCCGATCTCCCGGAACCCATCGCGCGGCCCAGCCGCCTGGCGAGGTGAGATGCCCGACCTTTTGATTACCCAGCTCACTGTCGAGGAGATCGCGCGCCAAGCCCTCGCGGCTTCGGCAGGCGTCGCCCCGGAGGCCATTCACGCCGAGCTCGTTCGTGCCGTCGCCACCAGCCAGGGCGACCGCGCGGAGGTTGCCCGTCTCACCCGTTCGCTCGGCTCCGAGGCCGGCTTTGACCTCGTGCGGTTCGACACCGACCGCATTGCGAGCTTCGTCTTCGAGTCGAGCCGGCCACCGGTGATCGCCGGAGCCTCCAAGATCCTGCGCGCCCTGAACAGCGGGATTGCGCGCGTCTTCGCCGACTGGACTCTTCTCTCCGGCGGCGGTGAGGGGCTCCTGTTGGCGCCGCGCGGGCAAGGCGCGGAGGCCTGCCGCTGGATCGAGAGGGCTTATCAGCGGGCCTCGGCGGGCGCGCTCGGCGTGACGACGGCCTGGATTGAAGCGCGGCCCGAGGATTTCCTCCCGATGCCGGACGATGAAAGCGAGCCTCGCCATGGAATCCGCATCGTCTCCGGAACACCGGCTCTGCTCTCCCTTCTGCACGACAAGATCCGAAAGAGGAAAGAGGAACGCCTCCACCCTCGCGCCCCTGTGGGGGCCAATCAGCCCCGATGCCGTTCCTGCCGCGACCGTGAAGCCGGCAAGACGACGCTCCACAGCCTCGGACGGCCCGAGGAGAAGGGAGCCGTGTGCGCTCCCTGCGAGCGCCGCTGGAGGGAGGGCCGGGGAGAGATCAAGGGTGTCTCGTTTGAAGAGCTGATCAACCACTGGACGGACACCTACCCCGAGTCTTCCCGCAAGGACAGCTATCTCGGTTTCCTCTATGCCGACGGCAATGGCATGGGCGCTCTGTTCGGAAAGCTGCCGTCGCTCGCCGAGCTCCAGACGCTGAGCCGTGAGGTCACGGCCTGTTTCGAGGGCTTGCGCGTGAGGGTGAGAGAAGAGGTCAAGAAGGTTTTGCCCGAGGAGGTCCGCGACCAGCCAAAAACCATGTTCCTGGATCTTCTCGCCGGCGGCGACGAGGTGATCTGGATCTTGCCCGCAGCCCTCGCGGTGCACGTGGCCGAGCGCCTGGAGGAGTGGCTCGCGGCCGAGGTCGCGGCACGGCCCGTTCTTACAGCGCTCCTTTCACAACACGGCCGCAAAGGATTGTCCATCGGCATCGGGCTCGCGCTTTGCGGCTTGGGGTATCCGGTCCGCTACCAATACCAGCTTGCGAAGGCGCTCCAGAAGCATGCCAAGGACAGAACCTATGCCTCCAGTATGGATGAGTCGACGATCGATTTCGAGCTGCTGACCGACTCCTCGCCGCTCAGCCAGGACTTCAAGGATCTCCGCGAGCTTTTCACGAAGACCCAGGAAAAAGGGTTCGTCCGCACTTGCCGTCCCTACGGCTGCCGCGAGCTCACAGCACTTCGCCGGCACATCGAAAGGGCCCTTGAAAACGACCTCGCGATCTCGCAACTCTATGGGCTCGCAGCGGGAAGCCAGGAAGGCCGGCTGCCTTTCCTGAACCTCCTGCGCTATCAAATCGCCCGCAAGCCGGCCGGCGAACGCTATCAGGCCTGGCTCCGGCAGTGCGAAGTCGATCCGGCGGACCCGGCGGCGATCGAGCAGTTCTTCATTCGTACACGCGGCCAGAAGGCGGCGCTCTGGATTCAAGACGCGCTCGATCTTCTACCGTTCCTGGAAGGCGTGCATGCCCGCCAGGCAGCCGGGAGGTGCTGATCTCATGCCGACGCTCGAAATCCGTCTCACCGGGCCCTTGCTGGTGGCTGGAGACGCCTCCGCCCTCGGCGCCGATCTCGCGACAGCCCGCCGCTTCGACGGCAAGCGCTTCGTTCCCTATATTCCAGCGACCGCTCTCCGTGGCGCCGTCCGGCTGCAACTGGAAGCGCTCCTTCGTGGCGCCGGAGAACCGGCTGTCGGCCCCTATCCTCTCGACACCGAGGGAAGTGTCGTGGATTCCAAGAACACCGTGGCCCGGCTCTTCGGCTACTCCGGTCCGAAAGACGAGCGGACCGGAGCGCTCGAAGGACAGCTCCGCTTCGGTGACGCCATGCCGCGCGATCCAGCCAAGGCAGCCGCCGCGATCCGCGTCCGGCCGGGGCTCGAAATCGACGACTTGACCTCCACGGCTGCCGATCGCAAGCTTTTCTTCCGGGAGGTGGCGGAGCTCGGAACCGATCTACTTTTCCACGCGCCTCTCGCTCTTCGCAACGTTTGCCCGGAGGACGAGCGTCTTCTCCGCGCGGCCATCGAAACCACCGACGCTTTGGGAGCCGGCAAGGCGAAGGGCGGCGGCGCCCTTGAGATCCGCTGGCTCGACGAGGGGGACCCGGAAGAAGCCGGCGTCGAGATGACCTTCGTTACCGGTGAGCGAGCGGACCGGGCGCGCTTGGTGATCACGCTTCGGGAACCCGCCCATTTCGGTGACGGTGGCCCGCTGGGCAACCATCAAGCGACCCGCACCTACATTCCTGGCGCAACGGTCCGGGGTGCGCTCGCCTGGGCTTTGCTGAACCATGAGAAGACGACCGGAGAAAGTCCCGACTTCCAGGCCCTGTTCCTTGGGTCGGGCGCCGCGAGCTTCGGCGATGCGCTGCCTGTGGATTCCCCGAGCGAAGAGCCCCTGGTTCTCGCGGCCACACGGCGAGAGGAGCGCGGAACCCACGCCACGGACGACGTCCTGGTGCGAGAGCTCGGCCGGGAGCGGATCGCTCGACTTCTCACTGAGAGCGACTCTCCCTTGGTGCTTCGTGCCGACGACGGCGACCGCCGCTTCGACCCCGTGCCCGAGGCACGGCCCGCGCGGGGCCTGGTCAGGACGACCCGCACCAGGGTCTCGATCGATCGCCAGACGGGGGCGGCAGCCGATGGCAGACTGTTCACGATCGAGCAGATCGAACCCTTGACGACTGCCGGGCAACCCGTGCGCTTCGTCAGTTGGATCGAGAACATTCCGGAAGCCGGCAGGCCGCTGCTGAGGAAGCTCGAAGGGCTCTCTGTCGCTCTGGGAGCCGGCCGCAACCATGGCCTTGGCCAGGCCTCCGCCGAGCTTCGTTTCGAAACACCGGAATCGGACGAGCCGGCCGGCGTGAGCGTGCGGGCGTTGTCCGAGGCCGTCGATCAGGAGGCCCGGTCGCTCGCTTTACGGGCAAAACTGGACCTCTCGGCTCTTCCCGCCGGAACCCTTTACCTGGCGCTGGTGGCGCAGTCGGACTACGTGCCTGCGAGCGACGGAGCTCACCATCCCTTGGCCGAGCGGGTCTTCGGCGAACGGTTTGGGAGTATCTCCCTCGTACGGTGTTTTCTCAGCGCGGGCGCCGCCGGCGGCTTCGATGAACGGCCCAACCGGCTGGGCCCTTTGAAGGACTTACTCCCGGCGATCGGCGCCGGCAGCGTCTTCGTCTATGAGATCGAAAACGAAATGTTCGCCGGGATCGAAGACGTTCTCGCGATTCTCCGGCGTGGCGTTGGACTCCGGGTGGAATGCGGCTGCGGCCGTTTCTCCCTTCACCCCGGTACCGGACTGGAAGGAGCCACTGTATGAGCGCAGGTCTTTCATCGAGCGAGTTGGTGACGAAAGCCGAAGCCATCCTCGACGCAGCGCACGAGAAGGAGAAGCCCAAGGGAAAGAAGTCGAAGCTGTGGGGGCAAACCGCCCAACTGCGCAATCTGGTTCAGATCACGCAAAGCGAGTCGGAAGTGCCGGTGCTGCGGAACTTCATTCGTTACCAGCAAGGCCGGCGCTCGACGCGCGACTTCTGGGGATTGATTGGAGGAGAAGTGATCGGAGTCCTCGAGGAGGTCGGCGACGCGACGCCTGGCGACGATGTGGCGAGAAGCTGGGCGATTCGCAACTTCTTCGGCTATTTGGTGCGGCACTACGTCTACTTGAACGAAACGCAACGTCCGAGAGACGACTCGGACTCCTCCGGGAGGCCGGCATGAGCGCCATCGACCTGCGCCCCCGGTCCCATGAAGCTTTGGAGCGTCTGGTGCTGTTCGAATTCCGTTTAACCTGCCGGACGGGGCTTCACATCGGCGCCGGCAAGAGCGCGGACCTTGCGGGAAGCGACCTGCCGGTCCTGCGCGATGCGGCGGGCCGCCCTCTCGTGCCGGGGTCTTCCCTGCGCGGCATTCTTCGCTCGGGCGTCGAAGCGCTTCAGCTTTCGCTGGGGCTCAACGAAGTACGGTCCCTCAACGATTCGGACGTATCCAAGAGCTCAGAAGACTTTGCCAAACGATGGCGAGAAATGACTCTGGTCGAGCGCCTCTTCGGGCGGGTGGCCGAAAAGCGCGGTGCTTTCTCATACGGCTCGCGCCTCCAGATCTCCGACGCCGTGGCGAATGGGGATGTGGCGGTCGAGCTGCGGGACGGCGTCGGCATCGATCGCGAGACGCGGACCGCCGGAACCGGAGTGAAGTTCGACCTCGAGGTCGTCCCTGCCGGGACCACGTTCGCCGGCAAAATCCGCTTCAAGAACCCGGCCGACCATGAGATCGGTCTTCTCGCTCAGGCGCTTTGGATGTTGGACGAAGGCGGCTTGCTCCTGGGCGGCAAATCCGCGCGGGGCCTCGGTTGGGTCGAGGTCGCGGTCACGCCACCGCGGCGGCTCGATGCGAAGACCTTGCTCGCAGGCTCTTCGGCCCTCGCACCCGGCGAGGCCGAGCCCGTGTGGGGCCCTGTCCGTGAGCATTTCCAGGAAGAGCTCGCAAGGCTGCGCGAGCTCGCCGACGCTGCCGCGAAGTTGGTGGCCTAGAGGAGGAGACCATGTTTCAAACCCTTCAAAACACGATGCGAATCTCCTTTACCCTGGAGCCCGACGGGCCGATCCTGGTACGCGCCCAGACGGTGGGCCTCGACCCCGGAGTGGCGGACATGGAGTTTCAGCGGACTCACCGCAACGGCAAGTCGACGGTCTTCCTGGCGGGCTCGGGGCTCAAGGGCGTGATTCGTTCCCACGCCGAGCGTCTCCTGCGCACGCGCGGCCTCTATGCCTGCGACCCCACGCTGACCAAGGCATTCGGGGAGCGCAAGGACGTCGCGTGCGGCAGCTTGAGGAAGGATGACCGGCAGCGCTCGAACACCCGGAAGTACCCCCACGACGGGCAGTGCTCCTCCTGCTTTACCTTCGGCTCGCTTCACCTCGCGGGCCGTTTTCGAGTGTCGGACGCCTATCCGCGCGAAGGGCTGGACGATGAGACGAACCTCACGGAGGTGCGCACCGGGGTGGGCATCGACCGGCGCTCGCAGTCTGCCCAGCACAATGTGCTCTATGACACGGAAGTCGTGGTCCGCGGCGGATTCGACGTCCGCATTCAGGGAGAGAACTTCTCCCTCTGGCAGGCGGCCCTGGTCCTCTCCACCCTTGAGGATCTCGACGCCGGCCTCGTGCGGATCGGCGGTTGCAAGGCGCGGGGCATGGGCTCCGTCCTGGTGAAGAACTGGAAGGTGGAGCTGGGTTTCCTGGATCGAACCTCCGGCAAGCTGACCGGCGCTCGGCGGATCGCCTCGTCGGAAGCGGACTACGCCCTTCCGGAATCCGATCAGATCGATGCTCCGGAAGGCGGTGAGCCTGGTGAGTGGGGGCTGTTCCGGACCGTCTGCTACGAGGGAGACAAGGTGCGTGGGCTGGTGAAGGATCTCGGCGCCGGTCCTCTGGAAGCCCATCTCCGTCGCTTCGGGAGCCACTGACCATGTCACGCCATGGAATCTCACGCCCTGAGGGCGGCGTATTGCGCTCGGCGGCGGTGCCGCACGACCGCTGGTTCCCGGACCGCCTGACCGGAGCCATCGAGCTGAGCCTCGAGACCCTTCAGGATCGTTTCGTGAGCCCTGGCACCGGACGCCTGATTCTCAGCGGCTCTGAAGGCCACGAGGTCGTGGCGGAGAAAGCGGCTCGCTCTCAGGATCACCCCGTCGTGCCCGGTAGCGGGATCAAGGGGGCGGTCCGCACCCTCTATGAGCTGCTCTCTTTCTCTTGCAATCCTTTCGATTTCATCTCGGGCTGTAAGGGTCTCAAGCTCTGTGACGCCTGCTCGCTGTTCGGTGCGCGCGGCCACCTCGGGAGGGTCTCGTTCTCAGATGCGGTTCCCTACGACGACAATTCGAGCTCGGTCCACATCATCGTTCGGAATCTCCCCATCGGCCACGAATCCCATGGCTCGAAGACCCAAGGCGAATTCCGTTTCTATGACCTCGCTCCGGACGCGTCATCGGGAAAGGGCGAAGCTCCCCGCCAAACGCATGCCCGCGAAGTCTTCACAGGGAAGTTTCGAGCGCGATTGGCCTTTACGAACGCAAACCCTGAGGAGATCGGACGCTTGCTCCTCACCCTGGGGCTGGGGAAGGGCGAGGAGATCACGGGCTTTCCGCTCCGCCTGGGCGGTGTGAAGTACGACGGGCAGGGAGCCATGCGCATTGCCGCCGAATCGTTGACGGTGCGGGCACCCCGGCGTGAGAGCTTGAAAGGCGATGCCTGTCGTGAGCGGCTCGAGACCTGGATCACCGAAGCTCTTGGCTCTTCCTGGGGAACCAGCTTCCGCTCGACCTACGACGAGATCTCTTCGCTGCTGCGAAGCGGAGGAGGAGCGCGATGAGAGCCGTTCAGTCTCAGCTTCCTTTCGTCCAGCGTGCCCAAGAGCTCGCCTCAGCCCTCCAAGGGGTCGAACGAAACGTGTTTCTCATGATCGTGGCCGACTTCCTCACCGACCCGCGAAGTGAGCCCGCGCGGCTGCTGAAGATGCTCGACCTCCTCGGGAAAGGTAGCGGCGATCAGCTCAAGCGGAGTGAGGCGTTCGGCGAGCAGGCCGAGAAGGTGGCTCGGCAGCTTCCGGCGATTCTCAGAGACTCGAGCTTCAGCTCCGTGGAGCTTCGTACCGTCCTGGGTTGGACCTCGCGCCTCCTCCAGGTTCGAAGTGGAAAATACGTAGATGGACCCAAACGCTCGAAAACTCCGCACAGCCACGGCCTGCCCAACAGGCCGCCAGGCAATCACTTGAGGCCTACCAAGCCCCAGCGACCCGTTTCGCAATCGGCGCCCCTTAGGCCCGCTCCCGTGGACTCCAGGGCACCGGAGCCGCCAAATTGGAATGCGCGAATCCAGAGCCTCGGATGGGGGAACGCCGATCGGATAGTCCCGGTCCTCCTCGCTGAGCTGACGGGAGACATCCGCCGCGAGGCTGCGAAGGCGATCATCGAAAAGATGGGAGGGAAAAGGGAATTCCGGGCGAAGAAGGACAAACCCTGGGTACAAGAGCTGTTCGAAGCAGCCGGGGAATAGGGAGAAGGAGAGAGAAACCATGATCGATCACCTTTCCCCCGTCCCACGCCCACCCCTGCCGGGAATTCCCGCCCGCGCCGCGGAGTATCCCCTCCCGGCCATCCCCTACCTGCGTCTCCAGATGACGCTTCAGGCGGAGGAGCCGGCGCGGATGCCGCCTTATCAGGGGTCGATGTTGCGCGGCGCTTTTGGCCATGCTCTGCGCCGATCGGTTTGCGCCATGGGCTCCCGGCAAGCCTGCGCGAGCTGTGTGCTGCGCCGGGCGTGCGTCTATCCGCGGATTTTCGAGCCCTTTGTCGAAGGCGAGCCGCCGCCGTTTTTGCGCGGCATCGACCAAGCGGTGCGTCCGTTCGTGTTCGAGCCCCAGGGTGCGGGGGGACCCCTGGAGCCGGGCGAGACGCTGCGTTTCGATCTCCTCCTCTTCGGCCAGGCGGTGGAGCTTCAGGCCTTTGCCATCCTCGCCGTCGAGCGCATGGCCCAGACCGGACTCGGCTCCGGGCGCGCCCGGTTCCGACTGGTCCGTGTCGACGCGGCGGACCCCGGCGGCGCCACGCGTCAACTCTTCGCGGCCGGCTCGCCTCCCTTGACCGTACCCGCCCGGCCCGTGACCGTGCTGCCGACGGGTCCCGTGGTCCTCCACCTTCTGACGCCTCTGCGCCTGAAGGTGCGCGACCATCTGAACGACCAGCCCACCTTCCGCGATCTCGCGTTCAACATGCTGCGCCGCGTCCTCGAGCTGGCCCACTTCCACGTCCCCAACGCAGAAGTCGACTGGAGCTTCCGCGAATTCCTCCGCCGCGCCGATGACGTCCACATCGCCGGCGGGGACCTCCGCTGGCACGACTGGGAGCGCTGGAGCCAGCGCCAGGGGGCCGCCATGAAGCTGGGCGGCCTCGTCGGCCATCTCCACCTCGAAGGCGACCTCGCCCCCTTCGGCCCCCTCCTGCGCGCCGCCGAGATCGTCCACGTAGGAAAAGGTGCGACCTTCGGGTTGGGCAAGGTGGAAATCAAGCCGGCCTGATAGATCCACATCGCTCCAGGAAAACCAGCCCTGAAGGGGCGAGATCCGGTCTTTATCTCGCCCCTTCAGGGCTGAAAAATAAATTTCATTGGGGTCGCTTTCCTAGGGCTACGCCCCAGGCTGAAGGATCTCGGCCCTTCAGGCCTGAAGACCCTACGGGCGACAACCACCAATCCCACCGTCCTGACCTGGTCAATTCCAACGTAAGTGCTCGTCACAGAATAACTGTCCCAGTTCTTGCTTCAGCCCCGAAGGGGCGGCAGCATAAAGCCTGGGGCGTCAGCCCCAGGTGAATGGAAGAAAGAAATCCCAAGCCCCGAAGGGGCGGCAGCAGACCGGCGCCACGAAAGCTGCTGTCGCCCCTTCGGGGCTTTTCGGTTTGTGGTGGATCCTCCCTGGGGCTGACGCCCCAGGCTTGTGCGCCCGCGAGCGCACACGTATAGAGGTGCAAATCCTCTCCAGGCATACGCTCTCCGGCCTGGAAGCCGAAGGTAACTGCGTCGCCGAGAGGCGGGGTGGGG
>JBAPYB010000304.1:0-2242 GCA_049284515.1 Thermoanaerobaculia bacterium
GCTCGGGACCGTCGCCGGCTGGGCGGCGGCCGGGCTCCGCTCCTCTGCCGGCGGCTCCGTGCTCTCGAACCAGCGGGCCACCGCCTTGCGATCGGCCTTGCCGTTGGCCGTCAAGGGCAGCGCATCCAGCAGCCGAATGCGGTCAGGCACCATGTGCGAGGGCAGCCAGCGCGCGAGCTCCGCGCGCAGACCCTCCGCATCGCGCCCTCTCTCCCGTGGCACGCCGGCCGCGACGAGGCGCTGGGTTCCCGCGGCGCCGTTCACGGCCGCGGCCACGGCCTGCGACAGGCCGCAGCGCTTCAAGGCGGTTTCCACCTCGCCCAGGTCGACGCGGTAGCCGCTGACGTTGACCTGCTGATCCAGGCGGCCGAGCAACTCGAGGGTGCCGTCCGGCCACCGGCGCGCGCCGTCGCCGGTGCGGTACATGCGCGCATCGGGGTTGCCGGCGAAGGGATCGGGCACGAACCGCGAGGCCGTCAGCCTCGCGTCCCCCAGATAGCCGAGAGCCAGACAGCCGCCGCCAATGTACAGCTCGCCGCGAGCCCCGGCGTCGCAGGCCTGCTGATCCGGGTCGAGGACGTAATACTGCGCGTCCCGTATCGGAAAACCATAGGGAACGCTGGACCACGACGGATCGATCTCGCCGACCCGGTAGTAGTTCGACCACACCGTCGCTTCGGTCGCCCCGCCGAGCGCCACGACGTCGACGCGTGGAAAAGCCGCCCGTAGCTGGTCCGGCAGGCTCAGAGGCACCCAGTCGCCGCTGAGGAACGCCAGCCGCAGGTGTTCCCGGCCGGCGGCAGCGTCGCCGTCTCCTCTCAGGAAAGGCATGAGAGTCTGCAGCAGCGCCGGCGTGGAGTTCCAGAAAGTGATCGGCTCGCGGCGCAGGACGTCGGAGCAGGCGATCGGGTTCTTGCGCTGGTCCCGCGACACCATCCGCAGGCTGGCGCCAAGGGCGGGCAGGCCCAGGAGGTCGAAGACGGAGAGGTCGAACGACACGGGGCTGACCCAGAGGCCGCGGTCGTCAGGACCGATGCGGAAGGTCTCGCCGATCCACTCGATGAGGTTGATGACCGGGCGGTGGGCGACGGCCACCGTCTTGGGCGTGCCGCTGCTGCCGGAAGTGGCGATGCCGTAGGCCGGATCGTCCGGCGTACCCATCGGGCGCGGGCGTTCGGCGGAGACCTGCGCCTGCTCCAGGCTCTCGACGTCGAGGAGCAGCGAATAGAGCCCCAGGCCTTCGAACGACGGGGCGAAGGCCGCGGCGGTCACCACGAAGGAGACCTCGTCGAGCTCGGCGATGCGGGCGATGCGCGCCACCGGCTCCCCGGGGTCGATGGGGATGAAGGCGGCTCCGGCCTTGAGCACGGCCAGAACCGCGACCATGACGATGGGGTCCCGCTCGAGACACACGAGGACGTAGTCGCCCGGCCCGGCGCCCACGGCCCGCAACTGGTGGGCCAGCTTGTTGGCCAGCCGGTCCAGACTGGCGAAGGTCAGCTCGCCGGCTTCCGACAGGGCGGCGATGCGTTCCGGCTGGGTGGCGGCCCACCCCTCGATCATCGTCTCGATGCGCCCGCCTCTCACCGCCAGCCCTCCTGCCGGGAGCTGACCAGACTTTCGCTCAGAGATTCGCTGCCGGACGTCCACGACGCATCCCAGGCCTCCTCGGCGACGGCGAGGTGCTCCAGGAGCTGCAGGTAGCGGGTGAACATGTCCATGGCGACGCCGTCGTCGAGAGCCGAGGGGCGATAGTCCCAGTGGACGTTCAGCCGGCCGCCCAGATTGTGGACGTAGCAATCGACGTCGACACCCGGCGTCAGGGCGACGCCGTCGCCCCAGACGGCGCCGGCGGGCCAGTCCAGGGGCGGGTCGGAGAGGCACAGGGTGAGCACGACGCGGTGGGCGTCATCGTGGCCGGGCCTTCCCTTGCCGGCGCGGCGGAGCGCTTCGATGGGAGACGCCCGCCGGTGCTCCAGATCGGCGGCGAGGGTGGTTGCCACCGCGGCGGCCTGCCGCGAGAACGTCCAGGGCTCCAGGCCTGCGGTCACCCAGGAGAAGCTCGTGAAATCGCCGATGGCCCAGGGCGCGTCGGCCGCGACGACGTCCCGGCTCGCCAGGGCCACGACCGTCGTGAAGGGACGGCGTGGAGCCCGGGAGGCGAGCACGCGGTTGAGGGCGGCGACGAGGACAGAGGCGAGGCCGAGGCCCCGTTCGGCGGCCCGTGCCCGCAGAGCCTCCC
>JBAPYB010000305.1:0-31894 GCA_049284515.1 Thermoanaerobaculia bacterium
GACACCGACACTCCCATCGCCTTCAGCGCCGATCCGGTCTGCGCCAGCCTGCACAAGACGCCGGCGGACACCAACGAGATCGCCACCAAGGACGGCAAGCTCGCCAACGTCTTCGTCTACATCAAGACCGGCCTCGAGGGGAAGACCTTCCCGGCTCCCGCCGAGAAGAAGGAGCTCGACCAGCAGGGCTGCCTCTACACCCCGCGCGTCCAGGGCATGCAGACGGGCCAGGCGCTGACCATCAAGAACACCGACGCGACGCTGCACAACGTCCACGCCATGGCGACGACGAACACCGAGTTCAACCAGGCCCAGCCTCAGGGTCTGCCGCCGTTCGACAAGACCTTCGACAAGCAGGAAGTGATGGTCCACGTGAAGTGCGACGTGCACCCGTGGATGACCGCCTACGTCGGCGTGCTGCCGCACCCCTTCTTCGCCACCAGCGGCGACGACGGCTCCTTCTCGATCAAGAACCTGCCTCCGGGCAAGTACACCCTCGAGGCGTGGCACGAGAAGCTCGGCACGCAGGACCAGGAGATCACCGTCGGCCCGAACCAGACGGTGACCGCGAACTTCGACTTCAAGGGCAAGTAAGAAGAGCGCGTGGGGGGGCGACTTCCCGGAGGTCGCCCCTTCCTCTTGATCCTTATCCTTCCGGCTCCTGGAACCGCAGATCCGGATCGTGCCGGGCGCGTTTCAGGAACGCCGACACGCCGTTCACCAGCTCGGTCCCCGCGCGCTCGGCATCCACTGCCTGTTTCCAGAAGAGGAGCGCCGCCATCGCCTCGCGGTGGATCTGGCGGGAGGAGAAGATGGGCATCATCTCCTCGGCCGTCCGCTTGACCTCCTGGACCCGCCCCTGTTTGGCAAAGAGCGCCGCCAGATCGAGGGAGACGAGGGCCGTGTCGTACGCGGCGTCCTCGGCCAGGAAGCCGTCCCGCGCCCTGAGGAACAGGACCTCCGCGTCCTGCTCCTGGCCGAGGCCGCGGGCGATCTTTCCTTCCACCCAGCGGCGCCGGTTCTGCACCCACGGTTCGGAGAATTGCCGGTAGAGCGGCCGGGCTCGCGTCAGCAACTTCTGGGCCTCCATGAACTGCTGGCTATCGGCGAGATCGTCGATGAGATTGTTCCAGGCCGCCAGGAGGAGCCGCGGCTCGCGGGAGGGATCGATAAGATCCAGGGCTTCATAGAGCAGGGGGATCGCTCTCTCGGGTTCGCCGGCGCTGTGATAGACGATGGACATATTGATCAGCGACCGCCCTGCCCGGTGCCTTTCGCTGAGTTGGCGGAAGATGCGAATGGCGCGAGCAAGAAGTCGCAGAGCATCGGGAAAACGCCGCTGGGCCCGGAACAACGACGCCTTAAGGTCGAGGAGTACCGCCCGTTCCATAGGCTCGCCTATTCCCCGGGCCAAATGGGAAAAGGCGATAGCGAAAGCCTCCTCTGAGCCGCGCAGGTCGGAGCGCACTCGACGGGCGTTGGCGACGCCAGCCCAGGCGCGAGCCCGGAAATCTTCGAGCCTCTCCTCGCTGAAATCTTCCAGCCGGTCCGTTATTTCCAGAGCGAGAAGCGCAGAGCCTTCGCCAGCGGCCGGATTCTCGAAGTTCTGCTCTTGTCCGTACTCGAGAAGTCGCTCGAACAGCCCCCAGGTCTGGAAGCGAGGATGATTGCGGACGATCCACTGCCGCCGGCTCCCTGGGTGTGCCAGAAGCTCCTTCAGCAGAGCCGCAGCCTCCGCTCTTTCTCTATCGTAGGCGACCTGCAGCCTCCGGGCGAAGGCAGCGATGCGGTCCAGAATCGCACTATAGTCGGCGGAGTCGCTGTGCTGGTCCAAGCGGACGACTCTCTGGAGTGCGCCCGGCGGGGCGTGAAGCAACTCTCGAGTCCGCTGCTGGCACGCGCTGCACCGGAGGACGTGCTCGATAACGGCCAAGCTCTCCTCGCTGGACGAGGCGAAGAACTCTTCGATCAGGAGGTCATGGGGGTGAATCTTCACGGGTTGGTCCCTCCCTGAACCGATTGCGTCCCAAGGGAAGAGAGCCCCGGTTTCGCCGGTTCGACACCGCATCAGAGGGGAGACTCCGAAGCGGACCAAAGAATCCTATTGAGAATACCATCCTGTATAGAAGGATGCTTGAGCGGCAGAAAACGGGACAAAGAGGATACCGGGCGGCCGACACCCCGGCCGCTGGTACTCCGGCTTGCCGCAGTGCGGCTCAATGTTGGCCGTTAGGATCCATTTGAGAACCCTCCTTCGGTTGATAGCGAGGAGGCTCAGGAGTGGCCCTGTGGTGCGGGATAGTGCGCCTCTCGATGAGTGACAGGACCCAGTCCAGGAGGCGTTCGGTCAAAGGGCTGCTCTCCCGTACCAGCACCGGTCCGGAGGTCGGTTGGGCCCAGGCAGCGGAGTTGGAGACCAGTGCAGCGCAAACTAGGAGTGTGACGACGGCGAGGCGAGTCATCTGAGATCTCATCTTCCTCTCCCATTGAGCAGGCCCATTACGGGCAGCCACCATTAGCCGACCGGGGCGCCTGGAGGTGTATCTGCGGAACAGAGTCGTCGGAAGCGGCTCTTTTGTCAATGGCACTGCTGTCAGCCAAGCGAGATCCGGCTTACACTTGCGAAGCAACGCCCCGGATCTCCGCGGAAACCAAATCCGCTTCGTGCTTCAGATTTGCATTCAATAGCATCTCTCGAGCCGTATCCCATAAGGCCATCGCTTCCCGTTGGCGGCCGGTCCGATGGGCGATCTTTGCCTCGACCCATTTGAGACGTCCTTGAGCCCAGGCCTGGGGGAATTGACGATACAGAGGCTGTGCCTTTGCCAACAAGGCCTGGGTCTCCAAAATAGAGTGGCCGGCATTGATCGTGCCGACAATCAAGTTGTGCCAGGCGAAAAAAAGGCTGCGCCGATCAAGAGACTGATCCAGTAGAGGAATTGCTTGGCGGAGGACAGTGGTACTTCTGTCGAACTCGCTCCTGACATGATGGACGATCGAGACGTGAACCTGGCACCGTCCTACCGCACTGAATTCCTCGAATTCCTTGAAGACGCTTTCTGCTTTATGCAACAATCGTAGAGCATCGTCAAAGCGGCGCTGAAAACGCCGTAATGATGCCTGGATCTCCAGGCTGGAAGCGCGTTCCAGAGCGTCTTTCGTACCAGCAGCGAGGTGCCTTTTCGCTTCCGCAAACGCTAGCTCTGCTCCAGCGATGTCATACCGAACGCGGCGTGAATTCCCGATGAGGGCCA
This sequence comes from Thermoanaerobaculia bacterium, assembly GCA_049284515.1. GTDB lineage: Bacteria > Acidobacteriota > Thermoanaerobaculia > Multivoradales > UBA5704 > DATARR01. The sequence continues at coordinate 3,255 of JBAPYB010000305.1, forward strand.
TTGCGCGAGCCCTGAGATCTTCGATCCGCTCAGCGCCATAATGTAAAGGATCCAGATATCCTGCGACCTCCAAGCCGAGAGTCGCGAAATCCGCGCTTGCCTCGGCATCGTCGAAAACGCGCTCTCGACTTTCGGCGAGCAAGAGTTCGAGAAGGCCCCAGGTATGGAAACGGCAATGGTTGCGAAGAACCATCATCTGCCTGCCCTTTGGCATGCTCAAAAGAGATGCCAGGAGACTTGGTGCCGTGGCTCGTTCGCGGGCGTATTCAATTTCCCAGTGCTTTAGGAGGCGGAAACTCCGATCAAGAATAGGCCCGTAATCGGGAGGCTTACCCTCGAATTGCCGCCCTAGGATAACTTTGAGTCTTTGGCGACACCAGGAACAAGAACCGATGTGCTCGAAGACGCGGCTGTAGCCGGACCGCTCTCTCACGGCCTCAGCCAGCAGGAGGTCACTGGGATGAATTCTCATGGATCTCTACGGCCCCTGCTTCTGAATTATAGCCTAATTAGGTGGCAGAGGAAGGCCCGATCACTCCTCTTCCCCGCAGAAACTCCGTCATCAGCTCCCACAATCTCTCTTTTCGGTCGGTCAGCCGGTGATCGCCGTCCGCGAAGAGGTGGAGCTCGATGCCGGGGAAGGCGCAACGGGTGGCGAAGTCGGCGACGTTGCGCCAGCCGACTGAGGTATCCCTTTTGCCTTGAAGCAGAAGGCAGGGGGTCCGGTATTCGGCGAGCAACCGGTCCATGGAATGAGCGCGAAGATCCTCGATCAGTCCCCAGCCGAGCTCGCAGGAAACGAAGCCGTTCTCGAAGTGGATGGAGCCCGTTTCCTGCCAGCGGCGCGCCTTGTCCTCGCCGGCCCAGGCGAGCAGTTTCTGTTCCAGATCCAAGGCTGGCGCGACGTGGAGGCCGGCCGCGATCTCCTCCGGATGGAGCGCCGAATACCACAGAGCCGTGCCGCCGCCCATGGAGGAGCCCATGAGGATCAGCCGCTCCTGGCCCCGGGACCGCAGAAGGGCGTGGACGCGGGAGACGTCCTCCAGGTTGCGCGTCAGCGTCAGGCCGTTGAGGTCGCCCCCGGATTGGCCGTGGCCCTGAAAGTCGAACGAGCAGAAGCCGAGCCCGGCGTCGAGCGCTTGCCGGCGGAAGAACTCCGCCTTCTCTCCCGATTGATGGGAACCGAGCCCATGGAGATAGAGGATGGAGGGAACCCCTGGAGCGCCCGCGCGCCGCGGCGGATCGAAACGGACGGCGAGATGCGAGGCCTCCCGGCCGTGGGCGTCGATGGGAATCCTTTCCATGGCCTCCCCTGGTGGCGGGGGGACTTTGACATCAGCCGTCCGGCCGGCGCAAGTGACGCGCCGGCCTCCAGCGGGATGGGATATCCTCCCCGGGCGGATTACGACAACTTGGAAGGGGCGCGCCCCGGAGGTGAGGGATCGATGGGAAACGGCCGGCGAGAAATCACGAAGTGGCAGAGTCCGATTCTGGGGCAGGAGATGCCCATCGTCTCCTACGGTCATTGGGGTCACCCCCTGCTGCTCTTCCCCACGGCGGCGGCGGACTTCCTGGAAAACGAGCGCTTCGGGCTGATCGGCTCGGTGGCGGCGGCGCTGGACGCGGGCCGGGTGCGCGTCTTCTCCATCGACAGCATCAACAACCAGGCCTGGATGGACCGCAACCTTCCGGTGCAGGAGCAGGCGCGGCGGCAGGCCCTCTACTCCCGCTATCTGGAGGAGGAGGTCGTCCCCTTCATCCGCCACACCTGCCAGTCGCCCGACATCCGCGTCGCCACGGCGGGGGCCAGCTTCGGCGCCTTCCACGCCGCCAACACCCTGTTCCGGCGGCCGGACCTCTTCGACGGCGTCATTGCCATGAGCGGTTTCTACGACCTGGGGCCGGACTACCTGCGCGGCTACAGCGACGACAACGCGTTTTTCAACAATCCGGCCTGGTATCTGCCGAACCTGGAGGGCCAGTTCCTCCACCTGCTGCAGACCTCCGCCCAGATCCACATCCTCACCGGCCAGGGGGCCTACGAGGCCCCCGGCGTCTCACGCCGGCTTGCCGAGATCCTCGACCGCAAGGAAATTCCGCACCTGTTGGACCTCTGGGGCCACGATGTCGATCACGACTGGCCCTGGTGGCGGAAGATGCTTCCCTACTCGATCGATACGATGGGGTGGTGAGCCATGGCAAACGGACTGCCGGAGGATTTGGCGGCGATCCAGCGCGGGCTCGAGGCGAGCGATCAGGAGGCCCGGGCCCTGCTGGCGGAGCTCGACGAGGAGCGCTTCAACTGGCGGCCGGACGAGCGCTCCTGGAGCGTGGCCCAATGCCTCGACCACCTCAACGTGGGAGCCCGCGTCTATCTCGGCCCCATGCGCCTGGCCGTGGAGGACGCCCGCAGCCGCGGAGTGAACCGCCGGGGTCCCATCCATCCCCCCGTGCTGGAGCGCTGGTTCATCCGCTCCCTGGAGCCCCCGCCGAAATTCCGGATGCCGGCGCCGGGGAAGATCGTCCCCGCCCTGCGGAAGACCCGGGCCGAGGTGAGCGAGGAGTGGGGGAGGGCGCAGGCCGATCTCGCCGCTCTCCTGCGCGAGGCTGCACCCTTGGACCTCAACGCCGCACGCTTCAAGAATCCCTTTCTCCCTCTCGTCCGCTTCAGCGTCGGCACCGGCTTCCTGGTCCTCGAGACCCACGAGCGCCGGCATCTGTTGCAGGCGCAGAAAGTGCGGAGTCATCCGCGGTTTCCGGGGAGTGCCGATCCCACCATGGCTCCCCGCCGCGTCGTCTTAGGAGGTTAAACCGATGTTCCGGAGCTCGGAATCTTCATGCGGTGGCCATTCAACCCATCCGCGCTCCCCGAGAGAAAGCGACCGGAGCTCTTCCGGGCCCCAGGTGCGCAATGTCTGGAGCCCCTCCAAGAACGGCGCCGAATCACTCCGCTGTTCCAACTGCTCCGCAAATTCCTGAATTTTCATGACTCTCCTTTCACCTTCCCAGAATTCATCAGAATCTGATTGACTGCGGCCCCCCCCTGGCCTCAGAGCTCCCGGCAGGCACACTGAGGTTTCAAAGGACCTTCCAGAGAAGGGAGGCCGCAAGACCAGGCTCCGCAACCGCGATTGGTAGCGAGGAGTATACCACGCCACCGAAAGTCCTTTTCAGATCAGTCCGTACCCCGCCGCCCCCAGCCGTTCAATCAGCGCACTCGCTCCCAGAGCCTCCCAGGCGGTGACGACGCCGCGCGCGGTGACGGTCCCGTCAACCAATCCCTGGGCCACGAAGGCGGCGGGGAGGGCGGCCATGCGCTGGCCGTCGCTGGCACCACCGAGGGCAAGCGAAGCGGTCGTGCCGTCGGGAGCCCAAAGCTCCACCTTCACGAAGCCTCCGGAGTGGCCGGAGCGGGAGAGGAGACGGGCGACGGGGGTGAAGGCTTGGAGGAGGGCTCCGCCCAGCCGGGGGCCGAGGTGGGCGAGGGTTGCGGCGGCGGTGTTGGCGAGGGGGGATTCGAAGCCCACTTTCACGCGCACGTCCCGGGCGCCCAGGAGGCGAGGAAAGAGGTCGAGCTCCGGGCTCTCCCAATCGTGAACGATCCGGGGGCCGAAGGGCGGCGGGAGATCGACGCGCTCGCGTCCGGCGAGGCCACGGAGGAATCCCTGCGGCGCCGGGAAAACCTTTCCAAGCTGCGTTGCCGCGGACCGGACGGCGGCCTCGCCCTTGGGATTGCGGTTGCCGATGAAGAGGGTGACCCGGGCCCGATCCACCGCCGGCAGCCGTTCGGCGGCGAGGACGGCCAGGGCTCCGGAGATCCCCGGCAGGGAGGAGCAGCCCACGGCGGCTGTCAGGCCCCGTTCGCGAAAGCGGTCGTCCCAGGAGCGCAGGCGGGCGTGCCAGGCCCGGTCATCCGAGATGTCTACGTAGTGAGCCCCCGCGGCGAGGCAGGCTTCGGGCAGGGCGGTGCCCAATCCGGAAAAGGGGCCGGCGCAGCTCACGGCCACCTGGATTCCAGCCAGGACGCGGGCCGAGGAGGCGGGATCGCCGGCGTCGGCGGCGATCCCCTCGTGCCCGGCTCCAAGGCCGGCGGCGAAGGCCCGGGCCCGTTCTCCATCCCGTCCCGCAATGCGCAAGGGGATGCCCGCGGCGGCCAGGGCCCGCGAGGCGTGCGCCCCGAAGGTGCCGTAGCCGCCGAAGACGGCGATCACGGCCTATCCTGCCGGAGGTCCCGCGCCACACGGAGGGTCCACAGGCTATAGAAACCGATGGTGGGTCCGGTCGAGGCCAGAAGGAGCGCGGGCGAGAGGAGGAATCCCGAGACGACCATGGCCGCGCCCGAGATTCCGGTCGCCCAGCCCAGGACACGGGTCGACCGGCGGGAGGTTCGCAGACAGAGGGTCATGAGCATGACGCTGGCCGTATAGAGCCCGTTGGCGATCGCGGCGCCGCCCGTGAAGGCGAGGCGTTCGAGGGCGAAGAAGAGGGTGCGGTTCCCTCCGGCCGCCGCCAGGGGGAGGGCCTGGATCTGGATGCCGTCGCAGAAGAGGTCGACCGCCATGCCGGAGGCCGCCAGGATCAGGGCCAGGTCGGCTGCCGAGCTCGCCGGGAGGCGGCGCCGCAACACAGCCATGAAGGCGACGAGGAGGAGCGAGCAGACCATCCACACCCCCCAGCCCCAAACCCAGCCGGCGGGCCGGCCGGCCACATAGGCCAGACGCTCGGCCGCGGGAACGGCGACGCTTCCTGGGCGCATCCCGATCCAGGCGAAGCCGATTCCCACGAGGTGGAAGACCACGTTGGCCCACGCCAGGGAGGAGAGCGCTGCGGCCGGCGATCGGGGGGCGGGCATGGAGGGGCCGCAGTATATCCCGCTGAGGCTGGACGGGGGGCGAGGGGTGGTGGAGGTGATAACCTAGCTTCACAATGCCAGAGCTGTCTCACCCAGGAGTCGAATCGATGAGCGAGCTTGAGCAACTGGAGCAAAGAGTCCAGAGTCTGTCGCCGGCTGATCTGGCGAAGTTCAGGGCGTGGTTTCTTGAGCTGGATGCCCAGCTCTGGGACCAGCAGATCGCAGAGGATCTCAAGGCGGGAAAGCTGGACCGCCTCATCGCCGAGGCGCGTGAGGACTTCGCGGCGGGCCGGGCGCGAGAGATTTGAAGCACTACGCGTCCCGACGATTCTGGTCCCTCTACCGGGCACTTCCAGAGGAGGTCCGGGGACTCGCGGATAAGAACTACGCGTTGCTGAAGGTCAATCCCCGCCACCCCTCTCTTCATTTGAAGAGAATCGGCGAGCTTTGGGCAGTACGAGTCGGAGAGCACTATCGGGCGCTCGGAGTGGACGCCGAAGGTGGTATCAACTGGATCTGGATCGGAACGCATGCCGAGTACGACAAGATCATCGCCTGAAGGCCGGATACTCTGCGTGCAATCCCCGGCCCGTTCGCGCTAGACTTCCCGCGGCGCATACCCCCCTGCGGCGGGCTCGCCGCGAGCTCTCATGGACGCACTCACAAACCCAGACAAGGTCGAGGAGCCGTCTCTGCCCATCTCCGCCCGCCTGGCGGACTTCTGGGAGATGACCAAGCCGGGCATCACCGTGATGGTGGTGCTCACGGCCGGCCTCGGCTTCCTGCTGGCCGAGGGGCGGTCGTTCGCCTTCGTGCTCCTCGTCCACACGCTGCTCGGCACCTGGCTCGTCTCGGCCGGCGCCTCGGTGCTCAATCAGGTGCTCGAGCGCGAGACGGACGCCCTCATGCGGCGCACCGCCGCCCGGCCGCTGCCCGCGGGACGGATGGACCCCGACTCCGCACTGTTCTTCGGCGTCGTGCTGGCGGTGCTCGGCCTCGCCGACCTCGCCCTGGCCGTCAACCTGCTCACCGCGCTGCTGGGCGCCGTGGCCCTTGCCGGCTACGTTTTCGTCTACACGCCGCTCAAGCGGGTCAGCTCGCTCGCCACGGTGATCGGCGCCGTGCCCGGGGCCATCCCCCCCATGATGGGATGGTGCGCCGTGCGCAACGAGCTCGATCCCGCCGCCTGGGTGCTCTTCGGCATCCTCTTCTTCTGGCAGCTCCCACACTTCCTGGCCATCGCCTGGCTGTGCCGTGAGGACTACGCCCGCGGCGGCTTCCCGATGCTGACGGTGACCGATCCCGAGGGAGTCAAGGCGGGCCGCCAAGCCGTCCTCTACGGCGCGGCGCTCGTCCCCGTCTCCCTGCTGCCCTCACTGCTGGGATTGATGGGCACCGTCTACTTCCTCGGCGCTTTCGCCTTCGGCATCACCTACCTCGGGTTCGCCTTCGCCTTCGCCCAGGCCCGCACCAACCCGGTGGCCCGCCGGCTCATGTTCGCGTCGCTCCTGTACTTCCCGGCCCTGCTGCTGATCATGCTGCTGGACCGGGTCGTCTCCTGACCGGACCCATGGCACCCTCCCGAGTCGAGGCTCCAGCCGTCGAGGCCCGGGGCGTCCGGTATTCCTATCCTGCCCGGCGGAACGCTCCGGCCCGGCCGGCGCTCGCCGGGCTGGACTTCGACGTGCCGGCGGGGAGCATCTTCGGCTTCCTCGGTCCCAACGGCGGCGGCAAGACGACCCTGTTCCGCATCCTCGCCACCCTGGCCCGGCCGGAGTCCGGCACCGTGCGAGTGTTCGGCGCGGACCTCGCGACCCAGGCGCGGGAGGTACGCCGGCGGCTCGGCGTCGTCTTCCAGAGCCCGAGCCTGGACGTGCAGCTCACGGTGCGCGAGAACCTCGTCCACCAGGGCCATCTCTACAACCTCTCCGGCCGGGACCTGGACGCCCGCATCGCCGCCGGCCTCGAGCGTTTCGGCCTCGGCGAGCGTCGGGATCAGCGGACGAAGGAGCTCTCCGGCGGCCTGCGCCGACGGGTAGAGATCGCCAAGGCCCTCCTCCACGAGCCCCGCCTGCTGCTTTTGGATGAGCCCAGCACGGGTCTCGACCCCGGCGCCCGGCGTGACCTGCGGACGACGCTCGAATCCCTGCGCGCTGCGGGAGTGACCGTGCTCCTCACCACCCACTTCATGGAGGAGGGGGACCGCTGCGACCGCCTCGTCCTCCTCGACCGCGGGACGATCGTGGCCGAGGGCGCGCCGAGCGATCTCAAGGAGGAGATCGGCGGCGACGTGGTGACCCTCACCGGGCCGGACCCCGAAGCGCTCGCCCGGGACCTCGCGGCGCGCTTCCCCGGCCCCGCGCCCGAAGTGCGGGACGGCGCGGTGCGGATCGAACGGGAGCGGGCGCACGAGCTGGTCGCTCGCCTCGCCGAGGCGTTCCCGGGACGGATCGACGCCGTCACCGTGGCCCGGCCGACCCTGGAGGACGTCTTCCTCCACCGCACGGGCCGCATCTTCGAAGCCCAGGAGGAGGAAGCCGGATGATCCTCCCCGTCTTCACCCTCTGGCGCCGCGAGCTGACGCGGTTTTTCTGCCAGCCCAGCCGCATCGCCGGCGCCGTGGCCACGCCGCTGCTCCTCTGGCTGCTGATGGGCAGCGGCCTCTCCGGCTCCTTCCGGCTGCCCGGCGGCGCGGCGGGGACCGACTACTTCGGCTTCTTCTTTCCCGGCACCATCGTGCTGGTGCTGCTCTTCGCCGCCATCTTCTCCAACATCTCGGTGATCGAAGACCGCCACGAGGGTTTCCTCCAAGGCGTGCTGGTGGCGCCCGTCTCGCGCACGGCGCTGGTGATGGGCAAAGTGCTGGGCGGGGCCACCCTGGCATGGCTGCAGGGCGTCGTCTTCCTCGTCCTGGCGCCCTTCTCGGGGGGCCATCTCACCGTGGCGTCGACGCTGGCGGCGGCGGGAGTGCTGGCGCTCCTCGCGGTCACGCTCACGGCCCTGGGCTTCTTCTTCGCCTGGAAGCTCGACTCGGTCCAGGGCTTCCACGCCATCATGAACGTGGTGCTCCTGCCCATGTGGGTCCTCTCCGGCGCCTTCTTCCCCCTGAACGGCGCGCCGGTCTGGCTCTCCCTGCTGATGCGCGCCAACCCGCTGACCTACGGCGTCTCCGTGCTGCGCGAGGTGCTCTACGGCCCGGCGGCCACCGCGGGAAGCAGCCTGCCTGGGATCGGGACTTCGCTGGCGATCACGGCGGCCCTCGGCCTCGTCTGTGTGGCTGCGTGCCTCCTCGCCACCCGCGGCGGAAGGGTGGATTAAATGGCCCTGCCGGTGCGCCGCGGCCTGCTCTGGGGTTTCCTGGTCGTCGCCCTGGTTCTTGTGGTCGCCGCTACAGCAATCGAGCGCTTCCGCCGTCCGGAGCCGCCGCTACTGCCGCAGATATTGTGGAACGCGCCGGACTTCAGCCTCACCAACCGCGACGGCCGTACGGTGACCCTGAAGGATCTCAAAGGCGCGCCCTGGGTCGCCGACTTCGTCTTCACCCGCTGCCCCGCTTCCTGTCCGATGATGACGGCGCGGCTGGCCCGCTTCAATCGCGGTCTCCCCCGAGACCTCAAGGTGCATCTCGTCTCCTTCTCCGTGGACCCGAAGAACGACACCCCCGCCGTGCTCGAAGCCTACGCAAAATCCTTCAAGGCCCCCGACCGCTGGCTCTTCCTGACCGGCGACGGCGAGCAGATTTACCGTCTCTCCAAGGAAGGCTTCAAGCTGGCGATCGACACCACGCCGCCCCCGGGAGCGACCGCGGTCCCGACAGCCACGGCCGAGCCCATCCTCCACAGCACGCGCTTCGCGCTGGTGGATGGGCAAGGAGGGGTCCGCGGGTACTACGAGGCGTTCGACGAGGAGTCGATGAAGAAGTTGGAGCGGGATCTGAAGGCTTTGGGAAACTAGGATCGTATCGGACACTGGATGATAGACTAGGCCCATGCGCCGGAACGGACCTGAGAGTCTCAACCAAGAGCAGCCCATCGGCAAGATTGTCGGGCACCGCAAGACAACGCGTACCACCCTAGAGGATGCCGACCAACTCTTGCGCACGGCTTGGGCCTTGCGGGGAACGAACAAGCTCGTGCCGGGCGGGCTCTATCGCTTTGAGACCTTCGAGGAGGCCGACAGGTGGATGATCCAGATGATGGCACGTACTCACGCCCGCCAAACCTGGAAGACGTCGCCCGGATCGGCCGAGCCCTCAACGAAGCGCAAGCCCGGTACGTCCTGATCGGCGGCTTCGCTGTCATCATCCACGGCAGCGGCAGAACCACAAAGGACATCGACTTTCTGATCGATCCTTCACCCGAGAACGTTGCGCGCATCAAATTGGCTCTGAAATTCTTGCCTGACAATGCTGCGGAAGAGCTCGAGTTGGGCGACGTTGAAAAATATCGAGTCGTACGAGTCGCGGACGAGGTCGTGATTGACCTGATGGCTGGAGCTTGCGGGGTCTCATATGACGAGGCCGCCTATCGGGCCGAGCACCGAAACATTGGGGGAGAACAGATTCTCGTGGCAAGCAAAGAGACGTTGATCCGCACGAAACAGACGATCCGCCCCAACGACCACATGGACTGCGAATACCTTGCGTGGCGAATCTCGGAAGAAAAGGGAGAGTCGTGAGCCCATCCTTCACAGCACGCGCTTTGCGCTGGTGGACGGGCAGGGCCGGGTTCGTGGGTACTACGAGGCGTTCGACGATGAGTCGATGAAGAAGTTGGAGCGGGATCTGAAGGACGGGATCATCGACACAACGATACTGTTGTCTTGTCAGTTGCGTCAAGGCATCGTGCCACTGAGATAAGCTCCCTCCGCCATGGAACCGCCGGCCACTACCTTCACCTTTCGCCCGATCGGTGTCGTGCGGTCTCCCTACACCTCGACGCAGGAGATTCCCAAGGGACTGGGAGTGGAACACCGCGCGGAAGGCACGATCGAGATCCTTCCGGAGTACGAGGCCGGCCTCCTGGACGTCGAGGGGTTTTCGCACCTCTACGTGCTCTGGGTCTTCGATCGTGCCGGCGAGCTGCCGCAGACCTGGGTGGGCACGCCGCCGGCGGACGACCGGCCGCACGGCGTCTTCGCCACCCGCTCGCCGCGCCGGCCGAACCCCTTGGCGCTCACCGTCGTCGAGCTCCTGCGGCGCGAAGGCCGGACCCTCCACGTCCGCGGCGTCGACATGCTGGACGGCACGCCGGTGCTCGATCTCAAGCCCTACCTCTCGAGCGTTCCGGCGGAGAAGCTCCGCCGCGGCTGGCTGGCGGAAGCCGAGGCGCGAAGCAAACCCGCCGCCCGGGATTGAAATGCCGGGCGCCTGAGACTCGCGGCCCGCGGAGCCCTGGTAGGATCCCTCAAACCTGCCCGAAGCAGGAGCAAGGAGAGACCCATGAGACGACGCGTGTTTTCTCTCGCCGCAGGCATTGGTCTGGTGGCCGCGAGCCTGCTCCATCCCGCCGTTTCCCCCATCGCCGCAGGTTCCTGCGAGGAGTGCGTGGAGAGCTGCAACCAGATCCCCATGGACCCGGATGAGTGCCTGCAGTTGTACTGCCCCGAGTGCGCCGGCTCTTCGTCGTCCGCCTCTGGGACACGTTGAGAGCGGTCCCGGCCCATGTAAGAGGACTCTACGTTTGGAATAGAGACGGAGTCGTTCCTCGCCGAGAAGGTGCCGCAACCTGGCCGGAGATGCCGCAACATAAGCATCGATGACGCAACCTATCCTTATTTTGCGCCATTCGCGCTCAAGATGCGCCATCTAGACCCACGTTGCGCCATATAAGGATAAGCTGCGTCATCGATGGATCGATGCCGCATCTTTTCCCTATATGCCGCACCCTAAGCAGAGATGCCGCAGCCTATCCTTATATGGCGCAACATAAGGATAGATGCCGCATCATATCGATCGATGCCGCAACATAAGCATCGATGAGCCATCCGATGGATATTTTGGGCCTCTCCAGCGGATTTGCCGCAACGGATCCGCGTCAACGCAATCCGGCGAGCACCTGCTGCGGGTCGATCACCTGCGGGCTGAGAGATCCCTGGACCGGCTCTTTGAGCCACAGCGCCAGGAAGACCTCTCGCCCCTCGACGAAAGGAAGCTGCGCGGCGGCCAAGGCGCAGAGGGGGTCCCAATCCGGATAGGTCACCCGGTCGAACCCGGGAAGGAGTCGGGCGATCTCCGAGGAGAGGCTCGCCCGCTGCAGGGCGGCCTCCCGCTCGTCGCCAACATAGTAGATGGACCGCTCCTGCGGCAGAACCTCCCGCAGGAGCCGCGATTTGCCACAGCGGCGACGGCCGTACAGCACGGCGAGAGCGCCCTCCGGGCTCTCCAGCAGTCGCGCCAAGCGCGCGGTCTCTTCGTCGCGATCGAGAAACGGGAGCTCCATGGGAGCTATGTAGCAGAAACATTATGTAGGAGCTGCATAATAGTCGACAGCATCACCTGCGCTGCCAGGGATTGAAATCGCCTGGCTACCCTCGGTAGTCCCTAGGACACGGGAGAACGAAATGCAGTCCCGGAGGGGACAAGCGTCGGTAGCCAGGGATTTCAATCCCTGGCGGCGCAGGCGGCGCTGTCGCTCCTTTTGAGACACCCTCCTCAAGGCTTCGCCGTCTTCCCCGCCACCTTCTCCGCCGCTTCCACGATCTCGATCTGCCCGTTCATCTTCGGGCTGTGCACGGACTGCGTGGCGCCGGAGGGCCAGAGGACTTCGACGGTGTCGACCTTCTGGGCTTTGCCGAGGCCGAAGTAGAGGGGGATCAGGCTCTGGGAGAGGTAGCCGGACTTGCCGTCGTTCCACTGCGTGTAGGCCTTGCCGCCGGCCGTCACCCGCACTTGGGCTCCAATGCCGTCGCGGTTCGACTTGGTTCCCCGTAGCTTGATCTTGAGATACCGGAGGTGGGGGTTCTTCTGGGACAGGTTGCTGATCAGCACCTGCGGCACGGAGTTGAAGTCGCTGGTGACGATGTCGAGGTCGCCGTCGCCGTCGAGGTCGAAGATGACGGAGGAGCGCGAGCCCAGGGTGCTCATGATCTCGACCTTGCCCGTGTGCCCCTCGCAGGGCGTCTTCCCCTTGTCGGGACCGTCACAATCGAAGTCCGTCATGTGGAAGTGGGTCTTTCCCCCCCGCCGTGGCTCGACGCCGAGGATGAACTCGCTGTCGCGGAAGATCTTCCCCTGGTCGTTGAGCAGCAGGGAGTTGATGCCGTAACGGAAGGGGAAGTTCATGCTGGCGGTGATGAAGAGGTCCTGGTAGCCGTCGGCGTTGAGGTCTCCGGCGCTCACGCCCCAGGGCCAGTAGTCCTCCACGTTCATGGCGTCCGAGACCTCCTCGAACTTGCCGCCCCCGAGGTTGTGGTAGAGGGCGTTGCCGAAGATGTTGTTGGCGCCGCCCTGGAGGAAGGCGTCCGTCCACTGCATGTCGGACTTCTTCTTCTCGTCGGCGACGCCGATCAGGTGGCTCATGTCGGAGTGCATGTCGGTGATGACCATGTCCGGCCGGCCGTCGTTGTCGTAGTCGAAGACCTTGACGCCCATGGCCCCCCAGGGAGTCTTGGGGAAGTGCTCGGCCGTCTTGTCCACGAAGGACTTGCCCCCCTGGTTCTCGTAGTAATGGTTGTCCCCCTGCATGTTGAGGACGTAGAGGTCGGGGTAGCCGTCGCCGTTGAAGTCGGCGGCGGTGGCGTCGCCGCTCCAGCTCCCGTCCACCAGGTTCATCTCCTTGGAGACGTCCTTGAACCGGTGGTTGCCGAGGTTGTGGTAGAGGATGCTGTACTCCGTCCGGTCGGGGTGCAGGTGGCCGGAGAAGGCGTCCTCCATGCCGATGTAGTAGCCGCCCCGGCCGAGGGCCTCGGTGGTGTATTTGCCGACGTTGCAGAGGAAGAGGTCGAGCAGGCCGTCGCGGTCGTAGTCGAAGAAGACTGCCCCCGAGGAGTGGCCGACGTAGCCGACGCCCGCCTCCTGGGTGACGTCGCGGAAATGCCCCTTGCCGTCGTTGAGGAAGAGGTGGTTGCCCTTGCGCACGGTGGTGACGAAGAGGTCCGGCGCACCGTCGTTGTCGACGTCGGCGAAGGAGGCGGTGGCGCTGATCTGGTCCTTGAGGCCCACGCCGGCCTCGGCCGTGATGTCGCGGAACTTGCCGTGGCCGAGGTTCTTCCAGAGCTGGTTCTCCCCGAGCTGGGTGACGAAGTAGACGTCCGGCAGGCCGTCGCCGTCCACGTCCGCCACCGCGACGCCGTTGCCGTGGTCGTAGTGGACCATCTTGTACTCGCGCCCGCTGTCGTCGGTTTCCTGGTTGCGGAAGGTGATGCCGCTCTCGGGCTGCCGGTCGGTGAATTTGAAGTTGTGGAGGACGCCGATCTGGCTGGCCGCCGCGAGCTGGGCGGCCTTGCGGGCGGGCAGGGCGGCGACGCCCTCGTCCGGCTCGGGGTAGTAGAAGACGTTGCCCTTCTGGCTGTGCCCCATCTGCGCGGTCATCTGGTGCTCCTTCTGAGCCAGGGCGACGGCGCCGACGGTGACGATCAAGAGGAAAATGCCGACCGCGACCCACTTCTTCATGGCTGTGCCTCCCGAAGTCCGGCGAATCGTTCGGCCGGCATTCTAGACCCTCCCGCGCCTCTACCCATGGGCACGCAGGATACCATTGACCGGTGATTCCGGCCTCCGGGCTATAATCCTCGACGAAGACGGTAACCATCATGCCCCTGAGAACCATTGTCCGTCTCGGCCACCCCGCCCTCCGCACTCCGGCCCTCCCGGTGCCGCCGGAGCGGATCGGCGATCCGGATTTCCAGGCGCTCATCGACGATATGATCGAGACCATGCACGAATCTCACGGCGTGGGGCTCGCGGCGCCGCAGGTAGGCGAGGAGGCGCAGGTCTTCATCTACCAGGCCGCCGGCCCGCCCGAAATCCCGCTGCACGTGGTGGTCAACCCCATGATCACGCCGCAGGCCCGGGAGCTCGCCTACGATTGGGAAGGGTGCCTCTCCATCCCCGATCTGCGCGGGCTGGTGCCGCGGCATCCGAAGGTGCGGGTGCAGGGGCTCGACCGCGAGGGCAACGCCCTCGACTACGTCGTCACCGGTTTCGAGGCCCGCATCGTCCAGCACGAGTTCGACCACCTCAACGGCATCGTCTTCCTCGACCGCATGCGGGACCTCCGCTCCCTGGCCTTCTTCGAAGAGTGGGAGTCCTACCTGGTCGGCGGCTCGCATCCGGACCTCGACGAGACTGCGGTCGGCTGAAGGGTACAAGAAGGTGGGCCGCGAGCTCGCCGTCCTCTGGGCCGGACGTCACCAGCGATCCCATTGGGAAGAGCTCTGCGACTCCTACCGGCAGCGCATTGCCCGCCTCGCCCGCTCGACGCCGGTGAGGGACGTGCCGGTCCGCGCCCGGGTGGCCGCGGATGATCCCCAGCGGCTGCGTGCCGAGGGGGCTGCCCTGCTCGCCGCCGTGCCGGCGTCCGCCTGGACCTTCGCTCTCGACAGCCGGGGCGAAAGCCTCTCCTCGGAGGCTCTCGCCGAGCGCCTGGCCCGCCTCCGCGAGGAGTGGCCCCACCCGATCGTCTTCCTCATCGGCTCCGACCTGGGTCTCGACCGCGCCGTGATCGACGGCTCCCGGGCGGTGCTCTCGCTGGGCCCCATGACGCTCTCCCACGAACTGGCACGGGTCGTGCTCTACGAGCAGCTCTACCGCGCCCTCTCGATCGAGGCGGGAATGAGCTATCATCGCGAGCCCTTATAGATAGGCCGGGTGGACCGAGCGCCTTTAGGGAGTATCATTGGGAGCTTTTTTGAGCGCCCCCGTTGAAAGGAGACGCAGCGTGGCCAGAACCGAGAAGGCCAAGGCGACCGTGGAGGTGCCGCAGGACCAGTACCAGGACCTGCGCAAGAGGTTGCAGAATCAGCGAGACGAGATCCTCGACATGTACAAGCAGGATCTGCGGGCAGGTCAGGAGTCCGCGGACGACGGGACGGAAGACATCGTCGACCGCGCCAACAACGCCTACAACCGGGAGCTCATGTTTTCCCTGTCCGACACCGAGCGTACGACGCTCCTCCAGATCGAGAACGCTCTCCTCCGGATGGACGAGGGAACCTACGGGCGCTGCTCGAACTGTGGCCAGACCATCAACATTCTGCGCCTCGAGGCGGTGCCTTGGGCGCGCTTCTGCATCGACTGTCAGGAGCTGGCGGAAAAGGGGCTCCTGGAGGTCGAGGCCTCATAGCCCGAACCCCCTGGACGGCAAGGCGAGGAGCGCCGCCGAGGCCTCCTCGCCTTCGTGTTTTCGGATGGCCGAACCTGTCGAGTCCTTCCTCTCCCGGCTGAGCCGGGGACCGCTGCCCCAGATCTGCCTGGTGCAGGGTGACGCCGTTTTGGCCGATCCCGCCGCCCAACGCGTCGCCCGGACACTGGCCCAGGGCGCCGGCCTGCCGCCGGAGGCGGTGGAGGTGCACCGCCGCCCCGCCTCCCTCGCCGGCCTCCTCCAGGACCTCCGCACCTTCTCCCTGTTCTCGCCGGGCAAGGTGTCGGTGGCCGTCGACTCCGCGGTATTCGCGGACCGCGCCGCCGCCGCCGACCTCGTCGACGACGCAGCCGAGGTGGTGCCGCTGCCCGACGGCGGAATGCGCCCCCTCTCCGGCCGCGAGCGCCAGGGGGCGTCGCGCCTTCTCCAGGCCCTGCACCTCTTCGACGTCGACGCGTACGCCGGCGCTGCCGAGAAGACCCTGGGCGAGCTGCCGGCCTGGGTGCTCGAAGGAGGGAAGGCGCGCGGCGGCCGGGCCCGGGGGAAAAAGCAGGTGGAGGAGCTGCGAGGCGCCCTCGCCGGGCTGCTGGAGGCGGCCCGCCGCGAGAGTCTCCAGGGCATGGGAGAGGGCGACCTCACGGAGCTGGCCGCGGCCGTCCGCGGTGGGCTTCCCCCCGGGCACGCGCTGGTGCTGGCGGAGAGCGCCGTGGCCGCGGACCACCCCGTCGTCCAGCTCATCCAGGAGAAGGGAGCCGTGCTCAGCCTGGGCCGCGTCGAGTCCGAACGCGGGAGCTGGCAGGGGCTGGAGCCGCTCGCCGTCGAGCTGGAGCGCCAGACGGGTGTGGCGATCACCCCCGACGCCTTGACGGAGCTCGCCCGCCGCACCCTGCGCCAGGAGAACGACGCCCGCGGCCGGTCCACCGGCGGCGTGGATGCCGACTCCTCCGGGCGCTTCGCCGGGGAGTACCGCAAGCTCGCCAATCTGACCGAAGACAGTGGGCGGATCGACCGCAAGCTCGTGGAGCAGACCGTGGAGGACCGGGGCGAGGAGGACGTCTGGCAGCTCATGGACGCCATCGCCGCCGGCCGGGGCGGCGAGGCCCTGGACCGGCTCCGCCGCCTCATCGGCTCGGCCGAGGACCCGCTGGCCGCCCGGCTGACCTTCTTCTCCCTCCTCTCCTCCTTCTGCCGCCAGCTCGTGGCCATCCGCGGCATGATGCGCGTGGCCCGCGTGCCCGCCGCCGAGGCGAGCTACGCCCGCTTCAAGAGCCAGCACGCGCCGGCCCTCCAGGGCGAGATCCCCACCGGCGGCAAGAATCCGCTGGCCGGCCTCCACCCCTACCGCCTCCACCGGGCCTACCTGGCAGCGAGCCGCCTCCCCGAGCCCTTTCTGGCGAAGCTCCTCTCCGACCTCCTGGAGACGGAGCTGCAGATCAAGGGCGAAAGCGGCGAGGCCGACGTGGCGCTCGCCCGCCTGGTGGGCCGGCTGAGCCAGAGCGGCCGGCGCTGACCCTTCGGAACGAGAACGAAAAAGAGCCCCTCTCTCCCGGCCGGTCGGAGGCCGGGAGAGAGGGGGTTGAGAGGAGTGAAGGTCTGCTCCGGGTCTGTTCCGGGTCTGTTCCGGATTGTTCCGGATTGTTCCGAATGGGCGCTCATCCCCGCCCGGGGACGTCGCGGGGGAAGCCGTGCTCCAGCCGCAGGCTCGCGAACGCCGTCCGGAGACGCATCCGTTCCGCCGCGGGCTCGCGCTGGAGGTCGATCTCCACGTCGAAGATGCCGTCCTCCCGCGCTTCCGACAGGAGGGTGCGAACGTCCGCCGCCCGCGCTCCGGGAGCCGGCGCGAGCACCAGCCGGGTGGTGATTCCCTCGGCGGCGATCCTGCGGGCCGCCTCCAGGCGGGCGGCGGCGTCCGGGGTCCGCAGCACCGGGACGACGATCCGCACGGCCACGGAGTGCCGCCGGTCCAGCTCCACCAGCAACTCCAGCTCCCGCAGGATGCGCGGCGACGCCGTGGTGATGCTGACCTCCAGCCCCTCGGTGGCCAGCAGCAGGCGTAAGGGCGACTCCGAGCTCCCCGTCTCGTACGGATCGGTCAAAGTGCCTGCGATGACGGGCTCGCGGCGGAACATCGACCGGCGGAGCCGCCGCTCCAGGGCTGCCGAGGGATCGGCCTGGAAGGCCGGCGAGAGGGCGAGGAGAAGAGGGAAGGTCGCTTGGTTGATCATGTTGCGCCTTTTTTACGCCAACTTACGCCTCATTGTCAAGCCCCTTCCGCCCCCAATCCAAACTAGAATCCGCCGATGCCCGAGCTGCCCGAGGTCGAAGTCCTGCGCCGGAGCCTGGAGCCCCACTTGGTGGGCGACCGGATCGTGCGCGTGGAGGTGCGCAATCCGGCGTTGCGCGAGCCGGTGGAGACGGCCCGCCTGCGGCGCAGCGCCACCGGGCGCGACGTGGTGGCCCTGCGGCGGCGGTCGAAGTACCTGCTGATCGATCTCACGGATGAGCGGACGGTGGCCGTGCACCTGGGGATGAGCGGCCGGCTGACGCTCGCCGGCGGCGGGGAGCCGCTGGAGCCCCACGAGCACGTGGCCTTCCATCTCCGATCCGGCCGGCGGCTGCGGTTTCGCGACCCGCGCCGCTTCGGCCTCGTGCTGGCCCTGGAGACGGCGAAGATCGCAGCCGATCCCCATTTCTCCCATCTGGGCGTGGAGCCGCTGGAGGAGGGGTTCTCCGGCGCGGTGCTGGCGCAGGCGGCGGTGGGGAAACACGGGCCGGTGAAGGCCTTCCTCATGGATGCCCGGGTGGTGGTGGGCGTGGGGAACATCTACGCCTCGGAGACGCTGTACCGGGCGGGCGTCCACCCGGCGCGCTCGGTGGCGCGGATCTCGGCGGCGCGGTGGGACCGCATCGCCGCCTCGACGGTCGCGGTGCTGAGCCAGGCCATCACGCAGGGCGGGACCACCCTCAACGACTTTGCCGACGGCGAAGGGCGCAGCGGCTACTTCCAGGTGTCGCTGGCAACCTACGACCGGGAGGGGGAGCCCTGCCTCGCCTGCGGCGGCGCCGTGCGGCGGATCGTCCAGGCCGGCCGCAGCACGTACTACTGCCCGCGCTGCCAGCGCTGATGCGTGGGAAGACTCTCTCGGGAAAGAGCTACAATCCCCCGCCATGCCCGCCATGATTGACACCGAACCGCTGCTCCAGCCGCTGCTCACGGACTTGCGGTTCAAGCCCTGCATCCTGGGTGTGGCAGGCGGGACCGGATCGGGCAAGACCACGGTGGCGCGGGCCATCGTCGAGGCCGTGGGCGCCGACCGCATCACCCTCATCGAGCAGGACAGCTACTACTGCGACGTCGACTGGCGCAGCGAGACCGAGCTGCTGCACCACAACTTCGACCACCCGGCGGCCCTCGACAACGATCTGCTGGTGGCCCACCTCGCGGCGCTCAAGGCGGGGCATCCGGTGGAGGTGCCGATCTACGACTTCGTCCGCCACCGGCGCACGGCGCGCACCAAGCGGGTGATGCCCCAGCCGGTGATCGTCCTGGAGGGGATCCTGATCTTCGTGGAGCTCAACCTGCGCGAGCTCCTCGACTTCAAGATCTACGTCGACACCGACGCCGACCTGCGGCTGATCCGCCGCCTGGGCCGCGACATGACGGAGCGCGGGAGGTCCGTGCAGGACGTCCTGCGCCAGTATCTGGAGACGGTCCGCCCCATGCACCTGGAATTCGTCGAGCCCTCGAAGCGCTGGGCCGACATCATCATTCCCGAGGGCGGGGAGAACAAGGTCGCCCTGGAAATGGTGGTGGCCCACGTGCAGCAGCTCCTGGACGGCAAGTGATGAGCTCTGCTTTGCCAGATTGCCTGGCTCAACCGAATTCAGCGCCCCTTCGGGGCGGACCCTCACTCCCCCAACCCCCTCTCTCCCAGCCTCCCCCCCACCGGCCGGGAGAGAGGGGGCTAAAGCGGAGCTCTTCTGGTGGTCTTTTTTTCAGACTAACCACTCCCTCTTCTCCCGGTGGACGGGGGGGAGGCTGGGAGAAGAGGGCCGGGGTGATGAGGGCCCAACGTCCCCGTCAGCACTCCGGCAAAGTAGAACGAGGAATCTGACGTGCCCTCCTACCTGCTGCGGGTGACCGCCCGCTTCGAGGCGGCCCACCATCTGACCTCCTACAAGGGCTCCCCCGAGCCCGTCCATGGCCACTCCTGGCGGGTCGAAGCCGCCCTGGGCGCCGGGGAGCTCGACGCCGAGGGCATGGCCTACGATTTCGTCGAGGTGGCTGCGGCGTTGCGCGAGCTGGTCGCCCGGGTCGACCACCGCGACCTCAACGCCGTGCCGCCCTTCGACCGGATCAGCCCCACGACCGAGCGGATCGCCGCCTGGTTCTTCACCTCCCTGGCCGAACGCCTGCCGGCCGCGCCGCTGGCCGAGGTCACCGTCTGGGAAGGGCCGGACTGCTCGGCCACCTATCGCCCCTGAGCTCCCTGCTTGACAGCGGCCCCCGTTGCTAGCTAGCGTCCCCGTCACTCATGAACATCCAAAAAGTCCTTCTTCCCAATTCTCTGGTCCCATCGCTGGTCCCATCGCTGGTCGCATCGTTGATCGCGGTATCGCTGGCGGCCGGCTGCAGCGGCGGCAAGCAGACCCCCGTGGCGCACGTCGCGGTCGAGTCGGGCCTGGTGCGCCTGCCGTTCGGCCAGGCCCGGACCGTGCGCCTGACCTGGACGCCCTCTGCGCCGCTGGCGGGAGAGACGCCCACGGTCTTCGTCCACCTCCTGGACAGCCAGCAGAAAATGGTCCGCACCTTCGATCATCCCTTCCCGCAGCGCTGGCGGGAGGGCGCCCCGGTGACCGACGACTTCAAGGTCTACCAGTCGGCCCTGGCGCCGCCCTTGCCGGCCGGCAAGTACCAGGTGGTGCTCGGCCTCTATGGCAGGGAGCGCAAGCGTTGGGCCCTCGACGGCCTCGGTGAGCCGGTGGGAAAGGACGAGTACAAGGGCTTCCAGATCGAGGTGCCGGCTCAGGATTCGAGCCCCAAGCTCACCTTCTCCCCCACCTGGCTGCCGGTCGAGGCCGGGGGCGATCGCCAGGTGGTGGCGCGCCGCTGGATGGCCGATCGCGGCGACATCCGCGTGGCGGACCAGACGGGACCGGGCGTCGTCTGGCTGGTGGTCCAGATTCCGCCGATGGGTAAATCGGACTACTCGCTGGCCCTCGATCCCGGCGCCAGCGCTCCCTCGGTCCTGGTGCAGGGCAACTGCGGCGGCGGCGAGACGAATCTCTCCGGGCCGGGGATTCACGAGGTGGAGGTGGCGCTGGACTCGCCGCCGCCGGACGCCCCATGCCGCGTCCAACTGTCGGCCAATTACTTCATTCAGTCCCGGACCACCGTCGGGCGGAAACGCTCGGCCTCGCTGGAGAACATCGCCTGGATCCCAGGCGGATCGCGCAAGCCCTCCAGCCCGGCGCCGGCCGACCAGGCCTCCTCCCCGTCGGCGCCGCAATAATTGACCCCATAAAGGCCCATGAAGACGCCATGAAGCACGGCAAGGGCGCCATTCTCCATGCCGAGCAGGAGAGCTATCTCGAGCGCCTCTTGCCGCCGCGCGACCCGGTCCTGAGGGAGATCGAAGAGTATGCCGCGCGGGAGGACGTGCCCATTTCCGATCCGGAGGTCGGCCGTTTCCTGGGCATCATGGCCCGGGCGACCGGGGCGCGCCTGATCCTGGAGATCGGCGCCGCCATCGGCTACGGCGCCATCTGCCTGGCCCGGGGAGCGCCGGAGGCCCGCGTCGTCTCCTTCGACGTCGATCCCGGCCGCCTCGCCATGGCGCGGCAGTACGTGGAGAAGGCGGAGCTGGCGCACCGGGTGGAGCTGCTCGAGGGCGACGTCCTGGAGGGCCTTCACCGCCTCCCCGGCACTTTCGACCTCGTCTACGTCGATGCCGACAAAGCGCAGTACCGCCGCTACCTCGATCAGGTCGTGCCGCGGTTGCGCGTGGGCGGCGTGATCCTGGTCGACAACCTGTTGTGGAGCGGCCACGTCGCGGTGCCGCCGGAGGAGGACGACCCGTCCGCGGACGCCCTGCGGGCCTTCAACGGCTACCTCATGATGCACCCTCAGCTCCAGTCCGTCGTCATTCCCCTGGGCGACGGCATGGGCGTCGCCACCAAGTTCAAGCCCACGATCCTGGAGATGGGGGGGCCGTATTGAGGCTCTCCCTCACCGCTTCCAGCCGCCGCCGCAGGTCCCGGGCCGTGGCCGGCCGGCGGGAGGGCGCGCGGTGCAGGGCGTCGCGAAAGAAGTCTCCCAGGGCCGGAGAGCGGCCGGGACAGACCTGGGCGAAGTCCGGCACCATCCCTGAGCGAATGCGCTCGAAGATCTGCGCGTTGGTGCCGCCGAACACCTTGCGCCCCAGCAGGCACTCGTAGAGGACCACGCACAGGCCCCAGAGATCGAAAGCGGCGTCCGCCGGCTCGCCGCGCACCGCCTCCGGGGACAGATAGGAGAGGGTGCCCACGAAGCGGTGGCGGGGATCGAGCCGGGGATCGCCGCCGGCCTCCCAGACCGCCACGAGCCCCGGATCGTCCTCGTCCATTTCCTCCTGCGCCTCCTCGTCGCGCAGCTCGAAGATCATCCGGGCGATGCCGAAGTCCATCAGCTTCGGCACGCCGTCCCGGGTATAGCCGATATTGCTCGGTTTCATGTCGCGATGGAGGATGTCGGCCGCGTGGAGCTGTTCCAACGCGCCGGCCATGGCGATTCCCAGCTCCACCGTCTCCCTCTCGGAGGGTGCCTCGCGGAAGACGCGCTGGGCGAGCGTGCCGCCCTCCAGCAGCTCCATCACCAGCATCGGCGTCCCCTGCCAGGTCTCCATGCCGAAGACCGGCGCCAGGTGGGGGTGGGAGACCGCCGCCGCCGTGCGGGCTTCGCGGCGCAGCCGCATCGCGTCTTCCGGCGAAACCCGGCGCAGGGTCTTGATGGCCACGGGCCGGCCCAGCGCGAGGTCGGACCCCTGGTAGACCACCCCCATCCCCCCCTCGCCGATGCGGTGCTCGAAGCGGAACTTGCCCGGCAGCACGTAAGGCACCCGCGAAGGCTCCAGCCGCCGGCTGCACGAGCTGCAGAAGACGGTGTAGGAAGGGTGCAGCGCGCCGCAGTTGGCGCACTCCCGGGCCAGCTCCGTGACGGCCGGAGCCGGTTCCGGTGCCGGGCCTTCGGGAACCTGCCAGAAGGGCTGCACAGGCTGCTCGTGCTCCAGCTCCAGCACCCAGGCGGCGCTGCTGGCGATGGCATGGAGGAGCTCCCGGTCCTCGCGCAGGAAAGGCAGGCCGCTCTTCTTCTCCCCCAGCCCCACCAGCCCGAGCAGCGTGCCGTCGCGCGCCAGGATGGGGACGAGGAGCCGGAAACCGCTGTCCACCAACCAGTGCCGGTCCCTTTCCGGCAGCTTGAGCAGCGAAGACAGAGGATTCTCGAGGTCGACCTCCAGCGGATCGCTGGCATTGGACGCGGCCCGGGCGAGCTGGCTGGAGGCGTCCAGCTTGCGCGCCCGGCTGCGCGGGTCGGCGAGCATGCCGGAGCGGGGATCGAGCACCAGCAGGGCGATTCCCTCCAGGTGAAGCGCCAGGTCGATCTCCCGCGAGATGAGGTTGGCCAGGCTGGCGGAATCCTTGATCGAGCGGATGCGGTCCACCAGGAGGGTGAGGATCTGGCGGGCGTCGTACTGCTCGCGGAAGAACCGCCGGTCGATGGCGTCGAGCAGGCGCCCCCGGTAGCGCAGACCGGCGATGCCCACGGCTGCCACCGAGAGGAGGATCAGAACCCGAGGGCCGGAGACCAGGTCGTTCAGCCGCTGGTCGCGCTGGGAATAGAAGTAGGCCGCCAGCGCCGCCAGCGGTACGGTCACCACGGCGAGCACCGAGTAGCGGGCCAGAAGGTATTGGAGGGCCCGCCGGGCGATGAGCCGGACGTCCAGCACGTGGTGGACGAAGACCGCGTACGCCGTCGAGACCGGCAGCGTCAGCACCGGCAGCAGGGAGGCGACGACGACGGTCCGGTGCCGCCGCTGATCGGCGACGAGGTACGCGTGGTAGCCAGGGGCGAACAGCTCCAGCAGCACCTCGATGGCGGCGGGGCCGAGGGTGAGGGCGATGAGCTGCAGGAAGACGCGGGCGCGCCGCCGCTCGGGGCTGAGGCTGGTGCGGGCCCGCCAGAGGAGCATGGCGAAAGCCACTCCGGCCAGGCCCAACACGATGGAGTAGTAGGCCCCCTTGCCCCGTTGGGGGGTGAACCAGCCCAGCCACGCCCAAGCGCCGCCGAGGTCCAGGGACAGGTACCGGGCGGCGGAGCACGTCAGGTTGAGGATGAAGAGCAGGACGCCGGCTACGGCGCTCAGGCGCACCGCGGCTTGAAGACGGCGGCGTTCGGGCAGAGACACCGCCGGCTGGGGGAAGTCGCGGACGAAGCGCCAGAGGAACCAGGCCATGAAGGAGGCGGGCTGGAGCGCCGCCGCCAGGGAGAGGAGGTAGGAATCCGGGTAACTCTTCAGAGCCATGGCCAGGGGATGGCCGGACCACGTGGTGGCGGTGACCAGGAAGAAGCTGCCCAAAGCCAGGGCGCGCCGGTCCTGCCGGCCGCCCAGGAAGAGCAGGGCTCCGGTCGAGCCGAGAGCGACCTGGAACAGGCCGTAGAGGAGGTAGGGAAAGCGGAGATCCTGCCCGGCCTCGGTCCTGTAGGTGACGAAGAACGCGGCCAGTCCCAGCACCAGCTTGAAAGCCGCCAGCGCCGGGACGAGCCGCGACAGGACCGACCGTTTCAGCAAGCCTCCGCCATGCGCGAGGTCACAGAGGAGGCGGAGCGGGCGGGCACAGCTCGGTCATCGAGGTGATCTGCACCGTCGCAGCCGAGTCGTAGACGTCCTGCGGACTGATCGTCGTGGCCCCCGTGCCCGTCGCCTTCAACGCCGCCAGGCTGCCGATGGCACGGGCGCGTTCCAGCAACTGCACCGCCTGGGTTTCCCAGATCTGATCGATGATCTGTTGGGTGATCGCGTCGAAATACCAGCGCCGGAGCTCCAGTGCTGCGTCCTGCGACACGCGGATCGTGCCCGTACCCTGGCCGAACGCGACCAGGATCTGGGCCATGATGCCCTCTTGTGTATACGCCATTTTCTCTCTCCTTGGGCGAAATCACCGCCCGGGTGGTTGGGACCGCCGTCACCGAACGGAGCGCCGGACAATCGCAACAGAATCCAACAAACGGCAATGTTTCAGAGATAGAGACGATCATAAGCCCGAAATTCTCGTCTCGTCAAGCTTCAGAAATAAGGAAACGAAAGCGCGCGATTCTGGTTAGCGCACACCGCCCCGGGGGAGGAGGGATCGCGGAGCGATCGCGGGGCTTCAGGCGGCGAGGCGCAGGCGCACGGCGGCCAGGCGCTCCTTGAGGTCGCGGGCGCTCGCCGGGCGGCGGTTGATGGTGCGGTGAAGGGCCGAGCGGAAGAAGTCGCCCAGCAGCGCGTCGTGCTCCGGCAGGACCTGGGCGAACTCGGGGACGCGGCTGTGGCGGATGCGGTTCATGAGCTGGTGGATGTCGCCGCCGCTGAAGATCTTCCGCCCCAGCAGGCACTCGTAAAGGACGATGGCGAGGCTCCAGAGATCGAACGACGTGTCCGCCGGCTGGCCGTTCAGCGCCTCGGGAGAGAGGTAGGAGAGAGTGCCCACGAGCTGCTTGGACATCGTCGCCGAGGTGGGGGTGTGATGCCAGAGCGAGGTCGGCGGCAGCGCGGAGTCGTCCTCCGGATCGTCGGGCGAGGGGATCTCGGAGTCGCGCCGCAGGTCGAACATGACCCGGGCGATGCCGAAGTCCATCAGCTTGGGGGTGCCGTCCCGGGTGTAGCCGATGTTGCTCGGCTTGATGTCGCGATGCAGGATGTCCGAGGCGTGGAGGTGCTCCAGGGCCTCGGCCATGGCGATCCCCAGCTCGACGGTCTCGCGGGCCTCCAGCCGCTTGCCCTCGATGCGCTGGGTGAGCGTGCCCCCTTCCAGCAGCTCCATGACCAGGATGGGCGTGCCCTGCCAGGTTTCCATGCCGTAGACCGGCGCGAGGTGCGGGTGGGAGACGGCCGCCGCCGTGCGCGCCTCCCGCCGCAGCCGCATGGCATCCTCGGGCGAAACCCGGCGCAGGGTTTTCGCCGCCACCGGCCGGCCCAGCGCCAGGTCGGTGCCGCGGTAGACGACACCCATGCCGCCGATGCCGATCCGCTTCTCGAAGCGAAACTTGCCGGGCAGCACGTAGGGCACGTGAGAGGGCTCCAGCCGCCGGCTGCAATGGGTGCAGAACACCGTGAAGGAGGCGTACAGCCGGCCGCAGTTGGGGCACTCCTTGGCGAGCTCGGCGGCGACGGCCGTGGGATCCGGGGTGGGGAGGGCGGCCTCGCGGTCCACCGGTTCCTGCCAGCTCTTGTGCGAGGAGCCCAGCGAGCGGCTCTGCTCCAGCTCCAGCACCCAGGCGGCGCTGCTGCCGATCGCCCGCAGAAGCTGGCGGTCCTCCTTGAAGAAGGGGAGCCCGCTCTTCTTTTCCCCCAGGCCGATCAGGCCCAGCAGCGAGCCGTCCCGCGCGAGGATGGGCGCCACCAGGCGGAAGCCGCTGTCCACCAGCCAATAGCGGTCCTTCTCCGGCAGCTTGGCGAGCGGCGAGCGGGAGTCCTCGAGGTCCACCGTCAGGGGCTCGCTGGCGCTGGCGACGAGCGAGGCCAGCGGCGAGGAGGCGTCCAGCCGGCGGCCCCGCACCTTGGGGTCCGTCAGCAGGCCCGAGCGGGGCTCGAACGCCATCAGCGACACGCTCTCGGGGTGGAGGGCGAGGTCGGCCTCCCGGCACAGCAGGTTGGCGAGGTCGAGCACGCCGTGCGTGGCGCGGATGCGCTCCACCAGCAGGGTCAGCGTCTGGCGGGCGTCGTACTGCTCGCGGAAGAAGTGCCGGTCGATGGAGTCGAGCAGGGTCTTGCGGTAGCGCAGCGCCGCCATGCCCACCGCGGCGGCGGAGGCGAGCAGCGGCAGGTTGGGTCCCGAGAAGATCTGGAAGATCTGCAGCGTCCGGTGCAGGTAGAGATAGACCCCGAGCGCCACGACCGGTACAACGGCAAGGCCGATGGCGGAGTAGCGGGCGAGGGCGTACTGCAGGGCCTTGCGGGCGATCAGGCGGAGATTCAGCAGATGCCCCACGACCACGGCGTAGGCCGTGGTGAAAAGGACGGAGATCAGGCAGGGGAAGAGCACCGCGTCGGCGAAGACGAAGCGGCGGTCGTCCACGTCCAAGAACGCCTTGTACGGCGGGACCGCGAGCTCGACGAAGATCTGGAGGAAGAGCGGCGCCAGCCCCACCACCAGGGCGGCCACGAACAGGCGGGCGCGGCGGCCCTCCTCGCCGGAGGCCGCACGGGTGCGCCACGCCAGCACGGCGAAGGCCAGGCAGGTCAGGAGCAGCAGAGGACCGTAATATTCGTAGCTGGGCTTCGGCGGCGGCGGGATCGGCGAAGCGTTCTGCCGTCCGAGCCACACCAACGACCGGCCGATCTGCCAGGTGAAGGCGGCGACCCCGGCCGCCAGAGCCGCCCGCCGGCCCCAGAGCAGCAACCGCTGCACGCGAAACGACGAGACGCTGTTGGGAAACTCCTGGGCGAACGACCAGAAGTACCAGGCCAGGAAGGCGTCCGGTTGGAGCACGTAGAGACCGAGGGCGGGCCAGACCCAGCCCGGCGGGGCGGAGCCCGCCATGGCCATCAGTTGCCAGTTGGAGAAAGGGGTCGCCAGGATGAAGAAGAAGGCCCCGAGGTCGACGGCGCGGTCGTCGCCGCGTCCGGAGGTGAGGAGGAACCCCCCCACCGCCGCGAAGGCCAGCATGATGAAGCAGCGCAGCCCGGGCGAGAGCGCGGAGTCCCGCAGCACCTCCGGGGCGAGGGTCTGGCCCGAGGCGAACCCCGCTACGGCCCCCAGGACCTTGAGGGCGGCCAACGTCAGAAGGAGTCGCGGCCAGACACTGCTCTTCAAGACATTGACCGCCCTAGTCTGGGATCAAGGCTTGTCAGGGCAATACGGACACTCGGAACTGGTCTCCACGGCCGTGGCGGCGTCCATCAGCGACTTCATGGTTACGACTCCGCCCTGGGCGGCCCGGCTCCCGACCTCCTTGAACTTGCCGAGGAAGCCCGCGCCCTCGGTGTCCCATACTCCCTGGGGAGTCTGGCCGTTCGCCTTCTTCGTGTCAATCCAGGGGTGGTAGTGTTGGCGGAACCACTCGCTGGCGTCGGCATCGATCCGCGCCCCTCCGCAGCCTTGAGCAAAAGCATAGACGGATTGCACCAAGAGAGCATCTTTGTGGTGTGGCATGGTCAAATCTCTCCTCTCCCAAAATCTACAGGTGAATACCCGGGCCGTTCGCGCGCTACGGCATCGGCCAGGTTTGATCCAGCCTCCAAGCATCGAAATGTGTGCGAACACAGGAGATTCTAGGTCAGTGACGAACGGAGCGTCAAGGCGGGGCGAGTGACAAAAGGCCCGGAAGACAAATGCTTCCGGGCCTCTCGGGTGGAGTCCGGCGCTTTAGTACTTGACGCTGCAGCCGTAGGGGCGCGTCGAGGCGGGATCGGGGCTCTTGCCCGACTTCTCGGCGTCGAGCCCATGGCCGACGTAGCTGACGCGTTCGGCCTTGGCCTTGCGGCCCGGAGGATCGTCGTCGATGGCGCCGTTGTAGGCGATCTTGCCGTCCTTGCCGATGATGAACATGTGGGGCGTGGTGCGGGCTCCGTAGGCATGGCCGGTGGCTCCCGTCGGATCGGCCAGCACGGCGTAGTTGATGCCGTTCTTCTGATTCCACGCAAGCTCATCGGCCGGCTTCATGTAGTCGCCGCTGTTCGGGCTGGTGCTGTTGATCCCCAGCCACACCACCTCGCCGTGCTGCTTGGAGAGCTCGATCATCGTCTTCTCCCGGGTGTGGCGGGACGAGACCGGGCAGTTCGGATTCGCCCACTCGAGCACCACCGTCTTGCCCTTGAGGTCGGCGAGCGACCAGGCCTTGCCGTCCAGCGCCGTCAGCTTGAAGTCGGGGGCGGTGTCGCCGACCGCGTTGCCGGCGAAGGCAGGGACGGCGGCGAGGCTCAGGATGGCCAGGCTCAGAAGTGTCTTACGCATTTTTTTCAACCTCCTGGAATCGAGTCGTTCGTTCCTGTCGTTGGGGTCGTGGGTAGAGGCGGTTGTGGTCGGCCAGCCAGAGGGCGCCGGCGGCGCAGGCCAGCAGGCCCACGGCGAGGATGGCCCGGAACGTCCGGCCGCTGCCTTCGCGGTGCCGCAGCCAGGCGAGCAGCGACATGGCGAGCAGGGCCAGCTCAATGAAGGCGATGCCCTCCGGCCTCACCTGGCGGGAGAGGGCGAAGAGCACCCAGAAGGCTCCCGCGCCGGCGAGGAAGCCGAGCCCCTCCCGCAGG
>JBAPYB010000306.1:0-12915 GCA_049284515.1 Thermoanaerobaculia bacterium
CCCTCTCTCCCAGCCTCCCCCCCGCCGGCCGGGAGAGAGGGGGCTAGAACAGCTTCTCCCTCTTCTCCCGGCGGAAGGGGGGAGGCTGGGAGAAGAGGGCCGGGGTGATGAGGGCTTCGGAGCGATACCGCTGCCACTCTCCTGGCCCTGCTGTTCGCAGAGGGTCTCTCATCACGCTTCCAAAATATGGGCTACAGCAATCGATCCATGCCCACCGATCGACTGCGTCAGCGCCACCCTCGCACCGGGCACCTGGTTCGGCCCCGCTTCGCCGCGGAGCTGCGCGGCGGCCTCGACGATCTGGTAGGCGCCGCTCGCCCCCACCGGGTGTCCCCGCGCCTTCAAGCCGCCGAAGGTCGAGACGGGAACGCAACCGCCGGGCGAGTAGCAGCCGTGGGCGGCCCGCTTCAGGGCCTCGCCGCGGGGGGCAAAACCGCAGGCCTCGAGCGACATGGCGGTGATGATGGTGAAGGCGTCGTGCGCCTCGAAGAAATCGATGTCCTTGGGACAGAAGCCGCTGGCGGCGTAGGCCTTGTCGGCTGAATACTTGGCCACTCCCAGCGTGAGAAGATCGGGACGGCCGGCGAGGCCGATGGTGTCCGTCGCACCCGCGGCGGCGGCGATGCGCACCGGCTTGTGATGCGGGCGCAGAAAATCCCGCGAGCAGATCACCACGGCCGCGGCGCCGTCGCACACCGGCGCCGCGTCGAGCACGCCGATGGGCGCGGCCACCAGGGGCGAGCGGGCGAACGCCTCGGCGGAGATCGGCTCGCGGAACATGGCGTTGGCGTTGAGCGCCGCGTTCCTGTGCGCGTTGACGGCGAAAGGAGCGAAATCCTCGCGGGACACTCCCATCTCGTGCATGTAGCGCCGCATCATCAAAGCCGAAAGGGCCACGAAGGAAAGGCCGTGACTGGCCTCGTAGTCGCCGTCGGACGCGGTGGCGAGGCCGGCCGCGATTTTGTCGCCTACCGCATCGGTCATTTTTTCGATGCCGATGGCCACCACCACCTCGTGGACTCCCGCCGCCACCGACAGGGCCGCAGCGCGCACGACGGCGCCGCCGGAAGCGCAGGCCGCCTCCACCTTCCAGGCCTCGGCCGGGAGGAGGTCGGCGGCGTCGGCCAGCAGCGCTCCCAGGTTCTCCTGACCGTTGACGGCCCCGCCCAGCATGTTGCCCACGAACAGGGCGTCGACCGTTTCCACGCCCGCATCGGCCATCGCGTTGCGGATGGCCGTGGCGCCGAGCTCGCGCAGCCCGAGGTCCCAATGCTCCGCCACCGGAGTCTGTCCGGCACCGATGATGAAAACGTCGTTCATGATGTTCAGGCTCTCCTGATCTTTCCCCGCAAGCGCAGGTACTGGCCGTAACCGTCCACGACGCGGCGGCGGTCGAGATAATTGAGAACGGTGGCTCCCCGCCGGCGCTCGGCGATGCGGTCGGTGACGCGGAAGCAGAAGGCGTCGCTCCCCGCGCCCGAGCCGTAGGAGCAGAAAAAAATGCGATCGCCCGGCTCGGCGACGTCGAGCACGGCGGCAAGCCCGAGCAGCGACGAGCCGGCATAGGCGTTGCCCATGCGGGGGGCCACCAGGCCCGTTTTATATTGCTGACGGCTGAAGCCGAGCTCGGCCGCGGCCTTCTCCACGAACTTGGGGACCGGCTGGTGGAACACGGCGTGCGCGAAGTTCTTCGCCTCCAGCCCCACCTCGGCCAGCAGCTTGCGCGACGCCGCCAGCGTGTGGCGGAAATACGAGGGCTCGCCCGTGAAGCGGCCGCCGTGCTCGGGGTAGTGGGCCGTCTCGCGGCGGAAGAAATCCGGCGTGTCCGTGACGTGGGAGATGGAGGCCTCGACCACTGCGATCGCCTTGCTGGCGTCGCAGAAGAGATAGGCGGCGCCGCCGCAGCCGGCGGTGTACTCCAGGGCGTCGCCGGGCTTGGACTGGGCCGTGTCCATGCCGATGGCGAGCGCGGCCTCCACCATGCCGGAGCCCACGAAAGCCACGGCGGCCTGCATGGCCTCGCTGCCGGCCTTGCAGGCGAACTCCATGTCCGCGGCCACCACGTGGGGCGTAATGCCCAGCGCCTCGGCGACGATGGTGGCCGAGGGCTTCACAGCGTAAGGCTTCGACTCGGTGCCCACCCAGACGGCGCCGATGTCGTCGAGATCCGTGCCGGCGCGGTCGAGGGCCGTGCGTGCGGCCTCAATGGCCATGGTCACCACGTCCTCGTCGGGCCCCGGGACCGACTTCTCGGCCACGGCCGGCACGGCGGCGCTGCGCGAGCGCCAGGCGTTCGAGATATCGGCCGTCCGCACCCGCAGGCGCGGCACATAGGCGCCATAGCCGGCGATCCCCACCTCGCGATTCGGTCTCATGCGGTTCTGCTCCTCTTCTTGGCGGTCTTCTTGGACGCCGATTTCTTCGCCTTCTTCGCGGGCTCAATCTCCAGACCGCCGAAGAACAGGTCCTGCATCTCGCGGGCGAGCTGAGCGGCGGGGATCTTGCCGTCGGGCCGGAACCACTTGTAGATCCAGAGGATCATGCCGAGGAACGAGAACGCCGCCACCCGCGGCTCCACGGGGCGGATGCGCCCCTCCCGCACGGCCTCCTCGAACGACGATTCGAGGAAGTGGACATAGCGCTTCTTCCGGGCGTTGATCTGCGCCCGGGCGGCGCCGGTGAGCGTCTCGTGCTCGTGGAGGATGATGGTGACCTCCTTGCTCCAGCCCTCGGTCACCAGGAAGATGTTCTTCTCCATGCACGCCTTGAGGCGTTCGACGGGATCGGCGATGGTGAGGACCGGCAGCAGGACGCGCTCCTCGAAGATGTCCATGCCGTAGTTCTGGATTTCCAGCAGCAGGTCCTCCTTGCTGCGGATGTAGTAGTAGAGCCCTGCCTTGGTGAGCCCGCACGCGCCGGCGATGTCCTGCACCGACGCCGCCTCGTATCCCTTCTCGCAGATCAGCCGCGCCGCGGTCTCCAGCACCGTCCTGTGCCGCTCCCGATGGACGTCCGATCCTGCTTCCGGCGCTCGCGCCAAGGATGAATCCTTTCCGATACCGACTGCTCGGTAGAATTCTACCGGTCGGTCGGTAGTGTAGGCAGGGGAGGGCGGGGTGTCAAGTGGCGAGTCGCCGGCATCGCCAGAGTTCTTGACCCGGGAAGTAATGCGTCCTAAGCTTTGGCCATGAAGAGCACCATCTCCTCCAAGGGCCAGATCACGGTGCCTGTGGAGATTCGCGATCAGCTCGGCCTTCGCCTGGCGTGGTGGTTTCCTTCGAGCTGCGGGAAGGCGGAGTCCTTCTCCGCAGGGGGACCTCCGGCCAGCACCCGGTGGACCGCGTCTTCGGGCACCTGCGGCTGGAAAAGCCTGTCGATACCCTCCTGGACGAGATGCGCGGAAGAAATCGAAAGAGGACCGCAAACGGGTCGTCGCAGACTTCCTGATCGGCGCCCATGCCCAAGTCCAAGCGGACGCCCTGCTCACCAGGGATCGCGGCTTCTTCCGTCGATATTTCCGAAGCCTGAAGATTCTCAGTCCGGCAGCCTGACTCGAACGCGTACCCAACGAGAGAGAGTCACATGATCGCGATCGAGGATCTTTACGAGCCTGAGTGGGTGGACTGGTTCCGGATGACTCCCGAGGAGCGTTGGGAAGAGAGCGCCAAGCTCTGGCATCACTACATAGCGATGGGAGGCTCCCTTGATCCCGAGCCCGATCCGCAAAGCCCTTTCTACGATCCGGAGACATCAGGTCGCCCACCTGTTGATGGGCGGCCAGGCCTGCGTGTTGTACGGCGCAGCGGAGTTTAGCCGCGATCTGGACTTGGCCCTGCTGCCGGATCCCGCCAATCTTGACCGCCTCGAAGCAGCCCTCGCGGAGCTGGACGCCGAGATCATCGCCGTCCCCTTTCTGTCGCTGCAACACCTAACGGAAGGTCTCGCGGTTCACTTCCGCTGCAGACAGCCAGAAGTCGCGGGACTGCGGATCGACCTCATGACACACATGCGGAATGTCGCACCGTTTCCAGAGCTCTGGGCGCGGCGGACAACTCTTGTCTTCTTGGACGAGCCGCTTGACGTGATGGCTCTTCCGGACCTCGTGGCGGCCAAGAAGACCCAGCGAGACAAGGACTGGCCGATGATTCGCCGTCTGGTTGACGTCAATTATCTGAGCTATCGGGAAGAACTAACCCCGGAACGAATCCGCTTCTGGCTTCGAGAGTTGCGAACCGCCGACCTCCTGGTTGAGGCGGCTCGGGCTCATGCTGATCTCGTGGAGGAGTTGGTCAGGGAACGACCGCTCCTGAAGCTGGCGACCTCTGAGCATCTCGCGAGCGGTGCTCTGGACCGGGCGCTACGCGATGAGGAAGACGCTGAGCGCCGGCTCGACGCGGCGTATTGGAAGCCGTTGCGGGAGCAGCTCGAGCGGCTTCGCCGGTCTGTGCGTCGATAAGCCAGTTTGCGACGTCGCCTGGCAAAGCTGATGCTCGGCGGTCACTCGGCCTGCCACTCTTTGAATCGCGTCGCGATCCGCATCGTGACTGGGCACAACCCGTACTGCTTGTTCTCGCGGATTTGGTCTTTCAAATACTCCACCTTTGCCTCGGCACGAAAGCTCTCGAGATGCCGCATGAAATGCTCCTTGACGATGTAGTCGAGGTGGTTCGCATCGTAACGCTCTGCACCGTAGAAGATGAAGTCGGGTAGGAAGGCCTGCGCACCTTCTTTCAGAAGTCCATTGAAGCGATCGACGGAGAAAAGCCCGATCGGACGATTCACCAACACTCCGTCGTCGATCTCTCCGTCGAACAGAGTGGCGCGTGAGGGCAACTCGATTCTAGCTATCTTGTCGAACTCGATCCCGAAATCCTCGCCGTTGATGTTTAAAAAGAAGCCCTGGCGACGAACGGACCTGCCTTCGCCGATCTGAATCCGCAGGGAATCCGGGCCATTCACCCATTCCATCTTCAGCCCTTCCACCTTCAGTGCCGCGACATTCTTGTCCGGGCATTTTCTTGCCCAGAGGCGGCGGGCCACGGCATGCGCCGGATAATCGGCTGACTTCCGAGTTTTGGGCAGGAGAACGTATCTCGTGCTGGCACCGAGATCCGCGATGATGAGCTCTTCCCGAAGCTCGCGGTCGATGGTCTCCATGGGGTCTATTAGTTCAGCGCGAGTGTCGCACCCTCCGTTGGCAATGTTCCAGCCGACCGGATACTCGTCACGGAAGAACAGGCAGTAGTATGGAACTGGGTTGTCCGAGAAGGTGATGACCGGAAGCGTGCCGCCGCTTGCAAACCGGAAAACGAACTCTGGGTCGTCGAAGGGGTAATCGTCTGCTCCCTGGCCGTGCAACAGGAAGTTGTCCAAAGCCGTCTGATACTGCCTCCGCCGCTTCTCGGGGAGCATACTCTTCAGATACGTCTTGGCCTTGCCACTCCATATCGTCGGTGTGTTGTCGTCGACAAAGACGGAAATCTCGAACCCTTCGCCTTCTTTCTTTCGACTTCGATGGATGGAGAACTGCGAAAGGAGCACCTGAAGGAAGGTGTCCTCAGCCACATGAAGTGGGAGGACAAACTCCTCGTCGAATTTAGGCGAAACGGGAGCTTCACGGTCCGCAATCGACCGAGGTGACAGCAGTACCGTGTCACAAGCCCTTCGAATCGAGGCCAGCAGCTCCGCGAACGCTGACTCCCCTTCATGCCGATAATCAATGTATTTATAGATCCGCAGATTGTCGGGGATCTCGCAGTCGGCCAGCACGAGGGGGATGAAGCGTCTGCCGGCGTTGGACGGATCCCGAAACAGAAAGGTGCTGCGCTCCATCTCCACCCAGGCCGAGCCCAACGCCGACGGCGACAGGCAAAGCACGAGCGTACGAGACGCCTCCAATCCATGCACGATTGACTGGTGTATGATTTCTCCTGGCTGGGTGACCGAATCAGCGAACCAGACACTCAGGCCGGCATCGCACAACAGCTTCGCCAGACACCGCACGCGCGGCTTGTCCTCCGAGCTGTAGCTGAGGAAGACGTCGAAAGAGAAGGTAGTAGTCACGGGTTTCTAATCCTCCTGTGCTGGTCGAGACGCACCTCGGCCACGTCACCCAAGATCTTGGTCCAGGTCTTCTGCGCCGAAGTAGGGAGCGCTAGGCCAAGGACGTCCTGAGGGATTTCAAGGTAGGAGGTGTAAGGCATCAGGAGCCTCCTTGTGGATTCTCGGGGGTTCGCAGCGATTCCCAATCGACCACTGCGAATTCCTCTACAATCTGGACAGCCTCTTCTTGGTAGAGACCTCGACTCTCAAGTATGATCCCTTCGAGCAGATCGCACAAGGCGGCAACCCGGGTCTGCTGGAACTTCCCCCACGCGAGCCGCACGAACCTATGGACATCGCATAGCTCGCAAGCACCGCGAGCCGGATTTTGCTGAGAATAGCCGAGAATGCAGTGGACTGAGATCCGCCGGACGTACCCGCGGCAGTGGCTTCTCGTCGAAGCTCTCTCTGCGCATTCGGTTGCCGGCAAGCGGATTGGGGAGGACTTGACGGTAGTCGATCTGTACCCGGATGGGAGGGCGGCGATGACCGGCTACAAAGAACTCCATCGGCGGGAACCTGGCCGGGGGTACCCGTTCAAGAAGTCCACCCAGACCGAGGTGTCGACCAGAACCCTCAAATCTTAGGGCTCCGGCCCCGTAACTGATCCAAATCCCCCTCCCAGTGCATCTTGCCCTCGAATTCCAGGAACTCCTGGAGGCGCCGGCGCCGGGCGTACTCTCGGAGTGCCTCGTTGATCACGTCCGTCTTCGTCTTCCCGGGGGATGTCTTCAACGCGCTCGTGAGCGCCTCGTCGTCGAGATTGAGAGTGGTTCTCATGGCTGCACCTCCATGCCGATGATACGCTGCAGGGATCTGCATCGCAATCGGCGGCCTGTCGCCGCGGGGCCGATGTCTTCGCTTGGAGTTTTGACGGCGATGGATTCCTGCCCCGTTGTAATATCGGCAGGCGCGCCAGGCTCAGTTGAACCGCACGACTGTCCCGCGGCAGGGTGTACATGGACCGGGCGTCGTGCCCGACTGGAGGTACCGCCATGAGCGACATTCCGTTCCTGAGCGAGCAGCTCCGCAAGGGGTACTCCGACGATCCCTGGCATGGCCCCGCCACTACGGTCGCCCTGGAGGGGGTGACGGCTGCGGAGGCGGCGGCGCATCCGGTCCCGGGGGCGCACAGCATCTGGGAGATCGTTCTCCACTTGACGGCCTGGCAGAACGAGGTCCGCCGGCGCCTCGGCGGCAGCGAGCCGGCCGTCCCGGAGGAGGGGGATTGGCCCGAGCCGGGCGAAGCTTCCGAGATGGCCTGGCGGCGGGACCGTGAGCTCCTGGAAGCCTCCCTCACCGAGCTGCTGGGGGTGATGTCCGGGCTTGCCGAAAAGGACCTGGAGCGGGCGGGAGGCTCCGTCTCCGACCGCGATCCCGCTCTGGGCACGGGCGTCACGCACCGGGCCATGGTCAACGGCCTTGTCCAACACAACGCCTACCACACCGGCCAGATCGTGCTCCTCCGCAAGGCCTTGCAGGCGGGCCGGTAATTCTTCGTTGAAATAGGACGGAGGCTCACCATGTACCGCGTCACGGCCTGGACAGCTCTCGGGCTCCTGATCCTTTTCCTGCCTCTCTCCACCCGGGCTCAGGCTCCGACCCCCGGTCCGGCTCCTCTTCTCGATCCGTCGTACGAGATTTGGAGCCGGCGGGCTCCGGAGGTCTTCCGGGTGCGGTTCGAGACCAGCCAGGGCGACTTCGTGGTCGAGGCCCACCGGGAGTGGGCGCCGCAGGGAGTGGACCGCTTCTTTGGGCTGGTCGCGTCGCGATTCTTCGACGACTCGCGCTTCTTCCGGGTCGTGGCCGGCTTTATCGCCCAGTTCGGCATCCCCGGCGACCCGGCGATGACGGCAAAGTGGAAGCAGCGGACGGTTCCCGACGACCCGGCGCGGCAGAGCAACACCCGCGGCATGGTCGCCTTCGCCATGACCGGCCCCAACACCCGTTCGTCGCAACTCTTCATCAGCCTCGGCGACAACTCGCGCCTGGACGCCCAGGACTTCGCCCCGATCGGCCGCGTGACGTCCGGCATGGAGGTGGTGGACCGGCTGTATTCGGGTTATGGCGAGGAAGCCGGCGGCGGCATGCGCGGTGGCAAGCAGGGGAAGATCCTGGCAGGCGGCAACGCCTGGCTCGACGCGAATTTTCCCAAGCTCGACCATCTGGTGCGGGCCCGGATTCTCGGCGAGTAAGGGATCAGAAGACCCCAATCAGAGATTACGTCGTTGTAACGAAACCACTTCACTTCGCGCCTGTGAGCCCATGAACTGTTTGCCTCCCACGAGGCGAAAGGAAAAGTCATGAGTCATCTCACAGGACAGACAACCGCTCGTTATGGAAGCCCATATCGAACCGAAACACTCGCCGGCGCGACGCTCGTCTTCTATCTCCAGGGGACCCGAGAGACGGGGAGGGCTTCCTCCCGCTGGGGATGGCAGCAGCTCCCCGACAACCGTTTGCCGGCGGGCGAGATCGGGCGCGCCACCGTCCGCGAGGACGGCAGCTATGACGTCGAGCTCAAGGAGTACCGGGAAGGCGGGCTGGTCGTCGCGCTCGAGGTCCGCAAGTTCGACTATGCACCCGCAACAGGCAAGGAGGCCGCGGGCCTGCTCGGCGTGGGAACGCCCAGGCAGTCGGAAAGGGGAATCTCCCTGGACATCGATCTCCCCATCATTTCCTACTGCGCCATCCTCAAAGCTCTCGATCTCTGGCTGGTCGCCGGCCGGGTCTCGGACTGCGGCCATCCGGCTGTGCCGCTCAGCGGCGCCAACGTGACCAGCTTCGACCGCGACGTCACCCAGGACGACAATCTGGGCACGGCGGTGACCGATGCCGGCGGCAACTTCGAGATCTATTTTCCCGGCTCGGTCTTCCGCCAGATTCCGGCCCTGCCGCCGCCGTTCGACGTCATCTCGCCGTTCGAGCTCATCGGCGGACCGGACATCTACTTCAAGGTCGAGGTGGGGGGCGTGTTCGTGCTCGACGAGCCGTCGTCGATGGGCCGGACGCCTGGGCGCGAAAATCGCTCGAACTGCTCGTTCACGGAGCTCTGCGTCCAGGCTCCGACATGGACCCCGCAGACGATCACCCTCTGGTCCTACGTCGGCAACTACATGGTGCCGGACGGCGGAGGTCTGCACGATTTCGGTGCGGACGGCCTGACCGCCAGCGGCAAGCTCGCCTTCACCGGCGCCATCGACTTCATCGGGCAGGTCTCCCAGAAGTACCTCGGCGAGGCGGTCAGCTTCCGCTTCGTCTATGCGGAGTGGGCGAACCTGGCGGTCGCTCCCGTCTATCCCGGCGATTTTACTCATCAGCTCACGGGCCCGCAGGTCACCAGCGCACCCTACGGTGCGATCTATACGTTCATCGGCCCCAACCCGTGGGATTACTCGCTGACGCCCGTCTCGCCGGCGCCCGATGCCGCCGGTTGGATCGCCGTGGAGCAGAGCCCGAATTTCGTCCGCAACACCGGCCGGATGATCCAAGTCGACACCACCCAACTGGTGCAGGCGATCGACGAGAGCGGCTCCGAGACGGCGGGGGCCGGCCTCGCGGTCCCGGGTCCCAAGCAGGACCGGCCGCGCAAGTTTTCCTTCGTGCTCGAGGTCAAAACCGCCAGCTCCTCCTTCGCGCAGACCACCCCGGTCGTTCTCCATCTCAACAACTCCTGGGCGTACCTGCGGTACAACCTCCAGGAGCTGGAGGCCAGCGGCTGCAACCCGATCGCGCAGGTCGGCGGAGCGATCACCGTTCACCCGATGTACTCGGTCGGTCATCCCTACCTCAACAGCTATTCGATCAGTATCCAGCGTCAGGACGGCGCGGTCACCACGCCGCGCAGCGATGACTTCAGCGCGCACGGCGTGTTCTGGACCGCCGCTGCCGGCGAGTTCGGCACCTTCGCCGCGATCTACACCGACGTTGCCCCTTGCTCGTACCGGAGCTGGATCACTTGCAGCCGTCGCCTGACCGACGGCTACACCGGCGCCAGCGGCCAGGAAGTGCTGCGGACCTTCTGCACGAATTGATCGGTTTCCTGCCAGGAAGATACGGGTGTCAGCCCCTCCTTGCGAAGGGGCTGACACCTGGGCTGGGCCGGCTACTTTGGGAGCGACTGGGATGAGGACGCCGGGCCACCGACGGTAAGTCCCTTCCCTGGGTACCGTGTGAGGAAGGACTTGGGTTGAGCCCCGGCAAGGGGCTTACCGTCGCTAGCCCGGCGGCGGACCGGGAGACTCTGGGGCTCAGGCGACGAGCTCACGATCGTCGTCCTCTCCCCCGTCTGCCGCTGGGGCTTTCTCGTCCGGCGCCGGATCGTAGGCGCGGCGAATCTTCATTTCATGGCCGTTGCGATCGACGACCAGGGTGACGTAGAGATGCTTGCCGTCGTTGGAGACGAGGTAGGACTCCGTCCGTTTCGGGCCCTTGTCGGGCTTGACCTCGACGGTGAGGATGCCGTCCTTGTCCCAACCCGCCCGCAGCTCCACGGGGCCGCCGGGTGCTTTCTCGTCGCGGACCTTGTGGTTGTCGGTTTTGAGGACGCGGGTGTTGCCGTCCTTGTCGGCGACGGTCACCTGGTCGCCCTGCTGGGTGATGGTCAGCACGTCGAGAGCCGCGAACGAGGGCGGCGGCCCCTGGCGGGCCGAGTCGCCGCCCGAGCCCCCTGAATCGCTGCCAGGCGTTCCGGAGGGAGCGCTGCCCCCACGGCGATGGCCGCCGCCGTGCCGGCCCGTGCCGCCGCCGTGGAATCCTCCCCCGGGACCGTTCTGAGCCGCGTCGTCCTGCCGCATGCGGGCCGTCAGGTCTTCGTTCAGCGTCCAGGTTCCCTGCAGGCTGGGGTGCTGCGGCGCCGCGCGGTCGCTGGCGGCGGCGGAGAAGAGCACGGCCGCGGCGGCCAGCGTGACCAGCCCGACCGCCCATTCCAGCCCTCTCGCGTTTCGCTTCATGGGTGCAGGGTAGATGCAGACTCCAGGCCGAGTCTTCAGGGAAACGAAAGGAATTTGTAAGGGATGTAAAGTCTCGTTTTCATGCGGCGGCGTGGCTGCTAGACTGAGCAGGTCATGAGATCCGGGAGCCTGGCACAACGTCTGCCGATCACCATCGCGGCGGTGATGGTGCTGCTGCTCGCCGTCCTCGCCGTGCTCCAGTGGCGGTGGATCGGCGAGGTGAGCGCCATGGAACGGCACCGGATGAGGATGAGCCTCTTCGCCGCCGGCTCCCATTTCACCGAGGACTTCGACCGCGAGGTGACCCGGGCCTTCCTCTATTTCCATCCCGGACCCTTGGAGCCTCCCGAAACGAGGCTCGACCGGGTGGTGCGCCAGTACGACCGCTGGAACGCCGAGACGCCTTATCCGCGCCTGGTGCGCGACGTCTTCCTGATGCGGCCCGGCGGCGACGGGGGAACGGGGCTCGAGGTCTTGTGGCCGGCGGAGCACCGCTTCGTGGCCTGCCCCTGGCCGCCCGAGCTCGCCGCGCTGCGGCAACGCCTGGAGGCCGCGTCCCGCGCGCCGGACCCAATCGGGGACTCCCGCAGCCTGACGCTGGCGGCGGACGTTCCGGGCCTGGTGATCAACCTCGGGGCCCCGGTGTCGCCCGGATCGCCTTTGGCTCCGGGTGCCCATGCTCCAGCGGACCCGCTCGCCGGCGTCTACCTGCTGGTGCGGCTGGACCAGAAGACGATCACGGGCGAGATCTTCCCTGCCCTGACCCGCCGTTACTTCGAGACCACCCACGGCACCGGCTATGCCCTTGCCGTGGAGGCCCGGGGCAAGCCCGGCCAGACCGTGTTCCTCTCCGATCCCCAGGTGCCGGCGGCCTCTTTCGGCGCCGGCGACCTGCGGCTCGACATGTTCCGGCTGCGCCCCTTCGACGAGCTGCGGTCGCTGTGGGCGGGGCATGCGCCGGGCACGGCTCGCGGCAGGGCCTCGGTGTCGCGGACACGGCCTCCCAACGAGCGGCGGCGGGACCGGGAGAGCGCGGCCTGGCGGCTGGTTCTCAAGCACCGCGACGGTTCCCTGGAGGACGCCGTGACGGCCGTACGGCGGCACAACATGGCGATCAGCCTGGGCATCCTGGCCTTGCTCGCCGTCACCATGGGCCTGATGATGGTGACGACCCAGCGGGCCCAGCGCCTCGCCCGGCAGCAGATCGAGTTCGTGGCCGGCGTCACCCACGAGCTGAACACGCCGCTGACGGCCATTCGCTCGGCAGGCCAGAACCTCGCCGCCGGCGTGGTGGCGGAGCCCGGCCAGGTGCGCCGCTACGGCAACCTCATCGAGAGCGAGGGGCGGCGGCTCTCCGACATGGTGGGGCAGGCCCTGGAGCTCGCCGGCATCCAGTCGGGGCGCCGCGTCTACCACCCCCGGCCGGTGGAGGTGCGCGACGTCGTGGACGGCGCGCTCCAGGACTGCCGCTGGATTCTCCAGGAGAAGGGAATCGAGGTGGAGAAGGATGTCGACCGCGACCTCCCCCGCGTGCTGGCCGACCCGTCGGCGCTGCGGCGGGCGGTGCAGAACCTGGTGGAGAACGCCGTCAAATACGGCGGCCGGGCGGGCTGGATCGGCGTGCGGGCCCGCCAGGCGCCCTCGGGGCAGGTGGAGATCACCGTCGCCGATCGCGGCCCCGGGATCCGCCGCGAGGAGCTGCCCCATCTCTTCAAGCCCTTCTTCCGCGGCCGTGACGCGGCATCGGGCGGCGTTTCCGGCAGCGGCCTGGGCTTGAGCCTGGTGCGCCATATTGCCGAGGCTCACGGCGGCCGGGTCACGGTGGCCACCGGCGCCGGGGCGGGGGGGAGCGCCTTCACCC
>JBAPYB010000307.1:0-54635 GCA_049284515.1 Thermoanaerobaculia bacterium
GCTAACTTTGCTTCGTGTAGGGGCGGGTCTGGAGGGTCGGGAGGGGGCGCGACCCGCCCTGCAGCGGCGAAATCGTCGAAATCAGGGCGGGTCGAGCCCCCAACCTGCCGCCCAGACCCGCCCCTACTCGAAGCATTGGGGCCAAAGTTAGCGCCTATACCCGGTTGGGGGGAGGGCGATGGGAGAAGAGGGTTGGGGTGATGAGGAGGCCCCGGCGCTTGATCCCACCCTGCCAACACGTCATCATCCGGCTCCTCAATGACCCGCAAAGCCCACCGCCCCCTCCCCCTCCTGCTGCCCACCTGGCTGGTGCTGGGCCTCTTCTTCCTCGTTCCCCTGCTCCTCATGCTGGGGATCAGCTTCGCCCAACGGGGAGTCTACGGCGGGTTGAAACCGGTCGCCGACGTGGGGGGATACCTGCGCTCCGGCGACTTCCTCGCCAACTACGCGCGGTCGTTCGACGGCATCTTCCTGAAGATCGGCTGGCGATCGCTGTGGATGGCGGTCGCCACCACGATTCTCTGCATCTTCGTCAGCTTCCCCATCGCCTACTATCTTGCACTGCTGGCGCCGCGGCGATGGAAAGGTTTGTTGCTGGGGCTGGTGGTGATCCCCTTCTGGACGAGCTTCCTCATCCGCACCTATGCCTGGATGTTCATCCTGCGCACGGAAGGGCTGCTCAACCTCGGGCTGGTGGGAAGCGGCCTGCTGCGCCATCCCGTCGAGTTGCTCTACACGCAGACGGCGGTGATGATCGGCCTGGTCTACGGCGAGCTGCCGTTCATGATCCTCCCCCTCTACGCTTCGCTCGAAAAGCTCGACCGCTCGCTGCTCGAAGCAGGCTCGGACCTCGGGGCGGGCAGCATCGAGACCTTCCGGCGAGTGACTCTTCCCCTCACCCTGCCGGGGCTCGCCGCCGGCATCGTCATGGTCTTCATCCCCAGCCTGGGCCAGTTCGTGGTCTCGGATCTTCTGGGCGGCGCCCGCAGCATGCTGCTCGGCAACCTCATCCAGAACCAGTTCGCCGTGGCCCGCAACCAGCCCTTCGGCGCGGCCCTCGCCTTCGAGCTGACGGCGGCGGTCCTCCTCCTGCTTCTCGGCTACGCGGCCCTGGCGAGGCGACGCGGCGGGGAGGATTTGCTGTGAAGCCCGGCCGCGGTCTCCGGCGCCTGCTCGCGGCGCACACGACGCTGGTCTACCTCTTCCTCTACGCGCCGATCGCCATCCTCGCGGTCTTCTCCTTCAACGCGGCCCGCCAGACCGCTTTTTGGCAGGGCTTTACATTCGATTGGTACCGCCGGCTGCTAGAAGACGGTCTCCTCCTACGCGCCCTGCGCACCAGCCTGGAGGTGGCGGCAATCACCACGGCCGCCGCCGTCCTCCTCGGCACGCCCGCGGCCCTGGCGCTCGCCCGGCCGGCGTTTCGGGGCAAGCGGGCGACGCAGACGCTGCTCTACCTGCCGGTGATCATCCCCGAGGTGGTGCTGGGGGCGGCCCTCGTGACCTTCTTCGGCGCCGTCAGTTTGCGGCTGTCGATCCTGACCGTGGTGATCGCCCACGTGGTGTTCAGCTTCTCCTACGTGGCTCTCGTGGTGCGGGCGCGGCTGGCGGGGCTCGATCCGGCGCTCGCAGAGGCGGCCCGCGACCTGGGAGCGGGCCCCTTCGAGACCTTCCGCCGCGTCACCCTGCCGCTTGCCCTGCCGGGGATCGTGGCCAGCGCCCTCCTCGTCTTCACCCTCTCGATCGACGACTACGTGATCACCTCCTTCGTGGCCGGCGTCGGCGCCACGACGCTGCCGCTTCACATCTACTCCATGCTCAAAGTGGGAGTCACTCCCGAGGTCAACGCCGTCTCGACCCTGCTGCTGGCCGTGACGATCGTCCTCATCGCCGCGGCCCACCGCCTGCTTCAGAGGGAGCTGTAGATGAAAAAAGGACAGCAGGGACTTCAAGGACGACAAGGACACCCAAGATACCGCCGGAGTTTCTTTGTCCCTGCTGTCCTTTTCGTCCTCCTCGCCGCCGCCGTCCTCGTCGTCGCCTGCGGCGGCAAGCCCGGGCCCGCTCCCAAGGTCGTCAATATATACATCTGGACGAACTACCTGCCGCAGGAGGTGGTGGACGAGTTCGAGCGGCGCACGGGCATCCACGCCAACGTGGACACTTTCGATTCGAACGAGGCCGTGCTGGCGAAGCTCCAGTCCGGCGTCGCCGGCTACGACGTGGCGGTGCCATCCGACTACATGCTCAAGATCCTCATCCCCCAGGGGCTCGTCCAGGCGCTGGACCACGGCCGCCTCCCCCACCTGAAGAATCTCGATCCGCGCTTTCTCAACCAGAAATACGATCCGGGCAACGGCCACTCCGTCCCCTACCTGTGGGGAACGACGGGGATCGGCTACGACCGGAAGAAGATCCAGCCGCCTGTCGACAGTTGGG
This sequence comes from Thermoanaerobaculia bacterium, assembly GCA_049284515.1. GTDB lineage: Bacteria > Acidobacteriota > Thermoanaerobaculia > Multivoradales > UBA5704 > DATARR01. The sequence goes on from JBAPYB010000307.1 coordinate 2,440, forward strand.
CGGTGCTGTTCGATCCACGGCACGCCGGCCGCATCCTGATGCTGGACGATCAGCGCGAGGCCTTCGGCGCGGCCTTGAAGCTGATGGGACGATCGATCAACGAAAAAGATCCGGCGATCCTGCGCCAGGCCGCCGAGAGGCTCAAGCAGCAGAGGCCCCTGGTGCGCACCTACAACAGCTCGGACTTCGCCAACCTCCTGGCGGCGGGCGACGTCGATCTCTCTCAGGGCTACAACGGCGAGCTCGCCGAAGCCGTGGCCCATTCCGCCGGCCGGCTGGCCTACGTGATTCCCAAAGAAGGCGGCACGCTATGGATCGACAACCTCGCCATCCCCAAGGGAGCGCGCAACATCGACGCCGCCTACGCCTTCCTCGACTTCGTGATGGAGCCCGAGATCGCGGCCAGGATCGTCAACCACGTCCACTACGCCTGCGCCAACCGAGCCGCCATGCCGATGATCGACGCCAGGATCAAGGCCGATCCGTCGATCTATCCGCCCCAGGAGATCCTCAACCGCTGCGAGCTGATCGAGGACCTCGGGGAGACGACGCAGTTGCTGGACCAGTTGTGGACGGAGGTGAAGGCGCAGTGAGGGGGCCCGTAAGAGGGTGTAGAATCCTTCCGCCCCCTCTCCGATCTGGAGACCCGGACGTCCCCACCGCGAGGATTCTACGACAGAGAGTCAGCTTTTTGATACAATCCCGTTTTGACTTCGACGTAACTCCAGCCGCATCCAGCAGGAGGAGCTCAGGCCCCGCGAGGTCCGGCCGGCGCGGCTGCCGTCGTGCTATCCGTCGCGCCCTCACTGGCACATGCGTTGCTGAGGAGAGTCTGCCGTGAAAAGACAAGAGATCCTAACTGGGCGGCGCTACGCCACCCTCCTCCTGCTGCTGCTCTCGCTCGCGGTCCCGGCGCGCTCCAAGCCGGTGCGCGGCGCGAGCCCCGATCCTCCGCTCGCCGCGAGCTTCGAGCTTCCCACGCGTACCGGCACCGTGGCGCTCGATGGGCTGCGGACGAAGGTCGTGCTGGTCGACTTCTGGGCCTCGTGGTGTGGGCCCTGCCGGCAGTCGTTCCCGTGGTTGAGCACGATGTCGGAACGCTATGGAGACAGTGGACTCGTGGTCGTAGCGATCGATCTGGACAAGGACCGGGATCTGGCGCAGGCGTTCCTGCGCCAGTTCTCGCCGCCCTTCATCGTCGCCTTCGATCCCGAGGGAAAAACGGCCGAAGCTTTCAACGTGACGGCCATGCCGTCGAGCTTTCTCGTGAGCCGGTCAGGACGTCTGGTCTACTCTCACGCCGGATTCGACCTGCGAGATGCCGATACGATCGAGAAACAGATCAAAGAGCAGATCAAGGAGGAGATCGCCAAATGAAAAGACCCGCGAAGTGGCTCTTGCGGCTCTCTCTCGCCCTGGCGCTGGCAGCCGTGGCCAGCGGCTGCGCCACCGTCAAACCCTGGGATCGAGACCTTCTCGCGGAGAAAGGGATGAGGCTCATTCCCTGCCCCATGCTGCACTCCATCGACGAGCACATCTATTTCAGCAAAGAGGCCTCGACCGGGGGCCAGGACGTCGGCGGAGGGGGCTGCGGGTGCAACTAGAACCGGCGAGCTCCACTTCCTCCACTTCGGCGCTGCGGGAACGGCTGGGCAAGGCCGCGCTCGCTCTTCTCCTGGTGCCCTCCGCGGCGATGGCCGCCGATTCGGCGGTAACCGCGGCGGCGGCGAATCAGGTCGACTACACGGCGCTCTATTACGGCGAGCAGAGCCGGGTTCAGGTGTACGAGCCGATCGTCCGCGCCACGCGCCTGTTTGGCGACGGCCAGTCGCTCTCCGCCCAGCTCGGAATCGACGTCATCACCGGCGCCTCGCCGAGCGGTGCGCGGCCCTCGGGCACCATGCAGACGACGACGACCGCCTCGGGCCGGACCGTCAACGTTCCCGCCGGCAGCATCCCGCTGGTGCGGTTCCAGGACCATCGTGCGGGGCTGGACAGCGAATGGCAGAAACCCTGGGGACGGATCCTCACCTCGACAGTCGGGCTCCACGCCTCGCGCGAGAAGGACTACCAGTCGCTCGGCGTCACCGGCAAGGTTTCCGCCGAGTTGATGCAGAAGCTGCTCACCGTCAGCGCGGGCGGCGGCTACAGCGACGACAGTGTCTTTCCGACCGGCGGTACACCGATCGGATTGTCCGACGGCAGCGAGGTTTCCAACAAATCGAATTCCAAAAAGGTCACCAACCTGCTGCTCGGCGTGTCGCGGGTGCTGACGCGCCGCTGGATCATGTCCCTGGACGGCTCTCGCACCTTTGAGAAAGGTTATTTGACCGAGCCCTACAAGGTCATCAGCCTCGTCGATCCCTTCTCCGGCGAGCCCGTGGACCAGGTGACGGACAACCGGCCGTCGACACGGACCCGGACTTCGGCGCTCTTGAGCTCCGCCTATCACTTTACCCACGACATCGGCTACGCGTCGTACCGCTATTACTGGGACACCTGGGGAATCCGATCGAACACGCTCGACCTCAAGTACCGGCATGATCTGGAAGACGACTGGTACATCGAGCCCCACATCCGCTACTACCGGCAGAGCGCCGCGGATTTCTACACCACCGGCATCTCCAGCTTCCTGGCCCCGCCGGAATTCGCCACCGCCGACTACCGCCTCGGCCGCTTGACGACGCTGACTCTCGGGGCCAATTTCGCTTTCCACGTCGGCGACAATCCATCGCAGTGGAACCTCCGCGCCGAATACATACACCAGGCGGGGGACAGCTCGCCGGGCGCGAGCGGCATCAAGAGCCCCTTTGATCTCTCACCGCCGATCAACACGGTCACCGCCGTCGTCGGCTACTCGTTCAATTTTTGAGGTCGAGCGCATGGCCCGCGCCGTTCACTCCGCCGCTCCTCCGCTCCGGCGCGGGCCGGCGCTCGACCGTATCGAGGACTACTTCTCCGGCCGCTTCGAGGCGATGGCCAGCCCGTGTACGGTGCTCGTCGACGGCGACGACCGTGACGAAGCGGCGGCGCTCGTCGACATCGCGGCACGGGAGGCGCTGCGCATCGAGCGCAAGTTCAGCCGCTATCGCTCCGACAACCTGATCCACGAGATCAACCACGCCAACGGACGGCCGGTCGAGGTCGACGACGAAACGGCGCAACTGATCAATTATGCGGCCACCTGTTGGGAGATGTCCGAAGGGCTTTTCGACATCACCTCCGGGGTGCTGCGGCGGATCTGGAAGTTCGACGGCGGCCACCGCGTGCCGGGACCGAAGGCGATCGAGGCGTGCCTGGAGAGCGTGGGCTGGGGACGGGTCACCTGGCGGGATCGCACGCTGTCGATGCCCGCCGGGATGGAGATCGACCTCGGAGGCATCGGCAAGGAGTACGCGGTGGATCGCGTCGCCGGGCTCCTCGCGGCGCAGACCGCGAAATCGTTCCTGGTGAACTTCGGCGGCGACCTCTTTGCCGGCGGCCTGCGGCGCGGCCAGCGCACGTGGGGAGTTGGTATCGACGATCCGGGCCGCACGGGGCAGGCCGCTCTGTACCGGCTGGACGTCGCCCGCGCGGGCTTGGCGACGAGCGGCGACGCCCGGCGCTACGTGAAATGGCGAGGCCAGCGTCTCGGCCACATCCTGAATCCCAAAACCGGCTGGCCCGTCGCTGGCGCGCCGCACTCGGTGACCGTCGTCGCCCCCACCTGCCTGGAGGCCGGAACCATCTCCACCCTGGCCTATCTCCAGGGACCCGAGGCCCGGGCCTTCCTGGAGCAGCAAGGCGTCCAGTTCTGGATTCTGTGAGAGGACTTTTCAGCGAAGGACGTAGAGACGTTCCCAGCCCGACCACGACACCCTTCGCAGGTCAACAACGGCGGGACGTCTCCAGCGGCGGGAACGGCCTCACGAACGGCGATGACCCAAGACGGGGCGATGCCGCTTCTCGGCGCTCCCTGGTTTCCCGTTCGTGTCAACGAGAAAGTTCGTAGAGAGCATCGGAAAAAGGGTTGGACCGCGCTCAAACTCGCGACGGGGCTGAGCCCGGCGGGCCGTGTCTCAGTCTCCCCAAATTAATCTGCAACAACCCGACCGCTTCCTTCACTACCGGGAAAACGACGCCGGCGATCCCGGCACGGCTTTCCAATCCGAAGGAGGCTACGGCATGCTTCAGACAGCTCTCCGCATCCACCTCAACGACCCGGAGAACCTGACTCTCCTGGGTGGCGAGGAGACGATTCCCCTCAACACCGGCTCGCCACCGTTTCCCGTCGACTCGCGAGTCAAGCGGGCGATGACTGAAGCCATCGGACGCATCGATGCTCTGAGCTACCCTCCCACCGAAGGTCTGCAGGAGCTGCGCGAGGAGGTGGCGTCCTTCAGCCGCGGCACCCTGGGTCTCCCGTTCGACGCGGCGAACATCGTCATCACCTACGGCGCCATGCAGGCGCTCTACCTGGCGGCACGCTATGTTGCCCAGGCCGTGCCAGGCGCCGAGGTCCTGCTGCCGGCGCCGTTCTGGTTCCATTTCCCGAAAATCGTCGAGTCTGCCGGCGCCGTGCCGGTGATCTTTCCAACCTCGCCCGAGACCGGCTTCAAGCTCACTCCCGCGCTGCTCCAGCGCTACCTGACCGCGAAGAGCAGGCTGCTGCTCCTCACCCAACCGGGCAACCCGACCGGCAGCGTCTATAGCCGCGAGGAGCTCGCTGCCCTCGCGGCAGTGATCGAGCGGCACCCCCGGCTGCTGGTCGCGGCGGACGAGGTCTACAACCTGTTGCTCCTCGACGGCGCGGGTCCCATTCCCCGTGCGGCGCCGAGCCTCGGCAGCCTGCCGTCCATGGCCGAGCGAGTCCTCACCCTCAACAGCTTCTCGAAAAACCAGGCGATGTCGGGCCTGCGGGTCGGCTGGATCGGTGCGGCCGAACGCCACGTCGCGGCGCTCGTCCAGCTCCAACGCTTCACCACCCTTGGCGCCAACGAGATCCTTCAGCACGGCGCACTGGCCGCCTTGACCGCGACATCCGAGATCGTCGGCGACATCGTCCGCCAACTCCTGGTGCGCCGGCCACTTGCGGCCAAGCTGCTTGGCGGCGTTCCCGGCTTCCGTTTCTCGCTTCCCGAGTCCTCCTACTACTTCTGGGTCGACGTACGCGCCTATGACGGCTGCCGGGCTCCGGACGGCAAAACGATCAGGAACGACGAGGACCTCGCCAACTTTCTGCTCAAGGATGGCCGCGTCGCCGTCGTCCCCGGAACCTCATGCCACCTTCCGGGTTACTTCCGGATCACCTACGCGGTACCCGAGGCAACCCTGGCGCTCGGCGTGTCGAGAATCCGGAAGAGCCTCGAGAAACTCCATTGCCCCGGCCGCGAGAACGGCCTTCACGGCGAACCCTGATCCCTTGACGCAAGGAGAAAGATCCATGAAAAGGAAAGACTTCGGCGCGACGAGAACCCACCGATTGCAGAACTGGAGCCAGCCGGTGCTCATCCTGGGCGCCATCCTGGCTCTGGGAGGGCTTCTCGCCTCAGCCCTGCCGTCCCATTCACAACCAAAGGCCGCAGCCCTGACGGCTGCGGAGCTCGCCAAAGCCGAGCTTTTCGGACTCGAGCCCGACACATGGCAGGACCCGCCCGAAGCGCCGCGGCCCGGACCCACGCCGATTCCACTCGTGGTCGACTATGGCCAAAACAACAAGGTTCGCGTCGGCGAGGATGGCAAGCTCCAGGACGTGCACCTGCGCAATTACAACGGCAAGCTCGTGGGGCCGACCTTCCGGGTCAAGCCCAGCGATACGCTGCGGCTCAGCCTCCTGAACAGGCTGCCCAAGCCCGCGCAGCCGGCGCCCCCCATGGACATGGACAACTGCGGCGTGCACGAGCAGCTCGACGTCACCAACTTTCACACCCATGGCCTCCACATCTCCCCGTCCGGAATCAGCGACGATGTGCTTCGCGAAATCCAACCCGGCGGTCCCAATGCCCGGCCCGAACCCTACGCCTTCGCCATTCTGCCTGCGGGCAACCCCCCGGGTGAAAAGCCCATCGACCATCATCCCGGAACGGACTGGTACCACGCCCATCTCCATGGCTCGACCGCCGTACAGCTCGCGAGCGGCATGGCCGGAGCCCTGATCGTCGAGGGGGATATCGACCAGATTCCTGCCGTGGCTAGAGCCAAAGAGAGGATCTTCGTCTTCCAGCAGCTCGCCTTCGACAAGGACGGCGAGATCAAGTCGATCGAAGACCTCAACGGCAACTTCACCGGCAACAACCCACCCAAGACCGGGCCGAAGAAGCACACCAGCATCAACGGCGTGGTCAAGCCGCTCATCGTGATGCGGCCGGGGCAGGTCGAGCGTTGGCGGATGATCGACGCCGGCGTCTTCGAGGTCCTCGACCTCTCGCTGCGCAGGAAGGACAACCCGTCCATCGTGGTCCCCTTCCATCAAATAGCGCTCGACGGCATCACGCTCGCCCGCGTGAAACAGGCCGGCCAGATCGAGCTCGGTCCCGGCTACCGGGCGGACGCTCTGGTCCAGGCGCCTCTGACGCCGGGTATCACCTACGAGCTCTACAAGAGCAAGCCGAGCTTCAACCTCCTCGCCTTCGCCACCGAGCAGGAGAGCCGGCTCGCCGGCAAGCCCGAAATCCTCGCCGAGATCAAGGTGGAGACCGGGACCTGCACCGCGCCGTGCTCGACGGCCATGCTCGCCCCGGGTACCGTCCTTCCGGCGCCGTTTGCAGACATCAGATCAACCACTTTACCCGTCAAGAACGTAACTTTCTCGTTCGACGCGGGAAAGTTCAAGATCAACAACGAGTGTTTCCATCACGAGCACGTCCTGCCCGAGTTCAGACTCAAGAAAGGGGCGGTCGAGGAGTGGCACCTGCACAACACGAGCGGGGGGCCTCACCCCTTCCACATTCACGTCAACCCCTTCCAGATGCTCAACGCCGACGGCTCGCCGGGAGAGTGGCGCGACACGATCATCGTCCCGCCGGGAGGAGAGCTCCGGATGCGCACGCGGATCGAGCGTTTCACTGGCAGGTTCGTCCTCCACTGCCACATCCTCCCCCACGAGGACCGTGGCATGATGCAGCTCGTCGAGGTCTCAGAGCCGTAACGACGGGTCTCCGATCCACGGCGACCGTTCCGCCGCGCCATGCGGGGGACGGCCGCCGCACCTTGAAGTTACTCCGCCCGGAACACCGACGCCGGTGCCACGCGCACGGCGCGGAGCACCGGCAGCAGGCTCCCGAAGAGCGTCATGAGAACGCAGAGCACGACGGCCGCGGCGAAGGTGGGCGCGTCTCCGGGCTTCACTCCGGCCAGCAGGGACTCCATGCCGCGCCCGGCGGCGAAGGCCACGGCGACGCCGGGAATCACCCCCACCACGGCCAACCAGGCTCCCTGACGCATCACCATTGCGACGACGTCCCCTGACTTCGCGCCGAGCGCCATGCGGACTCCGATCTCGTGCCGGCGTTGCGAGACGGTGAAGGACAGCAGCCCGTGGATTCCCACCGCCGCGAGCAGAAACGCGATGGCGGCGAAACCGCCGAGAACGCGCACTTGCACCAGGCGCGATGCCGTCTGCTCGGACACGATGTCGTCCATCGTCCGTACGTTCGAGATCGGCTGCTGTGGGTCGGCGGCATGCACGATGCGCCGGATGGCCGGAAGGAGCGCCGCCAGCGGGCTCGCCGAGCGGATCACCAGGTCTTTCGGCACATAGTTGCCGAACTGGCCAGCCTTCACCTGCTTGTAGGGCAGGTAGACCTGAGGCTCGCTGATTCGCTCGGGTCCGCGTACCCGGATGTCGGCCACGACGCCAACGATCGTCCGTTCGCTGAACGCAAACTGGAAACGTTTACCGAGCGCCTCCTCGTGCGGCCAGTACTGCCGCGCCAGCGATTCGCTCACCACCACGACGAACGGCTGGTTGATGGTATCCGTCTCAAGGATTTCCCGTCCCTTGCGCAGTTGAATCCCCATCGCCGCGAAAAAGCCGGGCGTGGCGAATCGCATGCTGGCGAGATGGCCGTCGGCACGAGCCCGCGATTGGGTTTGGCCCGGCATCACGACCGGCCAGATGCCACCGCCCATGGCCATGGGCAGGAACGAGATGTAGGCGGCGCTCGACACGCCGGGCAGGGCACGGACGCCCGAGAGCACTTCGGAGAAGAACCTCTCCCGCAGGGCCGTGCCGTCGTATTTCGGCACCGGCAGCGCCGTCCGCAGAGTGATCACATTTTCAGGACGAAACCCGGGATCGGTCGCCTGGATTCGCCACAACGCGCGCATCAAGAGCCCGGACGCGATGAGCAGCACCACGCAGCCCATCACCTCCGCGATGACCAGCGCGGACCGGAGATGGCTTCGCTGGCCGCCGCCGGCGCGCTCTCCATCGCGCAGAGCGTCGAACCCCACGCCGCCTGAGGCGCGCAGCGCCGGCAGCGTGCCGAAGGCGATACCGGTCAACGCCGTGAGCAGACCGGCGAAAAGCAGCACTCGCAGGTCGACCGCCGGCGACTGTGCGACCGGAAGCGCATTCGGCACGAGCCGGGAGAGGAGCGGCACGGCCACCACCGCGACCAGGACGCCCATCGCACCGCCGAGCACGGCGAGGACAAGACTCTCGGTGACAAGTTGCCGGACAAGGCGCTCCCGCCCCGCGCCCAAGGCGCTGCGCACGACCAGCTCGCGGCGGCGGACCAGGGCGCGGGCAAGCAGCAGGTTCGCGAGATTGGTGCACGTGATGAGCAGGACGCAGATCGCCGCGCCACAGAGTCCCAACAGAAGCAGGCGCGACTGATTGGAGAGCTCGTCGCGCAGCCCGATGACGAGGGCGCCGATCTTCTCGTTCTCTTTGGGGTATTGGCGCTCCAGCAGTGCCGCGACGACGTTCATGTCTGCCTGCGCCTGCGCCCGGGTGACGCCGCGCTTCAATTTCGCGAGGACTTCCAGCTCGTTGTTGTCCCGCTCCGCATCGAGCTGCTCCGGCATCGGGATTGGCGTCCACAGCTCGACCTCCCGGTTTGGAAAGTGAAAATCCTTCGGCAGGACGCCGATCACGATGCGCGGCGTGCCGTCGAGCAGCACCCGTCGCCCCAGAATGCTGGCGTCGCCGCCGAACGCGGCATTCCACAGTCCGTGGCTCAGCAGGACCGTGCCGGCGGCGCCGTCGCGCTCCTCCGCGGCAGTGAAGAGGCGTCCAAGGACCGGGCGCACGCCGAGCATGGGAAGAACGTCCGCGGTGACCGTCGAGCCTTGAAGCCGTCGCGGCTCTCCCTCCCCCACCAGATTCACCTCGATCGAGTGGTACGAGCCCATGGCTTCGAAGGAATGGCTCATGGCCTTCCAATCGCGATAGTTGGGAGGCGAGACTTCAAAACGGCCATACCCGGGAGGACGACACCAGACCTTGACGAGGCGCTCGGCGTCCTTGAACGGCAAGGGCCGGATGAGCACGAAGTCGGCGATCGAGAACGCCGCGGTGTTGGCGCCGACGCCGAGCGCGGTGACGAGAATGGCGGTGATTGCAAAACCAGGCGCGCGGCTGAGCGTGCGTCGCGTATACCGCAGGTCCTGGACGAGCACGTCCCAGTGCGTGGCCACGGCGTTGCCGAGCACGTCGAAAGGCGTGGTGACCCACAGCGCGAGCCGGGCGAGGAGGCTGGACGCCTGGCGGCGGCGCATGGCGAAGACGGCAGCCATTTCGTCGCCGTATTCCCCACGGAACGAGGCCGGATAGAGGTGCAGCAGGGCGCGATAGAGGCGCATCAGGCCTTGTCCGGCAGGAGCCCCTGCGTCCGCGCCATGCGGACCAGTTGCGACATGCGGCGGGTTTCGGCGCGGGCCACGGCGATGCCGAAGGGAGCGATGCGGTAGTACCGCCGGCGCTCGTCGTCGAGCTCCGGCGCCGGGCGGTCCCGCGTTTCCACGATCAGGCCCTGCTCCAACATCCGCTGGATCGACCGGTACAGGGTTCCCGGGCTCAGGCGGAGCGCGCCGCCGGTGCGCGCCTCCACGTCCTGGATGATGGCGTAGCCGTGGAGATCCTCCTGGGCCAGCGCCAACAGGATGTGGAACGTCGCCGGCTGGAGAGGCAGGAGGTCGTCGACCGCTTCTTCGGTTGGGCGTCGCATGCCGCTAACTATACCCACCATGGATATATTGTCAACGGGTATAGTTGGAACTCTGGGAGCGCCGCAGGCTCCCAGGGTTCTCAGCGACCGTCCAACCCTACTGCTGCGTGATCTTCACGTCGTCCACCGCCGCTTCCACCAGGCTGGCGGTGCCGGCGTCGGCGGCTTCGATCAGAATCCTCACCGTCTGCCCCGCGAAAGAGCTGATGTTGATGGAGGCCGTGGCCCAGACGGCGTTGTCGTTGGCGGTGCTGCCCAATTCCTGGAGCACGGTCGTGGTGGTGGTCCCCACCACCTTGACGTGGAAGAAGTCCGCCGTCGAGGAGTTGGTGGCGTGGGCGAAGTAGTAGGAGAAGGAGAGCGTCAGCGTTCCCGACGCGGGGAGGACGATGGCCGGAGATTGGATGGAGGTGGTGCCGCCGTCGACGTCGAAGTCGCCCGCCGCGGTGCCCGCGAGGCGCCCGGTCACGAGGTCGTTGGTTCCCGAGACGGTGGTGGCAAGCTGCTTCGCCCCGCCCGAGTTGGTGGCCTGCGGGACGCCCCGCTCCCACTGGCCGGTGGTCGCCGTGTCGGTGCCGGAGGGGTTGGTCGTCCAGCCCTTGCTGGTCTCGAAGTCGTCGAAGAAGACGGTGACCGGCGGCGGTGGCGGCGTGCCGCCTTCGACGGCGTTGCCGGTCACCACCAGGGCGAAGGGCTGCGGGCCGTTCGGCACGTTGAAGGAGCGCACGGTCACCGTGTAGACGCCGGCCGCCGGGGCCGCCAGCAACACCTGCTCCAGCGGGTTCTTGCGGTCGGCCGTGCCGCCCGTGGCCGAGACGCCGCCAGAGAAAACATTGCCTTTCCAGACCGTTCCCGTGGGACCGGTGACGATCAGGTCGAGGTCGTTGTTGAGGTTGACGCTCGCCGCCGGGGTGGATGGAAAATCGGTCCATGCCAGTGTGACCTTGAGCGACTCCCCGGCCGTCACCGAGTAGGTGAAAGTCCGGTCCTCGTTGGTGGAACCGGTGGCAAAGGGCGTCGCGGTGTCCTTCAACGACAGCTTACGCGTCTGGCCGGTGAAGAAGAGGGCATTTTCGAGCAGCACGCGGCCCCAGCCCTGGCAGTTGGCGGGGATGGCGGTGGTGTTAGCCATGCTCACCGCCGAATTGACCAGCGTGGCCTTGAGCAGCGCCGCGGAAGGCGTGAAGCCGTTGGCCGAGTTTTTCGCTCCGGTCGGGTACCACCCGTCGGTGAAGTATTGGCGGATGAGGGCCGTGAACCCGACGGCGCCGGGCGAGGCCATGCTGGTGCCGGAGAGGGTCGCAGTGCCGCAATTGTTGGAGGTGATGCTGCGGTCGGCGCCGGCGGAGACGATGTTCGAGCCGGGCACGGTAATGTCCGGCTTGATGCGGCCGTCCGCCGTCGGGCCGCAACTGCTGAAGGAGGCCATGGAATCGGCGCTGGTGCCGCGCAGGGTGGCACCCACGGAAACGCCGTTCTTGTTGGTCGAAGGGCTGCCCACCGAGCCGGTGCCCGGGCCGGAGTTGCCGGCGGCGAAGAAGATCAGGTCGTCCTTGTGGTCCCACATGAACTGGTCGGCGTCCTGGCTGGCGGCGGTGTAGTTGTTCTGCACCGCGGCATTCTCGTTGTCGCCCCAGGAGTTGGTGTGGAGCCGCGCGCCCTGGGTGTAGGCCTGGAGGAAGATGGGCTTGAGATCGACCACCGGGCAGCCGATGCCCGGCAGGTCGCCGCAGTTGTCGGTGAGGAAGCCGGCGTCCTGGATGACCAGCTTGGCCCCGGGGGCCATGCCGTCGGCCGCGTCGTGGGTCAGCAGGTGGGCGAAGTTGTCCCCCGCCACCGTGCCGGCCACATGCGTGCCGTGGCCCTGCGTGTCCCACTCGGTGGTGGCGATGCCGCCGGAGCACTCGGAGGAGGCCAGGAAGTCCACGGCCAGGACCTTGCGCTGGGCCGTGTCCACCACGGTGCCGCCATTGCAGAGGTTGGTGGGCGGCAGGCCGCGGGCTGTATCGCGGAAAAAGCACATGTCGGCGTCGATGCCCGTGTCGATGATGCCGACCACCTGCCCCTCGCCGAAGATGCCCTGGCTGAAGATGGGCGTCGTCTGCCCGCCGGCGAGGCCGGACTGGCCGACCCAGATCGTGGTGTCGTTGAGCAGGCTCTTGCGGCCCTCCAGATCGATCCAGAAGACGTCGCGCATCGCCGCCAGGGGTTCGCGCAAGGCGGCGATCTCGGCCGGCGTCAGCAACAGGCGGACGCGGGAGAAGCGCGGATCGCGCCGCGAGCCGACGATCCCCTTCACCCCGAGGTCTTTCATGGTCTGCATCACCTCGGAAAGGTCGGCGTCGGGCAGCACGTGGACCATCACTGGCAGGACCGGCCGGGAGGATTTGACGGCCTCTTCAGAATCCTCGGCGCCCACGGCGGCGATCTCAGGAGAGATCTTGTACGCCGGGTGATAGGGGCCGGACCAGGAGGCGCCAAAGGCTAGAGAGGAGCGACTTCGTCCGCGCACCGGCCGGCATCTTCACCAGGTACGAGTAGTAGGGCAGGTAGGTGTAGACCTGCAAGCTCGCACCGCGCAGGGCCTGGACCTGGCGAGCCGTCACCGGCCCCGGGAACTTGACCAGCACGACCTCGTCCGCCGTGGCATCGGCAGGCCGGGCGCGCAGGGCCTCGGGCAGGGCCGGCTCCGGCCGGCTGGTGTCGACGATCCGCGACCGGAGCGAAATGGCAGTCGCGGGCTCCTGGGCCGACAAACGGGGGCAAAGAACCGCCAGAAACGACAGGGAAAGCAGCAAGACCTTCCTCGATCCAGACATCGCGTCCTCCAGGGTTGGAACGGCGTTCAAGAAAAGGGGGAGTCCCTGCCAACCACGGTGCCCGCCCGCGCCCGGAGCGAGCCGGAGGGGCGGAGAGGCGTCAACCGCAGTGAGGAATGCGAAGTGTTACCGCCGCAGGGGTGTAGAATCCGGTTGCTGGAGGAGCTACGAATGGCCCGAGTCAAGTTCAGTGAGGATCTCCGCCCCCTCTCCGATCTGGAGACCCGGACATCCGAAGTGGTCAAGCAGGCCCACACAACAGGCCGGCCAGTGGTTCTCACCCGTGAGGGCCGCGGTATCGCAGTGCTCATGTCTCTCGAAGCTTTCGAGGACCTCCAGAGCTCTGCCGAACGCCTGGAGCTCCAGCGGGCCGTTGAGGACGCTGAGCAGGACATCGCCAAGGGCAATTGGGTAGAGCATTCGGAGGTCCTACGCAAGCTGAAGCAATGGTCGACGGGTGAATAGCAGACATGCCGCCCGTTCGCTGGTCACGCTTAGCAGACCTTGATCTCCAAGCAGCTCATACCTATCTCGAGGAACGAAACCCGGACGCGGCTCGGCGATGGGTGTCAGCGATCGTCAAGGCCTTGGAGCACCTGGAGGAATATCCTGAATCAGGGGCCGTAGCGACCGACCTCTCTCCCAAAGGGAGATTCAGACACTGGGTCTGTGGGCACCATCGCATCATTTATCGAGTTGACACAGACTGGATCTGGGTCCTGCGGATTTGGGATTCCCGGCGAAACCCGGCCGAGCTCAAACCGGAGTAGTTGAAGGCTTCGGCGATCTTCCATCGGGCGTCGCCCCATCTTCTCATGCGCTACCCCCTCCGCCTCCTCCTCTCCGCTCTCGTCGTCGTGGCCTTCGTGGGCTGCGACCAGGCGACCAAGGCGTTCGCCCGCGAGGCGCTGGCCAGCTCACCGCCCGTGTCGCTGCTGGGTGGCGCCGTGCGCTTCCAGTACGCGGAGAATCCCGGCGCGTTCCTGAGCCTGGGCGCGGGACTCTCGCCGCAGTGGCGGTTCGCGCTGGGTGTGGTCGTCTCTGGCGCCGCACTGGCGGCCCTGGCGGTCTTCGTCCTGCGCTCGGCGAGCCTCTCCCGGGTGCAGAGGATCGGCCTCGGCCTGGACCGGCGGCTCGCGGAGCTCTGGGGCTCAAGCGGCGAATAGGCGAATAAAGGCCAGGCCCGAGGCGACCTGCAACCGGGCCGCGAGACGGCCGAACAACACGGGGATTGCGTCTTTCGAGATCTGAAGGGCGTTACAGTATACTTATGGGTCGGAATCCATGCCCATACGACGCATCCTAGTGCTCGTCGCGGCCTTCGTGCCTCCCTTGGCGGCCCTTCCCGCTCCCGGGCCGTTCGGTCCCTCACCCGCCATCGTCCTTCCCGGTCCGCCACAGATCCCCTCCGACCCCGACCGCTGGCTGCCCTGGCGGATCTTCACCTGGCAGGAAGGGGTCAAGCCAGGATCTCCAGCGCTGGCCCAAGACTCCCAGGGCTATATCTGGGCGGGCACTCCCGACGGGCTCGTGCGCTACAACGGCCAGTCCTGGCAGCGCTTCGAGGTCCCCGGCAAACCGGCGCCGGTCTTCGCCATCACGGGCCGCCTGGACGGGAGCCTGTGGATCGGCAAGCCGCCCGAGACCCAGATCTTCCGGCTGAAGAACGGGGCATGGACCGGATTCGGCCAGAGCTCCGGCATTCCGCCGGGATTGATCGAGGTGCTGACCGAGACCGTCGAAGGGAACCGCAGCACGCTCTGGGTGGGGACCGCCCAGGGCCTGGGCCGCTGCCGTGGCGAGGTCTGCGCCGAGGTGGCGGCGCTGCGGGGCCATACCGTGCGGGTCCTCGTCCCGACCCGTTCAGTGGACGGCCACCTCGCCTTCTGGATCGGGACCAATCACGGGCTTCTGCGGCTCGACGACGCCGACTCCGATCGCCCCCTGCTCTCCCCCCTCTTCGCGGATCCCACCGTGCTTCCGGATGGCCTGATTCGCAGCCTTGCCGAAACCGTCGGCAACGGCGGCACACGCTCGCTCTGGGTGGCGACCGACCTTGGCGTGGCCCGTCTGCGGAATGGAACCTGGACCCGTTACGATCAGGGCTCGGGCTTCCCCAAGGGTCCGGTCATCAAGCTCCTTACCTGCCGCGGCCCCAATGGCGAACCGGTCGTCTGGGCGGGGAGCTTTGGCTCGGGCCTGATTCGCTTCGCGGACGACGGCCGTTGGCAGCTCTTCGACGCTCGCTCGGGTCTGCCGGCCGCTCTCGTGTTCAACATCCTGTCGACCGGTTCCGAGGCCGGAGAGCCAACTCTCTGGGTTTCCACCCCCTCCGCCCTCGCCCGCCTCGACCGCGAGCGCTGGCACGCGACCGATACCCGCTCGGGGTTGCCGAACGACGTGGTGCTGGGTGTCGGCGAGGTGACGTTTCCTGACGGGCTGCACACCTTCTGGATCGGGACGGTCGGCGGCATGGTCCGGCTGACTTCGCACGGCTGGGAGCGCTATTCGACGCCCAACTCACCCGACGTGGTATTCGGCGCGGTGAGATCCCGAGAAGCGGACGGATCGGATTCGTTCTGGCTGGGAACGGCGGAGGGGCTGCTCCGCTTCGCTCATGGCCGATGGTCGAGCTTCAACCTCCGGAACAGTCCGCTACCCAACAATTGGGTCGTGGCTCTGCTCGAGGTGCCTGGACCTCGCGGCTCCGAGATCTGGGCCGGCACCTACAAGGGAGTAGTGCGCTATGCCGAGGGTCGATGGACGGCTTTCCGCCCCGACAACTCGGGTCTGCCCGGCGCGGTGGCACTGTCGATCGCCCGGTCGACGCCACCGGGCGCCTCCCCTATCCTCTGGGCCGGCACGGATAAGGGAGTGGCCCGGTTCGAGGCCGGAATCTGGCAGCCGGCTCCGGTGGCTTGCCTGCCCGAGCCCAAAGTCCGGTCTGTCCAGATCCTGGACGGTCCCGATGGCCGCTGGCTCTGGATGGGAACTCCCATGGGCCTCGCCCGCATGCGGCTGGACGCGGCCAGCCGGCTCCAGGAACCGTGCGAGGTCCTGGCGGATCGCTCCCAACCCGTGCTCAGCCGTGGCGCCTCGGCACAGGTTCAAGCCGATGCCTATGGGCGGATCTACGTCTTCAGCGACTGGGGAGTGCGCCGCCTGACCCTCGATCCCGCGAAGGGTCTCAGCGCCGCGCGGGTGGAGAGGTTCGACACCGGCGACGGCCTCCCAGGCATGGACACCAACACATCGTTCCGGGATCACCTGGGCCGCATCTGGGGTGGCACCACCGGCGGGGCCGCCATCCTGGATCCGGCTCCGCCCTTGCGCGTCTCGGCGCCCCATCCAAGCTCCCCCCTGCTCCTCGAACACGTCAAGGTCGAGGGCCGGGAGCGCCCTCTGGCCACGGGCGCCGTGCTGCGCCACGATGAGAACAGCCTGGAGCTCCAATTCACTCTGCTGAGCTACCGCCGCGAGCACGCCACCGCCTACCGTACCCAGCTCGAGGGCTTGGACGAGGAGCCCACTCCCTGGGGCCCGGAGTCGCGCGTGGTCTACAACCGCCTCCCCGAGGGCGATTACACCTTTCGCGTCTGGGGACGCGACGGCGAAGGCACGGTTTCCGGTCCCATCGCGGTGAGCTTCCGAGTGCGGCCGGCGCCGTGGCTCTCGGTCTGGGCCATCGCCCTCTACGCCGTCGCCCTCGTCGGCATCGTCTGGGGGGTCAGCCACCTGCGGGTGAAGGCCCTGGCCCGCCGCGCCGCCCAGCTCGAAGCCCAGGTCGCCGAGCGCACCCGCGAGCTGGCGGCGGCCAACCAGAAGCTGGAGCAGGCCTCGCTCACCGACCCGCTGACCGGCTTGAGCAACCGCCGCTTCCTCGACCTCAACATCGGCGCCGACCTGAGCCAGGCCGTACGCAACGCCCAACAGAGGTTGGCGCTCCGGGACCGCAACGCGGACCTGATCTTCTACTTCATCGACCTCGACCACTTCAAGCGGCTCAACGACTGGATCGGCCACCCCGCCGGCGACTCGGTGCTGGTGGAGCTCGGACACCGGTTGCGCGAGGTGGCCCGCACCACCGACGCCGTCGTGCGCTGGGGAGGCGAGGAGTTCCTTGTCGTCAGCCGCTGGACGGATCGCCAGGCGGGAGGCGTGCTGGCGCTCCGGACGCTGGAGGCGGTGGCCACCGAGCCCTTCCTCGTCGAGGGCCACCCGGTCCACGTCACCTGCTCGGTGGGCTGGGTGCCCTATCCCTGGTCTCTCGCCAGCCCCGAGTCCCTCCCCCTCGAGGAGGTGCTCAGCCTGGCCGATCGCGCCCTCTATCTCGCCAAGCGGGAGGGGAGAAACCGCGCCGTGGGTGTGCTCCCCGGCGCGGACAACCCGTCCGGCAAGCTGGTGCCGGAGGGGCTCCTCCAGGCCGCCGAGAGCCGTCTCGTCGAGCTGGTGCGGCACGAGGGACCGGAGGGCGTCCCGACCTTCGCGCCCGGGACGACCGATTCCGCCCAGTTCCGCACCACCCTGCGCGCCCATTGACTCAAGGCCGGCGGAAGACCCTCATCACCTCAGCCCTCTTCTCCCAGCCTCCCCCCCGTCCGCCGGGAGAAGAGGGAGTGTAGACTCACCCGCATGCGGATCGTCTCCCTCGTTCCCAATGGCACCGAGATCCTGTTCGCGGTCGGTGCGGGCGAGCTGGTGGTCGGCGTTTCCCACGAGTGCGACTTTCCCGAGGAAGCGCGAACTCGGACGATCCTCACCGGCAGTGCCCTGACGCCCGGCATGACCGCCGCCGAGGTGGACGCCGCCGTCTCCGCCCAGGTCGGGAGCGGCGCCAGTCTCTACACCCTGAACGAAGAGAAGATCGCCGAGCTCGATCCCGACGTCATCGTCACCCAGCAGCTCTGCCCGGTCTGCGCCGTTTCCACCGAGCAGGTGAACGGCGCCGTCCGCCCCCTCCCCCGCTGCCCGGAAGTGGTGTCGCTCGATCCCAAGTCGCTGGCGGACGTCTTCGCAGACGTCCGCCGGGTGGGCGAGCTCACCGGCCGCGCGGACCGGGCTGCAGGGCTGCTCGAAAGCCTCCAGGTGCGGCTGGACGTCGTGAGCGCCGCCGTGGCGGGCAAGCCTCGCCCGCGAGCGCTGGCCCTCGAATGGCTCGATCCCCCCTTCGCGGGCGGCCATTGGGTTCCCGAGATGATCGCGCTCGCCGGCGGCGAGGATGTGATCGCGAGCCCCGGAGACCACTCCGCTCGCCTCACCTGGGAGCAGATCGCCGCAGCGGACCCGGACGTCATCGTCGTCATGCCCTGCGGCTTCGACGAAGCCGGCGCCGCCGCGCAGATCGAGACGATCGCCCAGTGGCCTGAATGGCGCTCGCTGCGGGCGGTCCGCGAGAAGCACGTCCACCCGGTGGACGCCAATGGCTGCTTCAGCCGTCCCGGCCCGCGCCTGGTCGACGGCATCGAGCGCCTGGCGGCGCTCTTCCATGGGGCGGGGCTCAGGACCGGGTTCGACGACCGACGGAGCCTGGAGGCGCGGATCGAGGATCTTTCACCCATCCTGGTCCGGAGATTCCTCCATGAGATCGGGAGCGAGCTGATCAACCACGAGCCCCCGATCGACGGGCGACAGCTCTATCGCCTGTTGCATCTCGTCGCCCGGGTCAACGGCCACGAGGTCCCCAGAAACGTAGCCCTCTTGTTCTTCAACGAGGACCCTGACAAATTCTTCCCTTGCACCCGGACCGAGGTCGTACAGTTCCTTGAAGAAGGCGACGTACTCAAAGAGCGAATCTTCCGGGGGCCGCTGCCGGACCAGATCCGGGCCGCCCTGGAGCACCTTCAGAACCTTGGGGATGTCTTGATCCGAAAGGTCTCAGGGCAGGCCGAAGCGGAGAGGACCATCCCATATCCTCCCGAGGCCCTGGAGGAAGCCCTGGTCAACGCCTTCTATCATCGGGGCTACGACTTTCCTCCGGAGCCCGTGAAGGTGTACGTCTATCCCGACCGCATTGAGATCACCAGCTATCCTGGCCCGGTTCCTGGGATCGAGCTCCGACATTTCCAACCCGGCGAGCCCCTGCCGGCGATCCCGGCCCGCAACAGGCGGATCGGCGACTTCCTTAAGGAACTGCATCTCGCGGAGCGCCGCGGCACCGGGATCCTGAAGATTCAGCGCCGCATGCGGCAGATCGGCTCGCCCTCGGCCCGCTTCGACTTCGACGAAGGACGGACGTATTTCCGCGTAACGCTGCCCATCAATCCACGGTATTTGGAAATCCAGGCGGCCACCGCCTAAGCCCGGTGACCGGAATCTCCCCCACCTCGTCCGTCTAAACAAAGAGCCGGGAAAGCGAGTCTAACCTGGTAGGAGGCGGGCTGCGGTCCGCCTCCGGCCGAGTCCCCCCCTGGACCGGCCTCCTCGTCCAAGATGCCTCCCCTCGGAGGCATCCTTTTTGTTGGCCCGTCCCTATTGCCGCCGCAGCCAGCCGAGGATCTGGTCAGTCACCCCGGCGCCGCCATCTGCCATCCCCGTATTGAGCCCCGTATTGACCCCAATATGGAGCCCAATATTGAGCCGGCGGGGGAACGAGCAGTGCCCTCCCCCGGTCACCCAGCGGACCTCGAGACGGGGGGCCGGCCGCAGGGCGGCGCGCACGAGCTGCGCCGGCACCATCGGGTCGCTCTCAGAATTCACCAGCAGGGAGGGAACGCGCAGCTCTCCCAGCCGCGGCGCCACGCTCTCCCGGGCGTAATAGTCCTCGGCGCCGGCGAAACCGTAGCGCGGCGCCACGACGCGGATATCCCACTCGCGGATGGTGCGGATGCGGGCCGCCTCCCCGGCCGTCAGGAGCTGGGGACCGCGGGCGGCGGCAGCGGCGAAGCTCTCGATCAGGCTGTTCAGCAGGTAGCGCCGGTAGGGCCAGCAGAGCGGCGCGTCGAGGGCCTGCTGCGCCAACGAAAGGTCCAGAGGCGCCCAGAGGGCGGCCACGCCGGCGAGACGCGGGTCGGCGTCGTCGCCGGCGAGGCGCAGCACGACATGCCCGCCCAGGGAGTAGCCAATGACGTAGATCCGCCGGTAGCGCCGCAGCTCCGCGCTGGCCAGCGCCGCATGGAGGTCGGCGGTGAGGCCGCCGTGGTAGAAATCATGGCTCTGGCGATCGGACCCCCGCAGGTTCAGGCGCAGGCAGGAGAGCCCTGCCGCCTCCGCCGCCGCGGCGCCACGGACCACGTAGTGACTCCCGGTGTCGCCGCCGAGGCCGTGAACGAGGATGACGAGCTCGTCGCCCCCGGGCAAACCGCTGCCGGACCGGTCGCGCAGCCAGCCGGTCACCGGCACCCGGCCGGTGACCGGATCCATCAGCGAGGTCTCCCACGCCCTGGCCTCGGGCGCCAGGAAGGGCCGCAGGCCGTGGCGCAGCCGGGGAGCGATCGTCCAGCAGTGGCCGAGGAACGACATGGGAGGCATGGTATCGTTTGTCTCCCCAAGATCCCCAAAGGGGGTGAAACGTTTTTCCCTCCTCAGTCGTTATATAGATGGACAGTGCCGCGATGGGACCCCTCTATCCAGAAATCCGAGTCGCCCTCCGCAGCCGGAACCGCTACGCCCTGGTGAGCGCAATCCGGCTCGGCCTCCGCAGGGCCGGAACCCCGCCGGCGGAGATCGAGCGCTTCAGTTGCGAGGCCCTGTCGACCCAGGATCCCAGCCGCTTCCAAGAGCTGTGCAGCCAGTGGGTGTTGATGGAGCTGTCCTCCCTCGGCGCCGAGTAGCCCCTCCCCTTCCCTGTCATCACCATCTGTCACAAGAGCGTCACACGGCGCTTCCGGGGCGAGTTGCGCTAGGCTGAAGCCATGAACGCCATCCGCATTCACCGCCTCGGAGGGCCTGAGGTCCTCGAGCTCGAAGACGTCCCGGAGCCCCAAGCCCAGGAGGGAGAGGCCGTCGTCCGCATCGCGGCGGCGGGCCTGAACTTCATCGACGTCTACTTCCGCACCGGCCTCTACAAGGGGCCGGCACTGCCGTTCACGCTCGGCCAGGAAGCGGCGGGCACCGTCGCGGCCGTGGGGCCTGGCGTCACCGGTGTCACCGATATTGCGGTTGGCGATCGCGTGGCCTACACCAGCGTCCACGGCGCCTACGCCGAGCTGGCGGCGGTGCCGGCGGCGCGGCTGGTGAAGCTGCCGGCGGGCGTCTCCACCCGCCAGGGAGCCGCCATCATGTTGCAGGGATTGACCGCCCACTACCTGGCGACGAGCACTTTCTCCCTGAAGGAAGGGGACGCCTGCCTCGTCCATGCCGCGGCGGGCGGCGTCGGGCAGCTCCTCTGCCAGGTGGCCAAGATCCGGGGCGCGCGCGTCCTTGGCACCGTCTCCACCGAGGAGAAGGCGGCGATCGCCCGCGCGGCCGGGGCCGACGAGATCATCCGTTACGACGAGCAGGATTTCGCCGCCGAGGTCAGGCGCCTCACCGGCGGCCACGGCGTGCAGGTGGTCTACGACGGCGTCGGCCGGGCCACCTTCGACAAGGGCCTGGATTCGCTGGCCCGGCGGGGCATGATGGTCCTCTTCGGCGCCGCGAGCGGCCCGGTGCCGCCCTTCGACCTGTCGCAGCTCAACACCAAGGGCTCGCTCTACGTCACCCGCCCCTCCCTCGGCCATTACATCGCCACCGCGGAGGAGCTGCAACGCCGGGCCGAGGACGTGCTCGGCTGGGTGGCCGAAGGCAAGCTGAAGATCAGCATCGGCCGGGAGCTCCCCCTCGCCCAGGCGGCCGAGGCCCACCGCGCCCTCGAAGGGCGGCGCACGACGGGGAAGGTGCTGCTGATCCCGTAGGGAAGAACACGGACTTTCACGGACTAACAGGGACCGACAGGGACGGCAAGGCCTCATGGGCCCTGTGGGGCCGGCCCTGCCGCCTCGATCCGCGCTTCCTCGTACTCTTCCTCCTCCACCTCCCGCACGCCGTCGAGGATCTTCCGCGCCTTCGCGACATCGAGCTCGCCCTCCCAGCGCGACACGGCGACGGTCGCCACGCCGTTGCCGATGAGGTTGGTGATGGCCCGCGCCTCGGACATGAAGCGGTCGATGCCGAGCAGCAGGGCGAGGCCGGCCACCGGAATGTTCCCCACCGCCGAGAGGGTCGCCGCCAGGGTGATGAAGCCGCCCCCCGTCACCGCCGCGGCACCCTTCGAGGTGAGGAGCAGCACGGCCAGGATCTCCAGCTCCTGCGCCAGGGTGACGTGCGTGTTCGTCGCCTGCGCGATGAACAGCGTCGCGAGCGTCAGGTAAATCGACGTGCCGTCGAGGTTGAACGAGTAGCCCATCGGCACCAGCAGGCCTACCACCGATTCCGGGCAGCCGAGCTTCTCCAGCTTGCGCATGAGGAGAGGCAGCGCCGATTCGGAGGACGAGGTGCCCAGGACGATGAGGATCTCCTCCCGGATGAAGCGCAGGAACTTCAGTATGCCGAGACCCGCCCAGCGCATCACCAGGCCCAGCCCGAGGAGCACGAAGCACAGGCTGGTGACGTAGAAGGTCGCCATGAGCTGGCCGAGGCTCAACAGGCTGGCGAGCCCGAACCTGCCGACCGTGAAAGCCATGGCACCGAACGCGCCGAGCGGCGCCACCCGCATGACGATGGCGACGATGCGGAACAGCACCTGGGAGACCTCGTCGACGAAACGCAGCACCAGCGAGCCCTGGGATTTGAAGGCCGCGAGCGCGACGCCGAAAAGGATCGCGAAGAGCAGCACCTGGAGGATGTCCCCGCGCGCGAACGCGTCGGCCACGTCCTTGGGAATGACGTTGAGCAGGAAATCGGTGGTGCTCAGGGAGTGGCCGGACGACGTGTAACTCGCGATGGCGCTGGTGTCGAGCTTCGCCGGGTCGACGTTCATCCCCGCGCCCGGCCGCACCGTTTTCCCGACGATCAGCCCGAGGGCGAGGGCGAAGGTGGTCAGCACCTCGAAGTAGACGATCCCCTTGAGGCCGATGCGCCCCACCCGTTTCAGATCGCCCATCTTGGCGATGCCCGTCACCACCGTCGTGAAGACGATGGGCGCGATCAGCATCTTGACGAGCTTGATGAAGCCGTCGCCGAGTGGCTTCATGGCCGCGCCGAGCGCCGGATTGACGACGCCCAGGATCGCCCCGAGAGCGACCGCCACCAGCACCTGGGCATAAAGGCTATGGGCGAACCTTCTCAATCGTCGGCCCTCCGCGGGGTCAAGCCGGCCTCCGTCGCGAGAGCCCGGCAGGTCTCGAAGGACCGCTCGCCGTAGCTGCGGAGCAGGACCATGATTTCGTCGACCGCGAAACGGCGCGCGATCTCCGGCAGCTTCGCCGCGCACTGCGCGATGGGACCCATGAGCACCGGCCTCATGCCTCCCGCGTTGGCAGGCGCCTCGCCGATGGCGGGGCCTGAGGCGATGCTCACCACGACGACGGCGGCCGGCTCCGGAAACTCGGGGCTGGGAACGAAGGCGCGGCGATACTCGCCGAGCACGGCCGGGCCGTCGCCATCGGGTGCATGGTGCAGGGAAAAGCAGAAGCCGGTGCCGTGGCCGCCGGCCCACCGGGCCGACTCCGCGCCCGTGCCCAGCACCCACATCGGCGGCCCTGGGTCCAGGAACAGCTTCTGCGCCAGCGGGTGCCCGGCCGGTAGGCGACCGGTCAGGAAGCCGTGCAGGTCGGCGAGCTTCTCGTAATGGTTGCGAGCGGTGTCCGCCGGGCGCCCGTCCAGCATCGCCTCGCGCAACTCCGGATCGAGCCGCAAGCCGCGCGTGACGCCGAGGTCGAAGCGCTCGGGCAGCATGAACTCGATGAGGCGCGCGTCCTCGGCGACCTGGTAGGGGCTGCGATAGTCGAGACAGACACCGCCGCTGCCGATGCGGATGCCGTCGCTGGCCGCGGCGAGCAGCGCCCCGAGCAGCAGGGGATTGGCGCACTGAATCTCACTGTGGTGCTCCCCCAGCCAGTACCGCCGGTACCCGGACTGGTCGGCCTCGGTCATGAGGCTGACCGCCTCTGCGGCGTGCCCGAAATCGAGAATGGAAAGGTCCATGGAGGATCAAGGCCGGCGGGGATCAATCGATTTCGCGGGCGGCCTTGCCGCTCAACGCTACGCTCGAGGCCACGACGAGCACCGCTCCCGCCGCGATGAACAATCCTCCGAGGCTCCATTGCGCCAGCGCGCCGGAGAGGACCAGGGAGACCGGCACCAAGCCCACGGCGGCGAACATCAGCACGCTCATCACGCGGCCCAACAGCGCGCGCTCGACGCGCATCTGCATCCAAGAGCTGAACTGCACGTTGACGAACCCGACGCCCAATCCCATCACCGCCAGCAGGACGGCGATGGCGATCAGCCCGAGCTTTGCTGGAACCAGGCCGATGCCGGCCAGCTCGAGGCCGGTGAGCAGGCTCATGACGGTGAATTGCAGACCGCGCCTGCGCGGCCGTTTCACCGTGCCGCCGAGCACGATGCCCACCAGCGTGCCGGCACTGAAGCTGGAGAGCAAGGTTCCGAACGCCACCTCCGAGCTGAAGCGGAATTTCGCCAGCGCGGCCAGGCCGACACCGATCGGCCCGGCAACGCAGAAATTGATGGCGGCGAAAATCACCATCAACGACATCAACGGCGGATCCTTGCGCACCGCGCGGAGACCCTCGACGATGGAGTGCAGCATGCTCGGCCGCGCCGGCGCGCCGGCAGCCCCAGCCGGTGTCGGGGCCGGAGCCTTGGGCGGATCGGGAATCCTGAACAACGCCGCCAGCACGGCAAGAAAGCTCAGCGCGTCGAAGAAAAGGGCGGCGGCGATGCCCCAGCTCTTGATGAGCAGACCGGCCGGCGCCGGCCCGGCCATCTGCGTCAACACCGTCGAGCTTTGGAACAGGGCATTGGCGGGCTGCAGTTGCTCCGGCTGCACCAGCGTCGGAATGAGCGCAGAACCGGCCGGAAACGAGAACGCATCCGCCACGCCGAACGCGAAAGTCAGCGCGTAAAGCTGCCAGAGCCGAATGAGATCGAACCAGATCAGCGCCGCCACCGCGCCGACCAAAACTGCCCGCACCGTCGCCGTCATCGTCAGCACGCGACGGGCCGAAAAACGGTCCGTCACCGCGCCGCCGACCAGCATCAGCACTGCGCGCGGAATCGCCGCCGTCATCATGATCGTGCCCAGCGCCAGGCTCGACTTCGTCAGTTGCAGCACGAGCCAGGGCAGGGCCACGAGATAGAACTGGTCGCCGAGCAGCGAGATCGTGGCGCCGATCCACAGGTTGCGGAAATGCGGCAGGGTGAGCGGATGCCTTCGCCGCGGCGGGACGGCGGGAAAGGGGTCCACGGCAATGGGTTCGGTGCTCATAGGGAGGTGCCTTTGGTCTTTCGCGGTTTCCTCGCCGGCCGGGGCTGCTCCGGCGACGCCGCAGACGCCGGCGGCACACCGGCGCTCAACGCCTCCCGCGCCGACTGGCGCAGCTCGTCGCGCAGCTTCTTGATCTCCAACGTCTGGTCGGCGATGCGCGTGAAGAGCGCCTTCTGGGCATGGATGCCGGCGCCGACGAGGAACGCGGCAGCCTCCGAGCGGCTGCCGAAGAGGCCCGCCTCCACGAGGTCGTCCAGCCGTTGCACCGCCTCGTCCCCGAGCCGCGCCATCACCACGTGATCGCGCGGCTGCCCCTTGGCGGCGAAGAAGGGGGCGAGCAGGTCCTGCAACTCCGGCAGGGCGGCGAGGGGAAGGGCGGCGACGTAAGCGCGAGGTTTGCTTGTCATTACGCGTAATCGTAATACCCCATTTCGGGGAAGTCAAGAGTCCCGTCAGCCGAAAAGCCGGGAGTCGAGGGACACTGGGCGAAAAACACCGCAGACCGCATACAATCGGCGCCCGGGCGCCCGCCGATGAATCCTGCAACCCGCAGCCCCACAGCTTTCGTCATTTCAATTCTGCTGGCAGCTTTTTGTCTTTTTGGCGAGCGCCGGCTGCCGGCGGCTCCGGTCTCCAGGCCGGAGACGGGCGCGATTCCGCTCAAGGAGGGGGACCGCATCCTGGTCCTCGCTCCCCACCCGGACGACGAGGTGCTGGGAGCCGGGGGCGTGCTGCGGGAGGCGGTGCGGCGGGGGCTGCCCACGCGCGTCGTCTTCCTCACCAACGGCGACAGCAACGAGTGGTCCTTCCTGGCCTGGCGCAAGCGGCCGGTGTTCCTGCCGCAGTCCGTCCTGGCCATGGGGACGCTGCGCCGGCAGGAGGCCCTGGCGGCGGCGGCGGTCCTCGGAGTGCCGGCCGGAAACCTCTCCTTCCTCGGCTATCCCGACTACGGCACCCTCGCCATCTGGCGCGATCACTGGGGAAACCAACCTCCGGGCCGCGGCCGCCTCACCCGCGCCACGGCGGTCCCCTACAAGACCGCGTACCGGCCTGGAGCGGCGTTCAAGGGTGAGGAGATCCTCGCGGACCTGGAGGCGATCGTGCGGCAATTCCAGCCCACCCGGATCTTCCTCTCCCATCCGGCGGACCGCCACCCGGATCACGCGGCCCTTTACCTCTATACGCGCGTGGCCCTGTGGGATCTTCAAGGCGCGGCGCGAGCGGCGACTCTCCATCCCTTCCTGGTGCACTACCCGCACTGGCCGGGCGAGAAGGGGCTCCATCCAAGCGAGGAGCGGCGGCCACCGGCGACGCTGCTGCCTGGTTTCCGTTGGCAGAGCCGTGGGCTGGACCGCGAGGAGGTCGACGTCAAGCGGCGGGCCCTCGCCGCCCACCGCACCCAGTTCGCCTACAGCTCATCGCGCCTGCTCCCTTTCGTCGTCGCCAACGAGCTCTTCGGCGATCTCGACGTGCCGCCTCTCGTTTCCGGCGGCGAGGCGGTCACCCTTCAGGACCTCGCCGTGCGCGTCGCGGGCCAGGAGCTCGAAATCACCGCCTCTCTCGAGCACCCGATGCCGGAAGGCCTCCCCCTGCGTCTCGACGTCTTCGGCTATCGGCGGGGCCGCCCTTTCGGCACGATGCCGAAGCTGACGATTCGCCTCGGGCACGGCACCCTGACGGTCCGGGACCAGGACCGCTCTCTCCCGCGCACCACGGTGGAAGCTCGCGTCACGGGGACGAAGCTCACCGCCCGCATCACCCTCGCCGCCCTGGGCCAGCCCGATCATCTCTTCCTGCACGCCGAGACCCGATTCCGGGACACCGCGTTGAATCAAACCCCCTGGTGGGTCCTGGAGCTGCCAGGTCAGCCCTGACCGCTCATTTGAGCTTCCTCCCCCGCCGCGATAGACTCCGGCGTTCCAAGCCAAGGCGAGGTGACGCAATGAAAATACCGGGACTCATCCTGAAGCAGATGTACACCCTGGGCAGCCTGGAGAACGTCGAGGACGGCGTCCAGTTCAGTCTCAAGAACCGGCTGAGCAACGCCACCGTCGTCGGGTTGACCGAGGTCCGGATCAACGGCCGGGCGGTGCCGCTCGACCGGGTGACGCTGGAGATGAACGGCGAGCGGGTGGCCGCCTCCGCCATCACCTCCACCTCGGCCGTCGCCTTTCCGCTGGCCCGCGTGGTGACCATCCACGCCCGCGGCGATCAGCTCGAGAAGGGTCAGCACGAGATCGCCCTGGACTTCGAGGCGACGCCCTTCGGCGCGCTCTCGTTCAAGGTGAAGGACGCCATCTCGGAGAAGGTCAAGCGCACGGCGGTGCCTCACGACAAGGACGACGACTACTCGCCGGAGATCGTCCGCGCCCGCCAGAAATTCGTCGAGGAGTACGCGGGCGTCAAGCTCCAGCACATCGACAAGTTCTCCTTCGATCCGTCGGTCGCCAAGGGCAACATCGAGAACTTCACCGGCGTGGCCCAGGTCCCCATCGGCTTCGCCGGACCGATCAAGATCAACGGCGAGCACGCCCAGGGGGAGTTCCTCATTCCCCTGGCCACGGCGGAGGGCACGCTCGTCGCCTCCTACAACCGCGGCATCAAGGTGCTCAACCTGGCGGGCGGCGTCACCTGCACGGTGGTGGACGACAGCATGCAGAGGGCGCCCGTGTTCGTCTTCGACAACGCCCGCGACGGCCGCGATTTCGTCGCCTGGGTCGACGAGAACATCGGCCAGATCCGCCAGGAGGCGGAGGGGACGTCGAGCATCGCCAAGCTCACCTACATCGACAACTTCCTCTCGAACAAGCTGGTCTTCCTGCGTTTCAACTACACGTGCGGCGACGCCGCCGGCCAGAACATGGTAGGCCGGGCGACTTTCGCGGCGTGCAGTTGGATCCTGGAGAACCACGACAAGATCCGCCATTTCTACCTGGAGTCGAACTTCGCCACCGACAAGAAGTCGTCGCAGATCAACGTCATGCGCACCCGCGGCAAGCGGGTGACGGCGGAGGCGACGATCCCGCGCGACGTCCTCATCCAGAACATGCGGGTGGACCCCGAAACGCTCCACTACCACTCGGGCATCGCCAACGTCGGGGCGTTCATGTCCGGCGCCAACAACAACGGCGCCCACTCGCCCAACGGCATCACGGCCATGTTCATCGCCACCGGCCAGGACGTGGCCAACGTCTCCGAGTCGTCGGCGGGCATCGTCTACACGGAGATCACCGCCGAGAAGAACCTCTACATTTCCTTCACCATCCCGTCGCTCATCGTCGCCACCCACGGCGGCGGCACGAACCTCGCCACCCAGCGCGAGTGCCTGGAGATCCTCGGCTGCGCCGGCAAGGGCAAGGTGAAGAAGCTCGCCGAGATCATCGCCGGCGTGGTGCTGGCCGGCGAGCTGTCGCTGGCCTCGGCCATCTCGTCGCTGGATTGGGTTTCGAGCCACGAGCAGTATGGGAGGAACCGGTAGGGCTGTGATTTTCCAGGCCAGATCCGACGGATCGGTCCGATCGGTCGGATCCGTCCGATCAGTGGCAGACTCTAAACGCAATGGCTGAACCGCGCCCGGCCCCGCCTGTTGAGGCTTCAGCCTCCCCACCCAAGGCGGCCCTGGCGCCCGTGCCCACTCCTCCCTCGTCGGGCGCCATCCCCGGCTTCGAGATGCTTTCGGACAAGCCCCCCCAGGGGCTCGTCCGCCGCTTCTTGACCACCCAGCGGCACCTGTTCGCCCTGTTCCTGGGCGGCCTCGTGTCCCACGCCCGGCAGGGGCAGGCGCTGGGCAAGGGGCGGCGCCTGCGGGCGCTGTTCAGCGTCGAGCGCTTCCTCGCCTGGCTGGTGCGGCCGTTTCTCGACCACGCGATCGTCGACCGGCCGTTCCCCGTGCAGCTCCGGCGGCGACTGGAAATCCTGGGACCCACCTACATCAAGCTGGGCCAGGTGCTCGCCCTGCGCCAGGACATCCTCCCGGAAGCGATCACCGACGAGCTCAAGAACCTGCTGGACCGGCTGCCGGTGGTCCCCTTCGACGTCTACCTGGCGCTGATCGAGTCCGACGTCAAACGGCCCATCGCCGAGATGTACTCCTGGGTGGACCCGATTCCCACCGGCTCGGCCTCGATCGCCCAGATCCACCGCGCCACCACCCGCGAGGGGGACTCGGTGATCATCAAGGTGGTCAAGCCGGGAATCCGCGAGACGCTCAACCGCGACGCCGTCCTGCTGCGGCTGCTCGGCGCCTTCCTCCAGGTCCTCATCCCCCGCTACCGGCCCAAGCAGATGATCAAGGAGTTCGTGGAATACACCCGCCGCGAGGTCGACCTGCGGCGCGAGGCGGACAACGCCGAGACGTTCACCGCCAACTTCCACGACCTGCCGGGGGTGGTGTTCCCCAAGATCTACCGGCAGTACAGCAGCATCGGCGTGCTGTGCATGGAGTTCCTGAACGGTTTCAAGCCCGGCTCGCCGGAGACTCTCGCCCTCTCGGACGTGGACCGCGACCTGCTGGTGGACTACGGCGCCGCGAGCATCATCCGCATGCTCTTCCAGGACGGCTTCTTCCACGCCGACCTGCACCCGGGCAACCTCATCATCCTGCCGGGCCCAAGGCTGGGCTTCATCGACCTCGGCATGGTGGGACGCTTCGACAGCGACCTGCGGCGCACCTTCCTCTACTACTACTACACGCTGGTGATGGGCGACGCCGAGGGTGCGGCCCGCTATCTCGGCGCCATCGCCCAGCCGGGGCCGGACGCCGATCCCGCCGGCTTCCGCCGCGAGGTCACCGAGATCCTCCTGCGCTGGCACCGCAGCTCGAGCTTCCGCGAGTTCTCGCTCGCCCAGCTCATCATGCGCTCGGTCAACCTCGGGGCCCAGCACAACCTCTACTTCCCCGTGGAGATGGTGCTGATGGTCAAGGCCCTCGTCACCTTCGAGGGCGTGGGCCAGATCCTCAAGCCCGGGCTCGACGTGGCCGCGGTGTCGCAGGCCCACGCCAACACCATCTTCCGCGCCCAGTTCACCCCCCAGCATCTGTTCAAGGAGGTGCTGCGGGCCGGTCCCGAGGTCCTGGAGGCGCTCGCCAAGGCCCCGAGCCTCATCACCGAGGGCTTGAGGCTGCTGGAGCGGACCACCCGGCAGTCGCCGTCGAACCCGCTGGCGGGCATTCGCGGCACGCTCTTCGGCGGCTTTTGCATGGTGGCGGGCGCCGTGCTCGCCGGGGCTCGGGGGCCGTGGCCGGTGTGGGCCGTGCTCTTCGCCGTCGGCATCGGCACGGCCCTTCACCGGGATCGCCGCTGAGACGCTCAGTGGACCGTGAGCGGCTCCTCGCGCGGTGGCGTAACTGCGGGGGCGGGGGCCGGGTCGGAGGCCGGGTCGGAGCCCGCCGGGGGAGCGTCCTCCTCTTCCTTCCGGTCCAGCAATTTCTCCAGCCGGCCGAGGGCGTCGTCCAGCCGGCGGACGGTGGGGTTGGGCGAGGTGGCCATCTTGACCCGCTCGCGGTCGAGCTCGACCTGTTTCCAGAGGCTCCGCTTCTCTTCCAGCACGTCGCGTCGCAGGGTGACGCCGTGGCGGGCGAAGATGGGCGCCAGCTCGGCGAAGCGGGCCAGCAGGTCCCGGCGGGTCGCGTCGTAGGCGTATTCGCAGACGGCCCGGCGCTCGGCGAAACCGAAAATGTTGGTGAAGAACATCA
This sequence comes from Thermoanaerobaculia bacterium, assembly GCA_049284515.1. Taxonomy (GTDB): domain Bacteria; phylum Acidobacteriota; class Thermoanaerobaculia; order Multivoradales; family UBA5704; genus DATARR01. Next base: position 33,469 of record JBAPYB010000307.1, read on the forward strand.
GGTAGTCGTCGCGCTGGGGCTCGACCAGGACCACGTCGGCGCCCTTGAACTTGGTTTCATAGGCCGCCAGGCCCACCTCCAGCCGGGAGTGAACGACGGTGCGGAACGTCTGCGACAGCACCGCCGGCAGCCCCCGGTCGACAAGGTTCGGCTTCTTCATCATCCCCGCCTCGACCGCGTGGACGGTGTCCACGGGAACGATGGGGTTGACGCAGATCACCAGCTCAGCCCCCGCCTCCAGGGCCACCGAGGCGTGGAGTGTCTTGAGCAGCACGCCGTCGACGTAGTGGCGGCCGTCGATCTCCACCGCTGAATAGAGCCCGGGCAGCGCACCGCTCGCCTGCACGGCCTGCGAGATGGGGACGTGGTCGAGCCCCGGCTCGCCGAACCGCGCCGCCTGTCCGGAGTCGAGGTCCGTCGCCACCACCACCAAGCGTTTGCCGAGCTTGCGGAAGTCGTCGGTGCGGCCCTTGATGCCGTAGATCTTCTGCACGTAGTCGCGGATGGGCTGGTTGTCGAAGAGCCCCACGGGCAGGGCGCGCGACAGCCGCATCAGCGATTCGAGCAGGCTGCGGTCCCCCGGACGGGAGATCCAGCTCCACAAGGCTTCGACGATCAGCTTGGGCAGCTTGCCGCCGCTGCGCAGGTAGGCCTTCCAGTGCGGAGTGAAAAAGGTTTCGGGAATGAAGGGGTGCTCGCCGGGCTCGTGCGAGACGATGGCGCGGCACATCTGCGCCGTCGTCAGGTTGTTGGCGAGGTTGGCGCAAAGGAAAGCGCCGGCACTCACCCCCACATAGATGAAGAGATCGTTGAAGTCCACCCCGTCGAGGGCCTCGTCGAGGGCCCGGAGAGCGCCGATCTCATAGATGGCGCCCTCCGGCGCGCCCGTGGCGAGCGCCAGTCCGATCCGGGGGGAGCGGACCATGGTGCCGGTACCCTTGCCGCTGCGCTCCACCCGATCCTCCGCTCAGGCCGTCTTGGTTTTCGACGCGGCCGGAGCCGCCTTGGGCTTCAAGTGCTCGACCTTCGAATTCAGCTCCTCGACCCGCCGCGTGAGATTGTGGATCTCGTCGCGGGTGGGGACGCCCAGGCGGTGGAGAGCCGCGGTGAGCTTCTCGTCGAGCTTGTCGCCCCAGCCCTCGAAGGCGGACTCGGCCTTCGCCTTGGCCTTGTCGACCCCGGCGCGGACCTTCTCGTTCACCTTGTCCACCTCGACCTTGCCCTTGGACTCCACGTTGCGGCCGCGGTCCACCAGCTTGCTGAAGAGCTTCGAGCCCTCCTCCTCGGCCGCCGCCAGCGCGCCGAGCCCGGCCAGCCAAATGCGGTGCACGGAGTCCTTGAGATCGTCCTGCGTTTCCTTCGCGTGGTGAGTCCCAGCTTTCATGGCTTACCCCTTTTTTCGCGCGGCTCGCCTTCGCGGCCTGCACGGTTTTTCGTGGTTTTCATCGGTTTCTCGGGAACTATCGAGCTATCTGAAGCGGCGGCCCGGAGCCCACCTGGGCTCCAGGGCCTCACTCACGGATCTCTCCTTCTTTGCCGGCCGCCGGCGCCGGCTGGCGCTTCGCGGGCCGGCCGTTCTTAGGTTCCACGGCCGCCGCCGCAACGAGGTCTTCGCGCTCCAGCTCGGAGAGCGACGTCTCGAGCTGCTCGAGGCGGGCCCGGAGGCTCGACATCTCCTCGCGGGCCTTGCGCACCGGCCCGAGGCGGTCGATGAGCCGGTCGACGCCGTGCTGCACCTGTTCCATGCCGTTGGAAACCGCGCGTTCGCCGATGCGGACCAGATCGTGCAGCAGCTCGCTGGGCAGGAACGAGGTGCCCTTGCGCCCCTCTTCGAGGATGATCTGGGTCAGGGTCTGGGAGGTGACGTCGCTGTTGGTGGCGTTGTCCATCACCCGCACCTCCTGGCCGTGCCGGATCCAGGCGGAGATCTCGTCCAGCGAGACGTACCGGCTCTCTTCGGTGTCATACAGTTTGCGGCTTTCGTAACGCTTGATGAGCCGGATCATGGGCTTCTCCTTCACTGAGCGTCCCGGCAGTCCCCGCCGCGACTGCGAGGAGATTACCGCAGTGCGGCATGCCGTGTCAAGGGTTTTATGACGCGATGCGGCAAAGAGGGGCGGGAGCCCGCCCCGACCGCCGGGAAAAGAGGGAGAACAGGCAGGGCGAGGCTAGAGCGACGGCTAGCTCAGGAGGGTGGAGAGGGCTTCGAGAAGCATCTCGGGCTCAAGGTGGCGCGCCCATGGACCGCTCTACGACGACCGGCTGACGTACCTCTCCCAAGCCCCGAGCCGCTCTTCGAGCGTGCGCCCCAAGGTCTCCAGGGCGGGGAGGTCGGTGGGCTCGTCGGCCATCAGGGGGACGTCCACCAGCGGCTGCTCGCGGGAGAAGAGCTTGGCGAGCTCGATGAGACCTTTGCGGTCGCGCTCGCCGGCCCAGGCGAGAAGCTCCCAGCCGTTGGGGTGGCAGGGATCCGCCGCGGGGGACGCGACGCCCTCCACCACGAAGCGGGGATGGACGCGGTTCACCACGACCGGTCCCAGGTGATAGCCGGCCTCTTCCAGCTTGCGGGCGAAGAAGAGGGTGTCGGGAATGCGCTCCTCCCCCGCTCCCGAGACGAGGACGAAGAGCGTCCGCGGCGAGCGCAGCAGCGCTTCGACCTGCCGCGCCCGCTCGCGGAATCCCTCGAAGAGCGGACCGAACGCCTGGAAGAACTCGGCCATGTCGCGCAGCAGGTCCATTCCCACCACGTCGTCGAGGAAGCGCTCGGCGCGGCGGCCGAGGGGTCCCCAGCGGGAAGTGGCCTTGAGCCGTCCCTGGTCGTCGAACCAGTCGCGAAGGGCCACGCGCAGGGCGCCGCTGTCCAGGAAGCCGAGGATGCGCGCCGGGGCTTCCAGGAAGTCCAGGGCCTGCCGGGTGGGCGGCGTGTCGAGAATCACCTGCTGGTAGCGCCCGCTCCCCGCCACCTCGAACAGGCGCTCGACGGCCATGTATTCGAGGATGCCGCCCAGCGTTCCCGAAAGGTGTTGATAGAAAGTGTTGTCCAGCACCCGCCGGCGCGATGCCTCGTCCGGGGCGTAGCGCTCGATCAGGCGGTCGAAGGTCTGGCGGGCGTCGAGCAGGCTGGCGTGGAGGGTACCCGGAGCGTCGAGGGGCACTTGGACCTCCTGGAGCTTCGCTTCGTCCCCCACTCCGAGCGACTGCTTCAGGCGGAGAGACGGATCGAAGGTCATCACCAGCGTGTCGCGCCCCTCGCGGGCGGAGAGCACAGCCATGGCGGCGGCGAGGGTCGTCTTGCCGACGCCGCCGGAGCCGACGACGATGACCAGCGGATAGCGATCGGAGATCAGCTCCATGCGGCCCCCCCTTCGCCCAGATGCTGACCGGCCGACTCTTTGAAACAGCGGCTGAGCGCCGAGAGGAGCGCCGGTCCGCGATCGAGCGGGAGCTGCGGCAGCTCGACCCGCGGCCCCTGCCAGCCCGCCTTGAGCCGCGCCAGCTCGCGCTCGTTCAGCTCCCGCCGCCGGCGCCAGAGCGAGACGAGCTCGTTGTCGCTCTCCCCCGGGACTCCCCCGGGAGTCAACGGCGCCGGCGGATACAGACCGTTGACCACCAGCAGCTCGGGATCGCGCTGTACCCGCTCGCGCAGCGCCTGGCGCAGCTCCAGGGCCTCCTCGACCGGCATTTCCTCCGCCTGGGTCACCACCACGATGCCGCACTTCTGCGAGTCGGCGACGAGCGCGGCCAATTCGGCGGCCATGATGGAGAAGGGACCGCTGGTGATCACCTCGGAGACGAGCCGCGGTGCGGCAAGCAGACTGACTCCGTGACCGGTGGCCGGCGCGTCGAGGACGATCGTGTCCAGGTCTGGAGCCCCCTGCCCTCCCAGGCCCCGCAGCAGGCGCAACGCGTGACCCAGCGTCGCCAGCTCCTTGAGGCCCGGAGCGCCGGCCGCGAAGTGGTGGTAGACGGGGCTGTCGAGCACCCGTCGGACCAGAAGCTCCAGCTTCAGCCGCTCGCGAACGATCTCATCCAAGACCTGCCTGGGCTTGAGGTTCTGCACCCACAGGCGCGACTCGGCTTGGACGATGGCGCCGCCCGAGGGGGGAACGCCGAGCATCTGGTGGACGTTCTCCCGGGGATCGACCTCCACGACGAGAGTCCGCCGGCCCGCGGCGGCGAGCGACCGCCCCAGCGTGGCGGCGATCACCGTCTTGCCGACGCCGCCCTTGCCCGTGACCACCACGAGCTGGCGGCGGACCATTCGATCCATCAGCTCCATGAACCCTCCCGCCCTGAAGCCAGGCTCTGCCGCAGGGCGGCATGACTATATCCCGAGTCCTCGCAGCGCCGTCCTCGAGGAATCGTGAAGAGTCGTCACGTTTACTCCCGCCAAGCGCACATTGTTTAATGGATCGTTGTTTTCACGGGCACCAAGCCCGCAAGGAGACGAGACTGTGAGAAAGACTGCGAAGAAGCTCACTCTCAACCGGGAAACTCTCAGGCATCTCGAGGAGAACACTCTCATGGCGCCGATCGGCGGCGCCGTCACCCAGGTCGACTGCACGCTGGTCGTCGGGTCCTGCGTCAGCACGCATCCGTCCTGCGCGCCCGTCTGCAGCGCCGCCGTGGTCTGCGCGACCGCGGCAGTCAACTGCACGACTACGGTCTGAGGCTCAACCCCACCTCGGCGGCGCCGGGGTGGGGCATTGCCTTCCCCCCCTTCTCCGCGATACAACCGGAGCGCCATGAGCTTCCCTGAGACCCGACTCCGCCGCTTCCGCCGCACCCCGACCCTGCGCCGCCTGGTCCGCGAGACCCGGCTGTCCCCGGACAATCTGGTCCTGCCGCTCTTCGTCTGTCCGGGCGAAGGCGTGGCCAAACCTGTGGGCTCCATGCCCGGCGTCTACCAGCAATCGGTGGACCGGATCGTGGAGACCGCCAAGGAGGCCTTCGCCGAGGGCATCCGCTCTCTCCTGCTGTTCGGCCTTCCCGACTTCAAGGACGCCGTGGGCAGCGCCGCCTGGTCGCCGGACGGCATCGTCCAGCGCGCCCTGCGGGCGCTCTCCCAAGAGCTCCCCGACCTGGTCAAGATCGTCGACGTCTGCTTCTGCGAATACACCGACCACGGCCACTGCGGCGTGCTCCACGGCCGCGAGGTGGACAACGACGCCACGCTGGAGAACCTGGCCAAGCAGTCCGTCTCCCTGGCCGAGGCCGGGGCGGACGTCATCGCGCCGTCAGACATGATGGACGGCCGGGTGGGAGCGATCCGCAAGGCTCTCGACGCCGCCGGCTTCTCTGCGATCCCCATCCTCTCCTACGCCGTCAAGTTCGCCAGCGGCTTCTACGGCCCGTTCCGCGAGGCCGCCGAGTCGGCCCCGCAGTTCGGCGACCGGCGCGGGTATCAGATGGACCCCGCCAACGGCCGCGAGGCCCTGCGCGAGGCCGAGGCGGACGTCGAGGAAGGGGCGGACATGCTGATGGTCAAGCCCGCCCTGCCATATCTCGACATTCTCGCCGCCCTGCGCCGGCGATTCGACCTGCCGCTCGCCGCCTACCACGTCAGCGGCGAGTACTCGATGCTCAAGGCGGCGGCCGAGCGAGGATGGATCGACTACGACCGGGTGATGATGGAGTCGCTGATCGCCATCCGCCGCGCCGGCGCCGACCTCATCCTCACCTACGCGGCGCGGGAAGCGGCGAAGCTGCTGGCGGCGGGGTGGGCAGAATGAAGTGCCGGCGGGAAACCAGCAAAGCGGAGCCCGCAGCCCGCACGGGCTCCGCCAACGTTGGCAACAAAGGTCAGGCCACAGTCACCATCGCGCAGCCCAACGGGGTCTAGGTAATGACGCACTGCGGCGGAGTCGACGGGCAATTCATTGCCGTCGGGCAAACGTCCGGCCACACCGTGCAGCGGATGCAGTCGGAGATGATATTCGTGCAAGGATTGAGGAAGGACACGGGGACGACGGCCGCGCCGTTGGCGTCCTGCAGTCGGGACTCCGCCAGGGAGCGTAGCGTCTCGCGGCTCAGGTGCAGCTTCTTGGCTTTCTGCTTCTTCATGCTCTACCTCCTCCGTCTGAAAATCCGGGCAGAAACGTCTGCCTGGAGAGTTGTTGCCTTGCTCTCTCACCCTCAGCCCCCGACCTGCTCCTCCACCACGCCACCCGGGAACTCCCTCAACTCGGGCATGCCGCCCAGCGGCCCCCGCAAAGCGAGCGCGACGAGGCGGCGGTCGATACGCAGCAGCAAGGACCGCCGCAGGAGCTCCTCGACAGCCGCTGCGATCGCGGATTCCTCCCGCCCCAGGCGAGCGGCCAGAGTGGCCCTGAGCCGCTCCTCGACGGGCGCCTCGTCGCAGGCCAGGTAGACCTCCCGCGCCAAGCCGGAGATCTCGCACCGCCGCTCCACGGCGCAATCCCGCGAGTCCTCGAAGACCAGGACGGCGCCGTCGTCCGCCACCATGAGCTCGGGCGGTCCCTTCCAGAAAGCGCGGATCCAGCGGTCGAGCGCGCGCCGCAGGCTTTGAGCTCCCGGCCGGCCCTTCATCAGGTCGCTGCCGGAATCGGCAAAGGTGTCCGGCCGGCCTTCGGCGGTGAAGAAGTAGGAAAGATCCGCGAGATCGGGCTCAGGCAAGGGATAGACATAGGCCATGGCGGGGATCGTCCGCAGCGCGAGACCGAAGTCCAATGCCCGCTTGTGGTAGGGGCTGAAGCGGTCGTACCGGACGCGGGAGGCGCTGCCCGGCGGGTGCAGGTGCTCCAGGGCCGGAAACCACTGGGCCATCTCGGCGTACCAGGCGTCCTCCTCGCCGGGGAAGCCCCACAGCAGGTTCCAGGCCAGGCGAATGCCCAACTCGCGGCTCCACTTGAGGAGCTGCAGGTTCTGCCACCCCTGGACGCCCTTGTCCATCAGCTCCAGCACCGCCGAATGGAGACTCTCGATGCCCGGCTGCACCCAGGAGATGCCGGCGCGCTTCAGCATCTCCACCTGCGGACGGCGGAGGTTGGACTTGATCTCGTAGAAGATGCGCCGGCCGGCGTTGCCCTCCTCGGCCAGGGCCGGCAGGACGCTCTTGAAATAGGCCATGTCGAGGATGTTGTCCACCGTCTCGAAGCTGGCGATGCCGTAGCGCTCCTCCAGCTCCCGCATCTCCGCCAGGACCTTGGCGGGCGACTTCGAGCGGAACGTCATCGACGTGCCGTTCAGGCCGCAGAACGTGCAGTGGCGGGCGGCGCCCCACCAGCAGCCGCGCGAGGTCTCGACGGGGAGACCGGGACGGATGGCGGCGGCGAAGCGGCTCTCCTCGACGGCGCGGAAATAGTCGTCGAAGTCCGGCACCGGCAGCGAGTCGAGCTCATGGAAGACCGGGCGCGGCACTTCCTCCGGTCCACCGGCGATCGCCAGGCGGGGACGGCCGGCGGGGTCCGCGGCATTCCGGTGCGCCGGACCGAAGACGCCCGAAGGCAACAGCGACTTCGGCACCTCCCGGCCGTGGGCGAGGATCTGGCGGCAGAGATCGCCCACCAGGGCGTCGGCCTCGCCGGAAACCACGTAGTCCAGCCAGGGGAAGCACCGGTGCGTGGAATGCCCCATGACGCTCTCGCAGTTGGCGCCGCCCAGCAGGGTGACGACGGTGGGATCGATCTCGCGCACCCGGCGCAGCAGGGCGAGGGAGGCCACGTGCTGCTCGAACGTCGAGGTGCAGCCGAGGATCCGGGCGCCGGTGGCGAGAGCCTGGCGTGCGGCCTGATCGATGAACTCAGTCGCCGCCGCCCGAACTTTTCGCAGATTTTTCTGCAGCCGGATGGCGTCGGACGGCTGGAGGCCATAGCCGGCGATCTGCTCATAGGCGCCGGCGATGTGGCGGAGATACGCCTCGTCGTCGCGCACCGCGTCCGGAAACGCCGCCGCCGCGAACGTCCATTCGCCGGCCAGGAACTCCTTGGGGAATTGGAACGAGGCGAGGTTGTAGAGCGGGAGCCCCACCATCTCGGCGAACGCAAGGTTGGGATAGACCACGCCGGTGGCGATCCCCTCCCGTTCCAGCAGCGCCTTGAGCAGCCCGAGGGCGAGCGACGGCCGGCCCAGCGAGGCGTAGGGCATGTTCACCAGGCAGACGTCCACCCTGCCAGGCGACACTTCGGCCACGCTACCCCACTCGGCGACGGCTGTCATTGACAGACCTCCAGATAGGCGGCCCAAGGCCGCCTATCTCAGAAGGTGCCGCGACAGAGGGATCAGGGGACAACCGGGGGGATCTACGGACAGCTCGAGGTGGTCGAGCCCGCTTCGTTTGTCTTGCAAGAATCCCCTGCCGAGTTGTACGCCCAGACTCGATAGGCATAGGTCGTATTGCACGCGAGCCCGCTGCTTTGGTAGGTCGTCGCGTTCGCTCCGACCGTCGCGACGAGCGTCCAGGGTCCACAGCAGCCTTGCTTGCGCTCGATCTTGAAGCCGCTCTCGTTGTTCGAGTTGTCGGTCCATAGGAGGTTGAGCTGGCTGGAGGTGGTGGGGGCGGTGAAGCGCAACCAGGTCGGGCAGGCGGGTAGGGAAATGCTTGCATTGAATGTGGCGGTAACCGAACGATCGGCATCGAGCGTGACCGTGCAGCTCCCTGTACCCGTGCAGGCACCGCTCCAGCCGCCGAAGGTCGAACCGGATGTCGGCGCGGCCGTCAGAGTTACAGGGGTCCCGGATGTGAAGGCGGCCGAGCAGGAGGCGCCGCAACTGATCCCGGCAGGGCTGCTGGTCACCGTGCCGGAACCAGTGCCGGCTTTGCTGACCGAAAGGGTGTGGCCGGCCACCGAGCAGGAGGACCCGCCGTAGGCCACGGCATCGAGGCCGATCGCCGCGGCCAGAGCCTTGACCGGCCGGAGGCCCCGGTAGAGGCCGAAGCAGGCAGCCTGGGGATTCCAGGTGTGCCCTCCGGCCCAGCCGTACTGCGAGAGAGAGGTGTCGAGCTTGTCGTCGAGCTGAGCGGTGTTGAGATAGGTGTAGAGACCCGCTCCCAGGCCGTTGTAATAATAATCGGTACCGCAGTTGCCGGACACCGCAGTTCCGTCCTGGTTGTACTGGATGCAAGAGCTGGTGGCGGTCTGGGTGCCGTTGGCGAGCACGAGTTGCACCCAGGCGGAAAGGTCCATATAGGCGCCGGTGAGCGGCGCTTGGTGGGTCAGGAGGTCGACGGCGCGCAGGACATCGCCCATCCACAGGGCGCGGGGGGCGTCGGAGGCGTCCCAGGCCCTCCCCTGTTGCCAGTAGTAGGAGTCTCCCGGGCGCGGCGCGATTGGCTGTGCGGCGGTGTCCCAGCCGAAGTTGGTGCGGCCGAACGTCAGGTGTACCCCGTCGAAGGTGCTGGCGATCAGCCACTGGTCCCGAGCGCGGTTGGAATAAACCTGATTGCCGGTTGACACCGAGGCCGCGAGGAGGAACCGCGCCACGTCCTGGAAGTAGCCGATCCACATCTTGAGACCGCCTACGCCAGCCGTAGCGGTGTTAGCGCCGCCGGCCAGCCAGTCGCAGAGCGAGGCGCCAGTGACCGAGCTCGTGTAGCAGTGGGGGTCGTGAGCGTACTCGGCCGTAAGATGCTGCGCCGCGAGCGCGTCGCCGGCGCTGCGGTAGATGACGCGGGAGGCTGCCGGGAAGCTCGGGTTATTGGCCGCATAGTAGTAGGCGAGACCGAAGCGGGCCGTGGCGTCGGTGGCCGTATCGTAGGAACGGCAGTTGAGCGAGTTCCCGGCGACCTCGGCGACCCAGCAGGGCAGGCCGGGATACGTCGGCGACGCCATGGCCTGGACGGTGTTGTGGATCTCCATCATGCGCGTGTCGTCGTCGGCGAGCGCAGTGACCACGGCCAACTCGGAAAGCTCGTCGCTCACCACCAGATAGTCGGAGAAGGAAGGCGAGGCGATCATGCCATTATTGCTCTGAAGATGGGGCACGTCGCAATCGGTCGACGATGTGAACCAAGGCGGAGCCTGGAGGGTCTTGCCGTTGATAACGACTCGGTGTGTGGGTTGATAGTCGACAGCGTAGACGTCATGAACCAAGGCGAGGAAGTTCTGGCTCCTGGTCTGTCCATTTTGACCGGGGTCGGTCGGTTGGAGAATGCACTGAGCGGCGGCAGGTCTCACACCCGAAACGCTCAGACCCGACACCAGGAGCGCTGTGATCCAAGTGAGCGCGATAGATTTTGATGGCATTTCTTCCTCCGGGACTTCAGGGTTTATTCCCTGTCCCCCGGAGTGCAATCTCGATTCCAACGCGATTGCCGCGGGAAAGAGCGAAATTTGATCAGTGGGTTGACAGTTTCCTGCCAAGCTGGTGGGCAGCCGCTCAGTCGATTGGCACGGCGGAGCGCCCAGAAGGAGAGACCGTCAACCGTTGCGGTTTATCTGCAAGCGCTCCATCTTCAAAGCCAACCCATTCCGCGTGATCCCCAGCAACCGAGCCGCTTTCGACTTATTGCCCTCCGCCGCGGCCAGAGCCCGCAGGATCGCCTTCCTCTCAACTGCGTCAACCTGCTCCTGGAGAGTCCCCACCCCAAGCACGGGAGAATCGACGGGAAGCTCTTTGGGAATCTGCTCGGCTTGATCCGCTTCCAAGATCCCCAAATGCTCGCGCTGGAGCGTACCGCCATCCGGACAAAGCAGCACCGCCCGCTCGATCAAAGTATCGAGCTCGCGGACGTTGCCCGGCCAATCGTGGGACATCAGCGTCGAGAGGGCCCGCCGGCTCACGCCGTGGACGCGTTTGCCGTATTTCGCGGCGGCTCGCGCCGCGAAGGCCAGGAGGAGGGGGGGCAGGTCCTCGCGCCTCTCGCGCAGAGGCGGCAGCAGCAGCTCGATGCCGCGCAAGCGGTAGAAGAGGTCGGCACGGAACTGCCCCTCCTTGACCAGCCGTTCGAGGTCGCGGTTCGAGGCGGCGACCGCTCGCACGTCGACTTTGCGCGGCGCCGACCCGCCCACGGCCAGCACCTCGTGCTCCTGCAAGGCCCTCAGGAGCTTCGGCTGCAAGCGCTCCGGCAGGTCACCGATCTCGTCCAGAAACAAGGTGCCGCCGTGGGCTTGGACGAAGAAGCCCTCCCGCGAATCGACTCCCGTGGCCACGCGGCCGCCAATGCCGAACAGCTCGTACTCCAAAAGCTCGGCGTGGATGGCCGCGCAGTTGATGGCGATGAACGGACCGGCCGCGCGCGGGCTGGAATCGTGGATCAGCCGCGCGAATAGCTCCTTGCCTGTCCCCGTCTCGCCCGTCAACAGGACGCTGAGATCGCTCCGGGCCAGGGCCCGCAACTGCGCGAGTAGCTCTGCCATGACAAGTGAAGAGCCCATCACCATGCCCGGCGGCAATCGCAGATCCTTTTCTGGAGGCGGGGAGATCTCCGGACGCATTGTGGGAGCCGCGGGCATCAGCTTCTCCGCCAGATAGGAGAAGAAGTCGCGCTGCCAAGCTTCGGGGGCATCTTCGAAGAGGGCGATGAGGCGCGAATCTTCAGAGCTGTCCGCCAGGAATTCCCCGGCCGCAACGCCGATCTGGGGCGCAGCCAGCTCGTCCAGACGGGACTCGGACGGCAGCGTCCCATCGCAGGCCACGACGCCCGGATCGCTGAGAGACCGTACGTCGAGGATCAGGAGACTCCTGGCGCCGAGGGCACGCCGGGCACGGCCGAGCCGCTCGGCCGGATCGGCGATACCGTTCCGTTCGAGCTCGCGCACGAAGCGCAGGGCCGCGGCGGGCGAGGAACCGGCGGATTGTGGCAAGGCCGCCGTTTCCGAAGCCGGCGGGCCGGCAGCCGCGCTGGCAGGAGTCTGGAAACGCAGACCGGTCTCGGCGTCCGATGAAGAGAGATCTTCCAGGACGAGAACGGTGTGACCGAGCCGGACGGTCTTGCCGGGAGTGAGGAGGATTTCGTCGAATCTCCGGCCATCGCGCACCAGCCCGTTGGTCGATCCCAGATCCGTGATCAGCAAGCCGGCTCCCGACGGGCAGATCTTCGCGTGGTGTCGGGAGATGCCGGGAAAGGGCGCGACGAAATCATTCTCCGCCGCGGTGCCCAGTTGGACGTCGCGGTCCGGCATGGGGAAATACCGGATCTGCTCCTGATACCGCAAAACGAGGCGGAGCATGGCGTGATCTCAATCCTGGATCTGACGTTGACTCTGCTGCCAGCGCTTCAGCTCGGCCAAGGCGTCCTCGGCCTCGCGCGCCTGGCCTGCTCGATGGGCCAAAGCGGCGAAACGCTCGGCGACCAGATCATAATGGGCGCGGGCGGCGGTGCTTGAGTCGAGACTCCCTCGCGTCTGGCGCAGGGCCTCCCGCTCGGCGGGCAACGCCTCATCTCTGCGGCCCAATCGGGAAAGAATCTCGCCGCGCAGAGAGAGGAGGAAAGCGCCGGCCTCGGAGCTGCGCTTGATCTCTTCGTCGACTCCTGCCAGCAGTGTCTGGGCAGGCTCTTGCCGGGACCACCGGAGCTCGAGGTTCCAATATTGGCCCAGGTCCGGATTGCCTCCGCTGGTACCCGGCCTTGCCAACGAAGGGCTCCTACCCGTCCGCCAGCGGATGTAGTCACGATAGACGCCTTGCGGGTCCTGGGGGTAGGAGGCCTCGTACCGCCCGACCTCATCGAGGGCTTCCTCCCAACGGCCCAGCTCTCCGAGACAGAAGACCGAGCCTTCCAGATACTCGTACTTACCGCGCCCAAGGCCCAGATTTCCACCCCTGCCCAGCCCCCGGCGATACCAGCCCAGGGCGCGTTTGAGACGTCCCGCGAGATGAAAGGCCCGGCCGGCGTCAAAGGCGATCTCTGCGACCGTATCGCGATTTTCGGCAAGGTTTTGGAAGAGCGCCTCTCCATCGGCCAGACGGCCGGTCGCCACCAGCGTCCTGGCTCGCAGCCGCGAAATCCACTCCGTCAAGTAGGGATCGTTGGTGCTCGCGACGGCCTGTGACGCCGCCTCGCATTCCGGCAGCGCCTCGGCAGAGAGGCCTGACCGTAGCAACCGTGTGGCCTCTCGCAGGTGAGCGTAGGCCTGGTTTCGCCGCGCCTGCCGCTCGCCGGACGGCAAGGACGATGGGAAAGCCTTCAGGAAGCCGTCGAACCCGAGCTCGACCCTGGGTGCACCCTTGAGATAGACGGCAAGCGCACGCCGGCCAGGTGAAACCGCCATGTTCCTCATATCCGGGGAGACCAGGGGGCCGAGGGCGTACCACAGCAGACTGCCGTTGTCAGTTATGTAGACCTCGTCCGGTGACGAGGCTCTGTGCATCTCATCACTGCTGGGGACGCCCTCCCCGATCCAGGGCACCACCTTGACGGCGGCGATGCCGGAATACCAACCCATTTTGTTGTTGATTCCTGACAGGATCACCTCGGGCCTGCCGTCGCCGTCCAAGTCCTCGACGCCGATGACCCGATGGTGGCCGGAGCCGACGAAGAGCACCCGCGAAACGTCCCGCCGGGGTTCGTAGAGAACTGTATAGCTCGGCCAATAGGGACTGTGAAAATAGCTGACCAAGACCTCGTCCGTCCCATCGTGATCGAGATCGAAAGTCTTCACATTGGTGCCATACTGATTGGAGAAGCCAGGGAAAGTGTTATGAGCGCTGGGCAGGTGGACCTGCCTCACCTCGTGGCCGGTTTCGGCATCGAGGATGAAGAGGGTGCCCACGCACTCGGAATTGTGCTCTTCCGGCGGGGGCGGGCACAGGATGGCGGCGAGATATCGTCGACCATCCCCACGCAGGCGCAGGTTGGCAACGTTGAACTTGCCCGCGATCTTCGACTTCTTCCACAGCTCATGCCCTTCGGCATCCAAAGCGACCACTCCGCCGCCCTCCAAGGGAATGACCTGGGCGAATCGCGGCCGGCGCGAATAGCTCCACAGCCGGACCGCCGCCCCGAGAACCAGCAACACAGCCGCCACTCCAGCCCAGCGGACGAAGCGCCGCCGCCAATCCCGCGTCCGCAGCAGGCTCCGCCGGTCGAGATCGGTGAGGACGGCCTCCGTAGAGGGATAGCGCCGCGAACGGTCCTTCTCCAGCAGGCCCGCCACGACCGACGCCAGCCAGGAGGGCACCTCGGAGCGGAGCTGGCGGACGTCGGGAGCCTTGGCACGCAATCGGCCGAGGATGGAACCGAGCGCGCTCGATCCCGCGTGGGGCAACTTGCCGGTGAGCATCTCGTAGAGCACCACGCCGAGCGAGTAGAGATCGCCGCGCCCATCCACCTCTTCGCCCAGGGCCTGCTCGGGAGAGACGTACTCGAGCGTCCCCAGCACACCTTCTCCGACGGTCATCCGGGTCTCGTCGCTCCCCGACTGAAGCGCGAGCCCGAAGTCGGCGAGCTTCACGCCGCCCCCAGGTTCCAGGAGGATGTTGCCCGGCTTGACGTCGCGATGGACGATGCCCAGAGAGTGGAGGACCCGCAGTCCTTCCAGGACCTGGACGGTCAGCCGCACCGTCTCGTCGACGGCCAGCGGCCCGCGCGCCAGACGCTCGCGCAGCGACTCGCCCTCCACCACCTCCAGGGTCAGATAGACGGCCGCGTCGGAGACTCCGATGTCGAAGATGCGCACCAGCCGGGGGCTGGCCGCGTCCCGCGCCACCGCCGCCTCGCGGCGCAGGCGCTTCAACGCTCCCGGGGTCATGCGGTCCGCGCGCAGGACCTTGAGCGCCACCTCGCGCCGCAGCTCGCGGTCGAAAGCGAGGTAGACCACGGCGTAGCCGCCGACGCCGAGCACCCGGCGGATCTCGAATCTCTGATCCAGGCAGGTGCCGGGATCGAGGATCCGGATCGCGGCCGGGAGCGGGGCCTCGGGCGAGACCGATTCCGTGGGATCGGGCTCCGGCATGGGTTCAGGCCCTCCGTGCCTTCAAGTTTACAAGATCGCGACACTCCGCCGGCGCGGCCACCCCGCATTGCTTCTGGGCGCGCCTCCTCGGAATTGTTGAAAAGGTGTGCTGAGTAGAGGTTTCGGGGATCTGGGACGCCGGGCAACCGTCTCGGCGCAGCCCTATTCCAGGGTACCCTCGCCGAGGCTGCCCGCATCGACGCTCACCGTGGCCGCCGACGCGCCGAGAGTCACCGTGTAGGCCCCGGCGGGGAGACCGTCGAGCCGTAAAGGCTGCTCGCGAGTGACGTTGGTGCTGGCTCCGAGGAGCCGCATCAGCCAGGAGAAGTCCCAGCCGCCCGGCGAGACCACCCGCGCCGTTCCCTCTCCGCCGGTGCTGCGCACCACCAGAGCGCCGGTCTCCCCGAGCTGCACGGCCAGACCTTGGCGGGCCTGGTCCAGGCCGATCCAGTCGCCCAGGGCGAAACCGCCGCCGGCGAACGCTCCGGCGCGCACCCGCGGCGCCAGCGGCGCCTCGATCCCAGCCGGCGCCCTGCCGTCCGTGGCGGTGACAACGAGCCGCATGCCTTTGCCCTCTTCCTCGAAAAAGACCATGGCCCCTGCAACGGGGGAGCCGGACCGGTCGAGCACGGTCACCACCACCTGCGGCGGGTCCCGTTGCGCGACCACCAGCCGGACCGGATCGGGCGGCCTCTCCGCCGAGAGCTCGATCGCAGTGACGGGGCTCGCCAGCTCGTCCTGCCGGGCCTGGAGAGCGAGCTTTCCGGGTGCCAGGCCGACGATGGAGAAGGTTCCATCCGGACGAGCGAAGGCCAGGGCGCCGCTCGTCATCTCGGTCACCGTCGCGCCGGCGGCCGGGCTGCCCTCCTTCGTCACCACCACGCCGGCGACGGTCAAGCCGGCGAAGGGAAGAACCGCGTCAAAATGATCCCCCGCCGGGATCTGGAGACTCAGCTCCGGGGTGGCCGATCCCTGCTGGGGCCTGAAGGACGCCAGCCACGGCCCGGGTGTCAGGTCCCGGGTCTGAAACGTTCCGTCCGCCTCCACCGCCACGTCGACTTGGGGGCGGCCGGCGCCGAAGACCTGCTGCTGGCGCAGGCCGGTCGGCGAGACCTGGGTGTCGATGCGGGCCCAGCCTTCGGGCTCTGCCGAGTGCCAGGTGAGCGAGCCGGAGCCGGCGGCGGAACCGCCGACCAGCACGCGGCCGGTCACCACCAAGGAGCCCGGAGCACAATCCACGTCGAGCTCGCCGCCTCCAGGAACGTCGACCTCCTGCTCGCAGAGGACTTTCTGTCCCACGGCCACCGACATCCGCGCGGCACCCTGCGGCACATTGGGCACCTCGGCCACGCCGTTCCAGACCTGCGCGCTCAGCATGTCCGCAGCCAGCCATTGATGCCGCAGATCGATTCGCGCCACGGCATCTTCCAAGGCGACCTGGCCGAGCCGGGAGGGATCCAAGTGAACGCGGACGACCGTCCCTCCGCCCAGGGTGATGGTGCCCACGTCGATCGCCGGAGCGGCTCCGGCGGCCGAAGAATCGGCCGAGGCATCGGGCAGCGTCACGTCGATGGCGGCGCGGGCGTATCCCGTGGCCTCGATCCGCAAGGTCGCCGGGCCGGGCATGAGACCTGAGAGCCGGAAGCGCCCGTCCTCGTCGCTCGTCGCTTCCACCAGGTCGTGGGCTCCCCAGGCCATCGCCGGCCCCTGCGGGCCGGGCCGCGGCAGCCAGATCCGGGCGCCGGCGAGCGGCTCCCCCTGGCGTCCGGCGACCGCACCCACCACCTCCGGGCCTCCCGAGGCGGTCAAATCTCCCAGGTCGCGCACCTCTCCGGCCACACCGGCCGCGAGCGTGAGGCGCAGCTCCCGGGTCGCCGGCGAGCGCAACACGAGTTGGGCGTCCTTGCCTGGCAGGAAGTCCTCCTCGAAGCGACCGTCGGAGCGGATCACGCCTTCGTTGCTGCACGTCGCGGCTTCGATTTTCAGTGTGCCTCCGGCGACGGGCACGCCGGTCGCATCCAGCAATCTCCCCCGCACCACAAAGGCCCGGCGCAGCACCAGCAGCGCCTGCGCCGGCAGCGGCGGTTGCAGGCGCTGCGAGCCCGGCTGGTGGCCGAAGGCCGTACCGTGGAGCTCCAGCGGCGCGAGCGGCAGGCCGGCGAGCGTGGCATGACCTTGGGCATCGGCGGTCGCCGCGAGGCCGGCCCCCGCCTCGATGGCTGCCCCGGGGACCGGCTGGCCGCTCTCGTCGATGACCTCCACAGTCAGCGCACGCCCAGGCTCGAGCACGCGGCCCCCCAGCTCCCGCCGCTCTCCGGCGGCCAGCTCGAGGGGCTCGACCTCCGGCGCATAACCTGGCGCGCGAAGAGACAGCGTCATCTGTCCGGCAGGGAGCCCGCGGAGGGTGAACGACCCATCGGCCTTGCTCTTGTCCTTCAAGTGAAGAAGCCGCGCCGACTGGGCGATCCAGGTCTCGACCTCTACGGTCGCGCCGGCGATCGCTCGACGGTCTCGATCCGTAATGCGTCCGGAGATCTCGGCTCCCGAAGACAACGTCACCAGCCGCGGCAGCCTGCTCGGCCATCCCCGGAGGACCAGCGGGGGAAAGTCCCCTTCGAAGAGGGTCAAAGCGACCTCCTGCTCGTCGGGCAGGCCGGCAGCCGTGAGCCGACCCGAGGCGTCGGCGAGCAACGCCCAGGTACGGCTGGAGCCCTGACGCACAGCCGCCTCTGCGATCGAGGCATGGACCTTCTCCGCCGGTTTGCCGTCGGGCTGGAGGACCGTGAGGTCAATCCCGCGCGCAGCCATCGGCCGCAGGATTACGGAGCGCTGGCCGGCCTGTGCATCGGCCCACCAACTGCCTTCACCGTCCGCGCCATCCGTGAGGGCCCGTAGACGCCAGGTGTGGCGACGGTCCACCGGCACCGCAAGGTGTCCGTTCGCAGGGACCGGCCAACTTGGCAGCTCGCTTTCGGGCAGCTCCCGCCACATCTCGATGGGAGCGGCGACAATGTGGGCTTGAGAGGGATCGGTATGCGCGGGGCGCACCACCTGGACCTCCAGCCAGAAAGGCCCGTCACCCGCCAATGGGCGAGCGTCGGCCTTGCTCCCCGGCACGACCGGGACCGGAGCGTGCCGCCAGGACCAGAGCCAGATCGAGCGGGCCGGAGGCTGGGCCGCCGACTCCGCGGCGAGCGCAGGCAATCCCCAGCCGGAGGTAATTTGGTTATTGTGATGGACGACCCGCCACTGCGCCTGCCCGAGAATGGCGTGAATCCAGACGGCAAAGAGGAAGGTGAAGGGCATGACGGTCAACCTCTCCTGGACGGATACCGAGAGCTGCCGCGCCTAGTTATAATAAATGCAATCAAGGTCTCCCGTATCCCAATCGTAGACGCAGTCCGAGGAGCCACCTCCTCCCCCGCCGCCGTGGAAGCACGAGCTGCAGCCACCGCCACTACCAACACAGGCGCAGTTGAAGCCTTGCCGGTCGCAGCTATAGCCCATCGTTGGGTTCTCGATACAGGCAAGAATCGCTGGCGCCTCCTTAACAGCGCCGAACGTCAGGATCATCGCGAATAGAAAAGCAGCCCAGCGCATGTTTCGACTCATCGTTCCCTCCTTTAGGAAAGTCTGGCCAAACGCTACTCTCTCAACAGCCGGTCACGAACCCGGTGGCAAAGCGATCAGAAGATGTGGCGGAGGAATTAGATCGGGATTCCTAACCGGGGGGTTTGCCCAGAGCAACAGCACCAGCCGGCCCTGGCGGAAGTCTCCCTTGAGATGCGCAAAGAGATTCGGAGCTTTTACCGGCACGTCATAGACCCCAACACTTCCATCGGGGTGGAGAACCTTGAGCGCCCACCGCAACTGCCCTTGCTGGACACCCCGGATGAGGAGCCCCGGGCCAGATGGCAGCGGCAGCACGTCGTCCACGATCCGCCGTTCGTTCTCCCAGGCCATGAGGCTGGAGGAGTCTCGCGCCAGAGTCGATGCAAGTTGCTTTCCAATCGCCGCGCAATCCGTGTCGATGCCCAGCACGACCGTGTCCAAGGTCTGGAGCAGCTTACCCTTGGAATCGAAGTGGTAGATGCCGGGTTGAACGCCCGGCACCACCACCAGCGAGCCATCGGCCAGAAACCGGGTTGCTCCCAGGAAGAAACTACAGCAGGCGCCCATGGTTGGAGCCCCGGGGCCGCCAGCATCGAAAAGCAACGGCTTCAGGTCGGTGAGATCCTTGTCGAGCGACCCGATCCACGCGATGGCCCCGTCGGGCGAGAACTTCCCTTGCGCATCCCGCCGTGCCCCGACCAACGCGAACCGGCTGCCGCCTACGTCGAGGTCATCAATACACTCGAAGGCTTCTTCCTTTCGCGCCTCCGAATCCAGAGTGCGCCAAGTAATCGACTTGATCCAGGCGCCGGCGGCCAGGTATTGAGAAGAAATAGCGACATCTTGGCTGTGTGAGAACCCGCCGGGCGCATTGTCGCCAGGAATTAGCTGTTTCGGCGGAGTCTTGCCGTCAAGACTATACTCAACAACGCCGCTCCTTATAAGGGCGAGTACCACGGAATGATCGCTCGCCCACCGCACATCCTCGGCAAACCTGAAGGCCTCGCCGAGAACGGTGTCCGAGAGGATGTGCAACGCCGGTGCAGGAGAGGGCGCCGGGCCGGCCGTTCCGGGTGCGGCCTTGCCGGCCGGAGCCGGAGGGCCGACCGCAGCGGCAGGGAGAGCCGCCGCAAGGCTGAGGAGGAACACCAGGAGAGACGCCACGCCGTTTTTGCGCATTGAAAGCTCCTGAGATAGAGCTATCAAAGGTCTTCCCAAGATGTCAAGAGGTTGGGCTGGCTTGGCGGAGCCCGGCGGCTTCGGGCTCCGCCCATCAGACTCCGCGGCTCAGGCGATGGTGCCGGTCGTCGGGTCCACGGGGCAGACGTCCGGACGCCGGGTGCAGGAGATGCAATCGGAGATCGCCCGGGTACAGACGGGGATGCTGAGATTCCCGCCACCCAAGCCGCCGACGGCCTCCAGCAGGCTGGAATCCTCCAGGGAGCGCAGGGTCTCACGGTTCAGCTTCAACTTGGCCGGTTTTCTGTTCTTCACGATACACCTCTTCCTTTTGAAAAGGGACTGCCAGATTGTCGGGAAGCCGCCGGGATCAGGCCGGCGGCGTTTCTACAGTCCACTTCGCAGGAAGGTAGAGTTTTGGATGAAGGGTCGACGAATCCGCCAGAGTAAGATCCCCCGATGACGAAGCTCAGCGTCAACCTCAACAAGGTGGCCCTCGTCCGCAACTCCCGGGGAGGAGGGACGCCGAGCTTGCTGGAGGCCGCGCGGATCGCGGTGGAGGCGGGGTGCTCCGGCCTCACCCTGCACCCGCGGGCCGACGCGAGACATGCCACCCTGGAGGACGTTCTCACCCTGGCTCGCTATGAGCCGGTCGCCAGCGGCAGGATCGAGCTCAACGTCGAAGGCGACGCCCGAGAGGAATTGCTCGCCGTCGTCGCCAAAGCTGGCGCCACCCAGTTCACCCTGGTCCCGGTGACGCCGGGGGAGCGGACGTCGCACCGCGGCTGGAGCCGGGAAGACGGCGTCGACGCCACGCGCCGCGTGGTCGACCTCCTGGCGCCGCGCACTCGCGTCAGCCTGTTCATCGACGCGGACCCCGGCGCGGTCGAGTGGGCGGTCGCGGCTGGAGTGGCGGCGGTCGAAATCTACACCGGTCCCTGGGCCGAGGCCTATGGCACCGGGGCCGCGGAGCCTTTACTTGCCGGGATCCAGGCGACGGCCGAGACCGCACGCGAGCACGGCTTGCGGGTCCACGCCGGCCACGATCTCAACTTGAAGAACCTGGCGACCCTGGTGCGCCGGATTCATCCCGACGAAGTGTCGATCGGCCACGCGCTGATCAGCGAGGCCCTGTTGGAAGGCTTAAGAGGGATCACCGCCGCGTACGAGCGGGTCCTTCGACAAGTCACGGCATAGGGGCGCAACGGCAACAGAGAGTTAGGCGTTCCTTCCAACGCCGCTCCGTACCCTTACGGAGTGACTCCGCACCGTTGCGGAATGACTCCGTACCTGTATGGAAGGGCTCCGTACCCTTACGGAGTCGCTCCGTACCTGTATGGAGTGACTCCGCACCCTTACGGAATGGCTCCGTACCTGTATGGAAGGGCTCCGTACCCTTACGGAGTCGCTCCGTACCTGTATGGAATGGCTCCGCACCCTTACGGAGTCGCTCCGTAACTGTATGGAATGGCTCCGCACCCTTACGGAGTCGCTCCGCACCTGTATGGAATGGCTCCGCAC
>JBAPYB010000308.1:0-12094 GCA_049284515.1 Thermoanaerobaculia bacterium
CCCCGGGCGTGGGCGTCGCCTGCGGCGCGGCGCCCGGAGCCGCGGGCGGGACATCCGGCCGGTTTTCCACCAGGGCCTTGTAATGGGCCACGGCCCGCGACAAGGCGTCCACGAGCTGGTCGCGGTAGGCCGCGTCCTTGAGCTTCTTTTCCTCGTCCGGGTTGCTGATGAAGCCCAGCTCCACCAGCACGGCCGGCATGGTGGCGCCCATCAGCACGCGGAACGGCGCCTGCTTCACCCCGCGGTCCTTGAGCTTCAGCATCTCGTTCAGCTCGCCCTGGATCATGTTGGCGAAGCGCTGGCTCTCGCCCATGTGGTGGGTCTGCGCCAAGTCCCAGAGGATGAGCTGAAGATCCTGCGTGTCGTCTACGGGGTTCCCCGCGGCCGGGGGAGTCGCGGCGGCACCCGGAGTCGTGACTGTGCCGCCTCCGGCCTCGCGATTTTCCGCCGCCGCGGAGGTCGACGCCCGGGTGTCCGTCGCCTGCGGGCTGAGGAAGTAGGTCTCCGTGCCGTAGGCTCCGGAGCCCAGCGAGGAGTTCAGGTGGATCGAGATGAAGAGGTCCGCCTTGTTCTGGTTGGCGATGGCCGGACGCATGTCGAGCGGCACCAGGGCGTCCTCGGTGCGGGTGAGCACCACCCGCACCCCGAGGCGCTGCGAGAGCCTCGCCTCGAGCTCGCGGGCGAGCTGCAGCGTGAGCTCCTTCTCCTGGACGCCGCTGGGACCGATCGCTCCCACCTCGACGCCGCCATGGCCAGGGTCGATGACGATGGTATGGATACCCGTCTGCCGCTCGGCAGGCGCGTTGGGCGACGTCGGCACCTCCACCGCGGAGGTGCGATGAACGTCGAACACCAGCCGGAACGGCTTCTCCAGCACGTAGCTCTCGGCCTGCGCGCCCTCGGCGAGCTGCAGGCGGATCTGGCCGGGATCGATGGTGACGCCCTGCACCAGCGGGTCCTGGATCTCCTTCGGCGCCGGGGGAGTGAGGCGGTCCGCCAGCATCTGCACCTGGATGAGGTTGCCCTGGCGGTTGAGCTTGTAGCGAGGCTCCTCCGGGAACATGAGAACGATCGTGGTCATGCCCTGGAGGTGAACGACGTCCAGCGAGACCGGCAGATCGCGGGTGCCCCGGCGGGCGATGGTGAGCCGCTGCGTCTCCGGGCGCCAGTCGAAGCTGTAGCCGAGCAGGTCGCCGAAGGTCTTGCGCAGGAAATCGAGCGGCACCTGGAGGCCGCCCTCGCCCTGCACCGGCGGCTGCGAGAGGGAGAGGATGGCGTCGCCCACGGTGATGATGGCGTTGCCCTGCCCAATCACCACCTCCTTGTCCGCGATCTTCAGCGACACGCTTTCCCCCGAAGCATCGGTCGCGAGCGTGGCGCCGAGGGCCTCGGCGAGCGGCGTGAGGCCGAACAGCGGCCCGTTGCCGGCGAGAGTGACGGGAACGGCGACCTCGCGCCCCTCCAACACCACGGTGGGGCGGGCCGGAGCCGGCGGCTGTCCGCCCTGGGCCGCCACGAGTACCGGCAAAAGAAGGCAGAGGAGGGGGAGGAGGGCCCAGATACGGCGGTCAGTCACAGCGGGAGAGGATACCACCGGGCGGTGAGCCAGGGAGCGCCTTTGGATCTCCCGCGTGGAGTGTGGTAAATGCTGGTGTCTGCGATGCCGCAGGCATCCCATTGAAGATTCAAGGAGAGGAACGCCATGGAGATCCGGCAATTCCGCGTGGTGGTCCGCGCGATGTACTTTGATCGTGCGCTGAAATTCTACGGCGAGTCCCTGGCGCTGCCGCGGCTCAACGCCTGGGAGCGGGAGGACGCCCGCGGCGCCGTCTTCCAGGCCGGCTCCGCCATTCTCGAGATCATCGGCCCCCCGGCCAGCGAGGATCCGCGCCGCGCCCACGACGAGCGCTTCGAGACCCACGGTCCGCAGAACAAGACGAGCCTCGTCTTCGAAGTCCCTTCCGCCCAGAAAGCCTTCGAAGAGATCCAGTTCCGCGACAGGAACATCCCCGGCGGCCTGCGCAAGGGCGGCGACGGCGCCCTCATCTTCGAGACCCACGATCCCGACGGCGTGCGGGTGGTGTTCAAGGAGACGGCGGCGTAATGTCCATCAGTCATCAAGAATCTCTTCGAGATTCACCGACACGTCAGCAAAGTACACAATGACCTTCGTATAGGTTCCAGCGTCGTCACCCTCATGATCTCCGAAGACTTCGAAACGCGTGACGACCTCACCGGCAGGTAATTTGTATGTTTGAGCCCCATGGGAGTTTATGCTGCCACTAGAATTAGAACTGCCAGTGGGAGTGACGCTGGTGATCCTATACCCAAGCGGCGCCGTGTATGCAGTCTCCCACTGGCTGGTTCCATCTACAGTTGTCCAGTCGCTACGTTCCTCACGCGCGCGCATGTGGACGCGCAAGAGAATCTTCTGGTTATTAAAGGTGGTTTCGCCGCTCACAAAGTAACTCATGGGCTCATCGTCATGAGTATCAAAATCAGCATCGCCTTGGACGTGAGGAGGCACATAAGTTTTTGCACCGATTGCCACTGTTCTTGTTTCCTTCTTTGGAACGCGCGCAACTAAAAGCGCTTCTCCAACCGGAAGCACCTGTCCATTCCATACCGTTTGTAACTTTGTGGCCTTTTGTTTACGTACCGACCTTTCCAGTTCACTACCTGTCAGTCGTAGTGTGACCATATAGTGGGTTGCGATGCCAACTCGGTCCGATTCGATAGGCACGACCGTGCCGGACTTGTCGTTGCTAAGCCGAAATGACAGACGTTTTCCATCCGGCCCGACGGTATCAAGGTCATAGCCCACAAACACTACGGACTGGCGTCTCTCTTCGGACAAATTGAAATCGATCAAAGTTGGGGTAACGCTGCAAAACTCCGGATCAGGGCCAGGGAGTGTCTGGTGACGGAGTAGGGCTGCTATTCTGTGGATTTGGCGCTTGAGGCGTACTCCAATAAAGTCGACATCACAACGGAATTCCGCTCCAGACGCGGCAATGGCCCGGCCAACAGCGTTATCGACTTCGACACGAATCGTCGACTGGACGTCTTTCGGCAACTGGTTCATACCCCGCTCAAGTGTGTCGCGCCACTGCGTGCTGTCTGATCCCAATTGGTCGGCCGCCCGATCCAGAGCCAGACTTCCTTGTTCAACGCTTATACCTATTTGGTCAAGCGTTGAGCACGATGTGGTCAACGTGCACAAAAGCAGTATTAAGACGAATCTCATGGTTTTCCCCTAAAAATGTAGGCTGCGCACTCCCGTATGCTTAGCGGAAGAGAGACCATCTCGAAGCAGCAGAGCAGATACCGCGTAAAAGCAGGCATAGTAAAGACGGTTCACACAGGCGGACCAACGGCTGGCGGTGGCGAGCACGCGGGCATCTTCCAGGGCCTCGCGTGCCCTCTGCAGGCGGTACTTCACGACATCGTCCCGCGCCTCCATTACAACGTTACTCCCTCGCTTTCTACGCGTTGCCAAAACGGCATGGCACGGTAGCGCGGGCTATGCCACTCCTGGCGACTGCGCACGACAGCGCACAAAATTTCCCCGCTCTCCCATTCAATTTCGTACAATCGGTGGCGAATCGCATCTGCGCGCGCCTCACTCATGGATCCATCAACGAGCACAAGAAAATCCCAATCCGATTCGGCTCCGGCCTCCTGGCGAGCACGTGACCCGTATAGGATGATCTCTGCCTCGGGTTCCGCTTCGCGAATAGTCTGCTTTACATGCTGAAGCAACTCTTCCTTTTTCATCTCACTACCAACCATTGCGACTACAGGTAACTCGTCGTACGCTTCATTCCGGTGATGCTAGCATATGCGTCAAAGAGTCCGCCGCCTGAGCCGCAGCAGGGCGACGCAGGCCAGCAGAAGCGCGAGCGCGGCGATGCCTGCACCCGAGAGCGCGGGTACCCCCGGCGGCGGTGGCGGCATGACCATCAGGCAGCACGAATCGCCGGCGCTGGATTCGTTGATGCCGTCCCCGTCTGAATCGAAAAAGACGGTGCCCGGACTGCAAAGCGTCATTCCGACGGTGCCCGGGTCGACTTTAGCCTGGACGCTGATGGTCACCGTCCCACAGACCGGGATCGAGCCGTTCCAGGACACCGTGTTGGCCGCGGTCGTCACGGTACCGCTGCTCGCCGTGGCCGTGACCAGCGACAGCCCGGCCGGCAGCGTATCCGTGAACTCAGCCCCCGGATTGTCCGCTTGCGCGTTCGGCCCGCCGTTCGTCAGCACGTAGGTGAACGTCACGAAGTCCCCCTCGAAGGCCCCGCTGACGCCTTGGCAATGGATGGAGACGCCGGACGTAGATTGAACCGTCGTCGTATCCGTCGCGGTGTTGTTGTAGGGGACGGGATCGACGATGCCGGGCGGCGGAGAGACGGTCGCCGTGTTGGAAAGGCTGCTGACGCAGGTCAACTGGCCCTCGATCCGGTAGATCGCCTCGCCTCCCACGGGTAGCGGGCCTACCGCGATGTTGAGGTTGTTGCCCAAGAACGTGCAGTCCAACTTGTTCCCGCCCACGCAATGAGGACCGAGCAGAGCATTGGGTAGCGAGTCGATGACCGTGGCGCCGGGGACGTCGCTCGGGCCGTTGTTGCGCACGGTGAGGACATAGGCCATCGCCTGCCCAGGAGCGAGGATGTCGGGCTCATGGCCTTTGGTGATCGCCAGGTCGGCCGTGGGAGTACAGGCGAACGGGATGAGCTTCGTTACCATGTCGTTCTGTGGGTTCAGGTCGCAAGTGTTGCCGCTCCGCACGGTGGCGTTGATCGTCACGGCCCCGCAGCCGGGGCCGCAGGCAGGGGCCTGAGCGGAGAAGGTGATCGCGTGGCCAGAGACGCCGGGGAGATCAGGCAGGCTGCAGGTGAGGTGAGGTGGCGATCCGGGCACGCTATTGCAACCAGGCGCGCTCAGGTCGAGGGCACCCACGGCGATGACGTCAAGAATGGCACCCTTCGCGACGGTCGTCCCGAGATTGCTCGCGGTCAGCGAGAAGGAAAAGGAGTCTCCACAGGTCACCGGCGCCGCCGGTGCATCGCTCACCACCAACGCCAGGTCCGCATCGCAGGCGAGGGCGGTGCTCGCGATCGCGGTATTGTTACTGTCGTCACATTCCCTCTCGTTGGCCGTCACCCTGGCCGTCAGGGTGATCGAATCTGCCGGGCACGAGCAGGTCCCGGGGGCCTGGACCTTGAGCTCCAGGGGAATCGAAGAGAAGCCCGCCGGGAAGTTGCTGCAGGTAAAGCCACCCTGCAGGTTAACGAAACAACGCGAGTCTGCTGGAGTCAAGGGAGTCCCACCGGTGACGTCAACCTTCACCCTGACGCCCGTCATCGCGGCTCCGCTGTGGGTGACCACGACCGAGTAGGTGGCGACATCCCCCGCTTTCACCTGGCTTGGCCCTACGACTGAGATCCCCAAATCCCCCGGGACGTCTACGATATCCATCGCATCGTTGTTGCACGTCGGGTCCACGACTCCGGGCGGCGGAATCACGTGAAAGTGGTTGGTGATTGTGCCCGAAGCCTGGACCGTGGCCTCGACGTGATATTGAACTTCCCCACCCGGCGGGAGGTCCACGACACCCTGCAGCACCTGAGACCCGGAGGAGGGGGTGCAGCTCGCTCCTCCGCTCGCCGCGCAGGTCCAGTGCATAACTTGAAGCTGTGAGCTCGGGGGAAAATCATCGATCACCGTGGCGCCAATGACCGGGCCGAGGCCCTGGTCGTTGCTGATCGCGATCTCATAGGTCAATTGGTCCCCCGGGCAGACGGCGGCCTGGTCATGCGTCTTGGTGATTGTGAGGCACGGGTGGGGTGGCACCAGAGGACACGTCGCAACCGCTCCGGCGTCGGTCACAGTGCCGGCCGCCAGCGGCACGTCATACTGGAAGCCGCCGAGGAAGACCCGGTCACCGAGAAGCGCGACAGACTGACCGAAGGCTCCGCCCGGCGTGTGCTGAAACTTGAATTTAGGCTTCCAACTCGCGTCGCTCTGCCTCTCGAAGAGGTAAGCCGCCCCAGGCCTATCCTTGCCCTCACCGTCGAAGGGGGTACCGATCAATACGTGATCAGCGTCGGCGATCAAGACGGCGGTACCGAACTGCTCGCTTTGGCCGGGATCCTCAGGGGTCAATGCTGGCTGGCGGACCCAGTTGGGCCCTTCCCTCTCGAAGACGTACGCCGCTCCCGAGTCGGTTGGGCCCAGGTCGGCCCCAGGCGCGCCGACCAGAATGCGATTTCCCCGGATCGCGACGGACCAGCCGAACTGGATGTTATTTCCCTGGATCGTGTCGGCGGCCGCCAGCTTGCCGTGATCTTCCAAAGTCCATCCGGCGCCAGCCCGCTTGAAGACATAGGCGGCCCCGAAGTTCTTGAACACGGTGAGGTCGTCGGCAAAGGGAGCGCCGACGACGATCTCGTTTCCGTCGGTCGCCACGGCCGAGCCGAACTTGTCGAAGGGCCGGCCATCACTGGCAAAAAGCTTCGCCGTCGGGTTCCAGGTTCCCGATTGCAATTCGAAGACGTACGCCGCGCCCGCGCTGGTCCCGCGGCCCGAGTCGCCGGGGGCCCCGACGACCAGAGTCGTTCCGCTGAGCGAGACGGAGAAGCCGAACTGGGCGCCCTGCGCCGCATCCCCAGCGTCCAGCCTGGCCTGCTGGGACCACGTCCCATCCTTGAGTTGGAAGACATACACCACCCCGGAATCCTGAACCCGGCCGTCGCCGATGGGGGCGCCGACCGCCAGCCAGGTGCCGCTCATTGAAACTGAGGACCCGAACAGGTCGCCGGCATGGAGATCGGCAGGCCTGATCTCGACAGTCGGTCTCGCTCCCGGCTGGGGATTCAGGTACAGGGCCACGGAGCCGGCATTCGCACCGTTCTGGCTGTCCTGGTTGGCGCCGGCGGCAAGCCAATCTCCGCTCGCGCTGAGCGACCACCCGAGTTGGGCGTTCGTTGTGGGCAGCGTCGCGATGAGCAGCGGCGCGTCGCAGGTGACCGTCGTCTGAGACGCGGACAGGAGGCCCGGCGACCCGAGCCCCGCGACCGTGGCGGCAAGTCCGATCAGGAACAGAGCCTGCCTGGGAGCATTCATTGGGGAGGCCTCGGAGGCTCGGTCGTGAAATCGTGAAACGGCAGGGGCGAGTCTTCCAGGGGGTCCAAACCGCCGAAGGACGCCGGGTGCGTGGCCAGTCCGTGCGGCGGCACCACCACCCATTGGCCCGCCTCGACCTCCACGGGATCGCCGCCCGCCTTGGCCTGGACGCTGACGACCCCCTCGTCCACGGCCACGAACGTCCCGACGAGGGGATGGACGACGAAGCGGACAATCGTTCCCTTGACGCCCGCCACTGCATCCGGGGTGTCCACGTCGAAGGGCGGCTCCCCCGGAAGGAGGGCGAGGAAGAACCTGCCGAGGCTGAAGCGGACCTTGGGCTCGCGGGAGTGTGCCGGGTCACCGAGCTCGGCGTCGCTGGCCCCCAGGATCTTGAGCACGCCGCTCACCCGCCGGCCGTCGAGAGTCTGCCGCTGACCGCCGAACGCCCGGGTGAAGTCGACTCTGAGGAAGGCGTCCCGGCCCTCCAGCTTCACCCTCATACCCCGCTCGATGGGATCTCTCGTGACCAGGTCGCGGGGACGTTGCCCCGGCGGGAAGCTGTGAACCTCAGGCTTGACCAGCGTGGCGATGCCGATCTCCTCCGCGGCGGCCCCCGGGCCCAGGAGCCCGGCGGCGAGCAAAGCAAGGACCGCTGCACGCATCAGAGCACCCAGCTCAGGCCGGCGGTGACGACCGTCCGCCGGTAGCCCAGATCCGGGAGCCCATCGCCCAGATCGACGTTCGAATTCCGCCGTGTGTAGGCTCCCCGGAGCGTCCAGCGCAGCCGGTCCGAAGCCGACCAGACGAGCGCCGCCGCCGCCTGCAGGTTCGTGTCGCGCCGCGGCGGCCCGTCGGGGTGGAACAGGTTGGACTCCGGCCGGTCGTAACGGTCCTCGCGCACCCGCCCATCCAGAACCAAAGTCCACCGCAGCCCTACCGGCCAGACCAGCTCGCCGTTGCCCTCCAGGAAAGACGCCGTGAATTCCGGCCCTGCCCGGCGGTCCACCCCGAGGGCGCCCAGGCGAAGCGTGCGGTTCCAACCGCCAAAATAGAAGAGCTGGCTCAACCCCAGCGACAGATCCTGGCCGCTGCGCTGCGGGTCCGAGAGGAGACCCCCGGGGAAGCGCCGGTCCGCATAGCCGAGGTCCAGGCGGGTGGCGGTGCCGGAGGTTTCGCGGACGCTGAACGCGGCGGCCCCCTCCACGGTGTGGAAGTAGGGCTCGCTGCCGAGGCGGTAGACGGCGCCGCCCGCTTGGAACAGAGCGGCGAACCGGCTGCCGTCGAACGGGATCCGGGAGGTGCCCAACGGCCCCTCGAGGAACCCCTGGGGATCGCTGCCCAAAGCGAGCTGGACGGCGCCGCGCGCCTGCCCGAGGTCGAGATAGCCGAAGTCGAAGTGGAAGGCGCGCCCGGTCTCCAGCGTCACGCCGAGGTTCGGCCCCTCCCGCGCATGGAAAGGGTAGATCCCGAGCCGCAGGTCGACGCGGCCCAGACCGTCCGACTCCTCGCCCCGGACCACCTGGCCTCCAGGACCGGGTGCAGGCACGCTCAGATCGTTCGAAATGAGGTGGGGATTGGTGTCCGCCGCGGCCGAGAGGCCCACCGCCCCTTCCCACAGCCCCCGGTCGTCCACGGCCTGGGGAGCCGCGAGGCTCGCCTCGATCTCCGCCGCGGCCTCGCGCAACCGGCCCTGCCGCAGCAGGGCGATCCCTTGCCGGTAGCGCGGCGTAGTCCTTTCCGGATCGAGCTCCGCGGCCTTCTCCAGCCAGTCGATGGCCGCTGCGGCATCCCCCCGGTCCAGAGCGTCCAGACCCTCGGCCAGGTCCACCTCGGCTACGGCCCGCCGTGGCGCCGGCGCTGCCGAGCCCCCGGCATTCAGGGCGGCGCAGCTCAGAAGAAGAATCAGCAAGGACAAGAACGTCCGGCGCATGAGCGAGCCACCTTCTCTCGTTTGGTTAGCAAGCAGTATACAATGGAGTCGTCCATACGCCAACGTGACCATCCGTTGATCCCAGGGGGCCTCGTGCCAGAACCCGAGTTCGACGTCTTCCTTTCGCATGCCACGGCCGACAAGCCGGTGGTCATGGAGCTGGCCAGTGTCCTCCGGGACAACTATGGGATCAAGCCCTGGCTGGACGATTGGTACGTCGTGCCCGGCAAGCCCTCGCAAGAGGCGATCGAGGATGCGCTGAAGCGGTGTGCGGCATGCGCCGTCTTTATCGGCCCGAGTGCCACAGGTCCCTGGCAGAACGTGGAGATGCGCGTCGCAATTCAGCGTCAGATCAACGATGGGAGCTATCGGGTCATCCCGGTGCTGCTCCCCAACGCCGAGAGAGGAGAGCGCAGCCGGCTGCCCACTCTCCTCGCCCTCGAGGCCTGGGTCGAGTTCCACGGCACCCTCGAGGACGAGCATGCCCTGCGCCACCTGGCCGCCGGCATCCGCGGGATCGCTCCCGGTCCTGACTTGGACACTGCGGAAGTCGTGGAGACCGAGAAGGGGATGCAGGCGGTCGCAGGAGACGTCTGCCCCTACCGCGGCCTGCAACCATTCGAAATCGATAACTCCGCCTTCTTCCACGGGCGAGAGGTTCTTATTGGCTGGCTGCTCGACAAGCTCAAGCCCGCCCGCGTCGACCTGCGCTTCCTCGCCATCACCGGCGCGTCGGGGAGCGGCAAGTCGTCCCTGGCCCGCGCCGGTCTTCTGGCCGCGCTGAAAAACGGCGAGCTTCCCGGGAGCAAGGATTGGCCGATCGCCATCTGCACGCCCGGCCACCAGCCGCTCGACAGCCTGGCGCTCGCCTTGGGCGATGCGCTGCCGCTCGGCTCTTCCCAGGCCGTCACTCTCAGCTTGATGCGCGAGCTCGCCGGCGATCCCCGGACGCTCCACCGCACCTGCCGCATCGCCCTGCGCAGCGCCCCCGCGAGCCGGCGCCTGGTGGTTCTGGTCGACCAGTTCGAGGAGGTCTTCACCCTCTGCACCGACGAGGTCCAGCGCCAGGCCCTCATCGCCAACCTCCTGTATGCCGCCAAGGAAGCGGACGGCCAGACGGCGGTCGTGCTCACCCTGAGGTCCGATTTCTATGGCCACTGCGACGCTTATCCCGAGCTCGCCTCCGCCGTTTCCGACCGCAACGAGCTCGTGGGGCCGATGACGGAAGCCGAGCTGCGCAGCGCCATCGTGGAACCGGCGCGGACGGCCGGCCTGGAGCTCGAGGGGGATCTCGCCGACCGCCTGCTGGAGGACGTGGAGGAGCAGCCAGGGCGCCTGCCGTTGCTCCAGCACGCTCTCCTTCAGCTCTGGCAGCAGCGCGAGGGCCACAAGCTCACCGCGGCGGCCTACCGCCGGATCGGCAAAGTGGCCGGAGCCCTGCAACAGCACGCAGAGGACATCTTCACCAGCTTCACCGAGGGCGAGCGCGAGGCCTGCCAGCGGGTCCTCCTCCGCTTGGTCCAGGCGGACGAGACCCGCGTCACCCGGCGCCGGCTCGCCTTCGACGAGCTGGTTTCCGCCGCCGACTCCGAAGCCGACCGCCAAGCCGCGACGACCGTTATCACCCGGCTCATCGCCGAGCGCCTGTTGACGGCCGGCGAAGAGAACCGCCCGACCGTGGAGCTGGCCCACGAAGCGCTGATCAACGCCTGGAAGCGCTTCCATGACTGGATCGACGCTGACCGCGACTCCCTGCGGATGCGGCGCCGGCTCGACGAGGGGGCCAACGAATGGGTCGCCGGTGGGCGTGACCCCTCCTACCTCTATACAGGCTCCCGCCTGTCCCAGGCCGAGGAGTGGGCCAGAGACCGTGCAGGGGAAGCGACCCCCCAGATCCGGGAGTTCCTGGCGGCGAGCGCCGCACAGCGCGACCAGGAGCTCGAAAAGAAACGCCGGCAGCGACGGCGAACGATTCTCCTCCTCGCGTCAGCGGCCGTGGCGGCGGCGCTGGCCGCCGTAGTGACATTCACCTACTGGAAGAGATCCGAGCGGCAGCAACAGATCAACCTCGCCACCCAGATGGCGGGCCAGTCCCGGATCGCCCTGGCCTCGAATCCACTGATGGGGCTGCTGCTGGCGACCGAAGCGGTTCACCTGAAGAGCGATCTTCCCGAGGCGAATGGGGCCTTGCTGGGAGCGCTGGCCCTCTCCGACGCGCAGCCTTTGGGACGCACGGGAATTGTGGCGATCACCGCTTCGGCGGACCGCGGCTCCCTGGCGACGGCGAGCCAGGATGGGACGGTGACCGTCTGGAACCTCGCCGCGGGGCCGCCCAAGAAGCCGGAGCGGACCCTGCACGTCGCCGGGACCATCAAGGGCCTCGCCCTGAGCAACGACCGCCGCCGGCTGCTGGTTAGGGACTGGAACGGCGGTGTCCGGCTCCTGGATCTGCTGAAAGGGGATCAGGGAACCGTGCTGCCCAAGGAAGATTGGCGATACGGCGATCCCTTCAGTCCCGACAGCAGCCAGCTAATGATGGACGGGTTCGGCACGCCGGTATTGCACGATCTGCTCACCAATACCGCCAGGGAAATGCCGCATGGTTCGAGTCCCAACCCCTGGAACCTGGACGTGGACGCCAAAGCCCTCCGGATGGCACCGCCGGGCGCCAGGTTCGCGGTTCTCAGCTCCGACGGTCGATGGCTCGCCTGGAGTGAGGATAGCGGAACCGTGCGCCTCCGGGAGGAGCCGGCCTTCCCCGGCCTTCCGGCAATCGAGCTGCCGGGCCAAGGCTTGCCGATCCGCTTTCTGCTGTTCGCCCAAGGAGATCGCTGGCTCGTCACCCAGGGTGGCACCGAGGCCCCGCGCCTTTGGGACGTGAGCCGGTATCCTTATGGTGGGATCCTCGCCGCGACCCCGGACGGGAGCCGGCTTGCCGTGGGCCTTCCCCCGGCCGTCCGCGTCGAGGACCCAGGGGGCGCCCATTTCGTGCTGCTCCAGGGAGTCGAGCCCGGCACCTCGATCTGGGCCTTCAGC
>JBAPYB010000309.1:0-3869 GCA_049284515.1 Thermoanaerobaculia bacterium
ACGCCCCCCGAGCTTGCGGTCGCGCGCCTCCGCGACCAGATGCAGAGGTTGACCTGGCGGCGCGCGGGCACGGCGGCAGGGCTCCTGCTGCGCGGCGACCTCGGCGCGCTCAAGCTGCACATGAACCAGATGGTGCAGCACTCCGTGAACGAGGAGGCCCGCCAGGCCTTCGCCGCCGAGCCGCCCAGCGAGCTCGTCCGCCGCCGCCAGCAGCCCTGGCCCGCCTCCGAGCCTCTGGTGAGCATCGTCATTCCCTGCTACAACTACGGCCGCTTCGTGGCCGAGGCCGTGGATTCGGTGCTCGCCCAGACCTTTCGCAGCTTCGAGATCCTGGTGGTCGACGGCGGCTCGTCCGCGGACACCCTCGCCACCCTGGAGCGGCTGGACCGGCCGCAGACCACCGTCTACTTCCGCGATGGCCGGCACCTCGTCGGCGACAACCGCAACTTCGGCATCTCCCGGGCCCGCGGCAAGTACGTCTGCTGCCTCGACGCCGACGACCTGATCCGCCCCACCTACCTCGAAAAGGCCCTGTTCCTGCTCGAGACCCAGGATTTCGACCTGGTGTCGACCGCCATCCGCTGCTTCGGCGACAAGAGCGAGGTCTACCACCTGGAGCGCTTCCCCACCCTCGCGGACATGCTGGCGGGCAATCACGTCAGCACCTGCGCCGTCTTCCGCAGGGACCTCTGGGAAAAAGCCGGCGGCTTTCAGGACACGGGGATCCGCGAGAGCTACTTCTACGAGGACTGGCGCCTCTGGGTGCGCTTCGCCGCCCTGGGCGCGCGCATCGCCAACATCGTCGACGAGTGCCTGTTCCTCTACCGCATCCACTCCTCCCAGAGCCTGAGCAACCAGGATCAGGGCGTGCCTGCCATGGACCAGCAGCGCGAGGCGGTGAAGGAATTCAACCAGGACGTGCTCACCGCCGAGGCCCTGAGCCGCAGCGAGGAGAACCGGCGGCTCCAGGTCCGCATGGAGGACGCCTTCGTCAACCTCCGGCACGGCTCGCCGGCCACCGGGCAGACCACGGTCCTCATCGCCATGCCGTTCTTCATCGTCGGCGGCGCGGAGCGCCTGCTCAGCGAGATCGCCGCCCATCTCGGCCATTGCGGCTTCCGCGTCATCCTGGTGACCACCGAGTACGTCTACCCCATCTATGGCGACTCGACCTCCTGGTTCGAGAGGACGACGGCGGAGATCTACCAACTGCCGCGCTTCCTCGATCCCAGCCGCTGGCACGAGCTCATCGCCTACCTGCTGGAGACGCGCAACGTCTCGCTGCTCTGGATCGTGGGCAGCCGCGTGTTCTACGAGCTGCTGCCCGGCATCAAGGCCGCCCATCCCGGGCTGAAGGTGATCGACCTCCTCTTCAACACCGTGGGCCATACGGCGAACAACCGCAAATATGCCCAGCATTTCGACAAGATCCTGGTGGAGAACCGGGAGGTGGCGACGTGGCTGCTGGCGGCCGGCGAGCGCCCCGGGAGAATCGTGCAGATCCCGAGCGGCGTCGACCTCGAAGCGTTCCGTCCCCGGTCCGGGCCGGCCGCCGTCCGCGGCGAGCTCGGCATCGCGCCGGACGCCTTCATCGCCGGCTACTCCGGCCGGCTGGCCGAGGAGAAGGACCCCGAGACCTTCCTGGAGATCGCCCGCCGCTGCCGCCGCGATCCGCGGCTCGTCTTCCTGATGACCGGCGCCGGCCCGCTGGCCGACCAGGTCCGCCGGCGCATCGAGAAGCTGGCCCTCGGCAGCTCGCTGCGCTTCCTCGGCCAGGTCGAGACGGTCAGCGACAC
Organism: Thermoanaerobaculia bacterium; assembly: GCA_049284515.1. GTDB lineage: Bacteria > Acidobacteriota > Thermoanaerobaculia > Multivoradales > UBA5704 > DATARR01. Next base: position 1,797 of record JBAPYB010000309.1, read on the forward strand.
CATGTCGGCCTACGACGTCCTCGTCCTCCCCTCCCGCTTCGACGGCCGGCCGGTGGCCGTCCTCGAAAGCCTCGCCCTCGGCGTGCCGGTGGTGGCGTCCCGGGTGGGAGCGCTGCCCGACCTCGTGCAGGACGGCGTGACCGGCTTCCTCTGCGAGCCCGGCGACGCCGGCACCTTCGCCGAGCGCATCCGCTGGCTGGCCACCCACCCGGAGGAGCATCGCCGCATGAAGACCGCCGCCCGCGCCTTCGCCGAAAAGGAGCTCGACGCCCGCCGGATGTTCGCGCGCTACGAAGGTGCGATCCGGGGGGTGTTGGGCGAGCCCGTGACCGCAGAGAACCCGTAGAGACGTTCCCAGCCCGTCCACGATATCCAGGGCAGACCCCGGGGACGGCGGGACGTCTCCGCGGCGGCATCGCCGGTCCGATCCGAGCGCAGAGCGTCGTCGGGGGTTTCCTCTTTCGAGACCGACTCCCAACCAAGGTCTTGCAACCCGAATTGCTTCAAGATAGATTGCACGATCATGACGGCGGCGACTCTTCCACAGCCCCTTTCGTTCCTCAAGCTCCTGGCGCATGAGCTGCGCTGGCAGCTTGTCGAGGCACTCGCCCGGAGCGACCGCCGGGTCCAGGAGCTCGTCCAACTCGTGGGCGAGCCAGCCAACCTCGTCTCCTACCATCTTCGCCAGCTTCGGGGCCAAGCGCTCGTCACCGAGCGTCGCAGTGCGGCCGATGGTAGAGACGTCTATTACAGCCTGGATCTCGACCGGTTCAAGCATCTCTATCTCGCGACCGGCGAGAGCCTCCATCCTGCATTCAAGGCTCGCGCCGGCGCTCCCGCGCGGGATGGTGCCGTCGAGCCCATCCGTCGCGTCCGCGTTCTCTTCCTCTGCACCCACAACAGCGCCCGCTCGCAGATGGCCGAGGCGATCCTCCGCGAGCTCGGGGGAAATCGGGTCGAGGTCGCGAGCGCGGGTACCGAAGCGACACGGGTCCACCCACTCGCCATCCGCGAAATGACGGAGCGTGGCCTCGACATCAGTGGCCAGCGGTCGAAGCACATGGACGAGCTCGTTGGAGAGCGCTTCGACTGCGTGGTGACGGTCTGCGACAACGCCCGCGAGTCGTGCCCCGTTTTTCCGGGCGACCCGGAGCGTATCCACTGGAGCATCCCGGACCCTGCCGCGGTGGAAGGCCAAGAGAAACAGCGGAGAGCCGCCTTCAAGAGGGCCGCCAACGAGCTCACCACCCGGATTCGCTATCTCATCGCGCTCCTTGAAAGAAGAAAGGGTAGCCGGTGATCGCTCCGACCCTTCTCCAAAGAACCTCGGCCGAGGCTTGCGGAACCTTCGCGTTGGTGACCGGCGGCTGTGGGGCCATTATGGTGAACCACGCGACCGATGCCCTGGGCCACGGAGGCGTCGCCGCGAGCTTCGGTCTCGTCATCATGGTGATGATCGCAGCTCTCGGGCACCTCTCCGGAGCGCACTTCAACCCGGCGGTAACCCTGGCCTTCGCGGTCACCCGGCACTTCCCGTGGCGCGATGTTCCCCCCTATCTGTTGGGTCAGCTTCTCGGGGCGGTCGTTGGCGCCCAGGTGCTTCGCGCCTTCTTCGGGCTCAGCGCAGGGCTCGGAGCGACCGTGCCCTCGGGGAGCCCATTGCAGGCACTTGGGATCGAGACGCTCCTCACCGCCGTCCTCATGTTCGTCATCATCTCGGTCGCCACCGACACCCGGGCGGTGGGCGAGCTCGCCGCAGTTGCAATCGGAGGCACAATCGCGCTCGACGCACTCTGGGGTGGGCCGGTAACCGGAGCTTCGATGAATCCGGCGCGCTCCTTCGGACCGGCCCTCGTCGCGGGCCTCTGGTCTTCGCACTGGGTTTATTGGGTGGGGCCGATCGCCGGCGCTGTGATTGGGGCCACCCTCTACCAGATGCTCCGCGTGCGCCCTACGCCGCAGGATTGAAATGCCCTGGACCCGCTCCCCCCGACCGGGGAGAAGAGGGAGAAAAGCAAGATCGCCTCAACCGGGTCCCCCTCTCCGGTCGGGGTATAGGCGCTAACTTTGCTT
>JBAPYB010000310.1:0-4913 GCA_049284515.1 Thermoanaerobaculia bacterium
CGAAAGCACTGTCCAAGAAGCCGGCCACATGTCGATGATCGAACGTGGCCATTCAAATCCGACTTGGGCGACCGTCAAGGCGATTGCTGCGGCTCTTGACTTGTCGATGGTCGACCTGACGAAGCTCACCATCAAGCTCGAAGGTGAGGCAAGCTCTACCGCTTGACGTAGACCTTCGTGCAATCGGTACCGTCGACCACCGCGCAGTATTCGTTAAATCGAACAATCCGATAGGAGAAATTCCAGTACGGCTTATGTTGAGGGTAGGTAATCCAGATCATGCCCCGGCCCCAAAAAACAAGGTCGCCCACATACCAACTCATGCGGCACTTGAACCGATCTTGAGCTACCCGCTGGTTGCAGCGGACCTTTCGGCCACCGGCTGCGGAGAACGCAAACGCCGGTCGTCTTCCCAGTGCGTTGCGCATGAGGGAACTCGCGTAGTTGGTGCCTAGAAAGAACTTCGGAGCGCGCTGCTCGGGACAGGGAAATCTAAAGGGAGAGTTTCTTGTTGCGGGCGTTGGGGCGCTTTCATCGATGACCAAGGCGTGGGTGAAGACCCAAGATTCATACCGAGGGCAATACTCAGCCTGCGAGAGTTCGAAAGTGACCGGATTGTGGGCATAACTTCGACACTGCACTAGCGGAACCTTAGGTGGGCAATCCGGATAGGTGAGCGTTCCGGTTGCGCGTGCCCCCACCGATTCCCAGGTCGACCATTCGAGCGCTTCAACTCGAAGCTTGGCGTCAGCGCATGTGAGAACTATTTCGGCAGGTTCGATCTGGTCACCGTTCCCGCCGCATCCGTGGAAATAGACGTCTTGTCCTTGAGCGGAGGCTGGCCCGACCGCGAAGCCGAGCGCGCAGAGGACGAAGCCGATCAAGGTTGTCCAGCGTTTCACTGGCTCGGACTCTACCCCTACCGCCTTCTGGCGCGAACATTGGGTCGGTAATGCCGTCGCAGCTCGAACTTCGTCTACGAAAAGGCAGTACGGTGCCGCGATGGCGAAGGCGCGTCAGCGGACAATGGTCTACGTCGATGGGTTCAACCTCTACTACGGGGCGCTCAAGGACGGGCCGAATCGGTGGCTTGATTTGGGGGAGCTGTGCCGTCGTTTGCTCAAGCCGACCCATGAGATCGTGGGGATCAGGTACTTCACGGCTCGGGTCCAACCCCGCCCTAACAATCCGCAGCAGGCCCAGCGACAGCAGATCTACCTGCGTGCTCTGGCCACCATCCCTGATCTCAGCATCCATTACGGTCACTTCCTGGCCCGCAAGGTCAATCGTCGCCTGGCGCGACCGCCGCGGCAGGGGTCCCCAAATCGGCTCGTGTGGAACACGGAGGAGAAGGGCTCGGACGTAAACCTGGCGAGCCACCTGCTGATCGACGGGTTCCGCGCCCGCTACGACATCGCGGTAGTGATCTCCAACGACAGCGACCTGAAGACTCCCGTCGAGTTCGTCCGTGGCGAGCTGAACGCGCCGGTGGGCGTCCTCAACCCCCACAAGAATCGAAGCTGGGCGCTATCGCCGAGGAAACTGCCGCCCGGCTCTTTCTACAAGCCGATCCGTTCTGGGGCTTTGGCGGCTTCCCAACTGCCGCAGACGCTCACGGACGCGGACGGCACAATTCACAAGCCCAAGAGCTGGTAGAGGCCCAGAAAGCGCAAGAGCCGCCCGAAGGCGGCTCCGCACCCCAGCCGCCTAAGCGAACTGGGGGGATGTGGGCAGTCTAGCTAACCCTTGACGCGCGTCAAGGTGAGCCAGGCCGGGTTTGACGGAGACCCCGAAACCAGGATTCCTACCTGGAAGAAGGGAACTCCCAAGCCATGCCACGAAAGAAGAAATACCCCGATGAGCTGCTCGATCGCGGTGCCCGGATGGTCGCCGACTCCGGCCGCCCGATTTCCCACGTAGCCCGCGACCTCGGCATCCACCACGAGAGCCTGCGCAAGTGGGTGCGCCAAGCAGAAGCCGACACCGGCAAGCGCAAGGAGCTGTTGAGCAGCCAAGAGCGCGAGGAGCTGAAAGCCCTGCGCGGTGAGGTGCGCGAGCTGCGCCGGGCCAACGACATCCTCAAGTCGGCGTCTGCCTTTTTCGCCGCCGAGCTCGACCCACGCCGAACGAAGTGAGCTCCTATATCGAGGAGCACCGCGAGCGCTTCGGGGTCGAGCCGATCTGCAGGACCCTGGAGGTGTCGGCCTCCGCCTACTACGAGCGCGCCAAAGGCAATCGCTCAGACCGCGAGGTCGAGGACGAGCGCCTTCTCTCCCGCATCGCCGAGATCCACGAGCGCAACTACTGCGCCTACGGCTACCGGCGGATGTGGATCGCCTTACGGCGCGAGGGCGAGGAGGTCGGTCGCGGCCGCGTGCAGCGGTTGATGCGCGAGGCCGGGATCCAAGGCGCCAAGCGGCGCGGCAAGGCCTGGCGCACGACCAAGCCCGACCCCGATGCCCACCGCCGGCCCGACCTGGTCGAGCGCGACTTCAGCGCCGAGGCTCCCAACCGGCTCTGGGTCGGTGACTTCACCTACCTGCGCTCGTGGGAGGGCGCCCTGTTCTTCTCCTTCGTGATCGACGCCTTCTCGCGCAAGGTCGTGGGCTGGCAGCTCGCCTCCCACATGCGCGCCGACCTGGTCCTCGACGCCCTGCGGATGGCGCTGGGCCAACGCGAGCCCGGCGCCGACTTCGCCCTGGTGGCACATACCGACCGCGGCTCCCAACCCGGACTCAATCGGTCCTCGCAACACCGGTTTCCAGTGAGCGAACCGTAGCGGTAGGTCAAGCTCGGGCTGGAGTAAGCGTCGCGTGGGTGTCGTCGTGAAGGCTCGCCCGGAGGGCGGCCGTAGCGACAACACCCACGCGAGCGGCCGTTTCCCCCCAAAGGGGCTGCGCGGCGGCACCGCATTTGCTTCGTCCTCGTGCCGGCCTCAGCGGGCCACGGTGAGGTGCTCGTCGAGGGCCTCGGCGGGAGTGCGCCAGCCAAGCGTCTTGCGCGGCCTGCCGTTCAAGGTTGCGGCCACGGCGGCGAGGTCTTCGGCGCTGTGGCGGGCGAGGTCGGTGCCCTTCGGGAAGTACTGGCGCAAGAGGCCGTTGGTGTTCTCGTTGGTGGCGCGCTGCCAGGGGCTCTGGGGGTCGCAGAAGTAAACCGGCAATCCGGTGTCGATCCGAAGCCTGGCGTGCTGGGCCATCTCGGCACCCTGGTCCCAGGTCAGCGAGCGGCGCAGCTGCTCGGGCAACGTGACGATCGCGGCTGCGATCGCGTCGCGAACCTGCTCGGCGCCGTGACCGCTCACCGGCGGGCCGTTCTTGACCCTCGGGACGGCCCGGTCTTGGTCGGGTGGCAGATGCAGCAGCATCACAAAGCGAGTGGTCCGCTCGACGAGCGTGCCGATCGCGGAGCGATCGGTCCCGAGAATCAGGTCGCCCTCCCAGTGGCCGGGGACGGCCCGGTCGGCCGCCTCGGCGGGCCGCTCGCTGATCATGATCTCCTTGCTGACGAAGCCCTTGCCGCGAGCTCTGGCGCGAGCGCGCGGGACGCGCAGCGCCCTGCCGGTCCGCAGGCAGGCGACGAGCTCTCGTTTCAACGCGCCGCGGCCCTGAACGTAGAGAGCCTGGTAGATCGCCTCGTGGGAGATCCGCATCGCCTCATCATCGGGAAACTCGACCTTTAGCCGGTTGGCGATCTGCTCGGGGCTCCACGCGCTTGCCCACCGGCGGTCCTGGCGAAATGGCTTGTTGCGGCCCTTCCACGCCCTGGTCGCGGGCCCGGGCACCGCGGCGCCGCCAGGCCGGCGAACCTGGCCGGCGAGCCGCTCCTGAACGTAGTCGCGTAGCCGCTCATCAGCGGCGAGCTTCGCGGTCTTCGGGCGGCGGGCCATCATCTCCGCCTTCCATTGCGCGACTGAGGCCCGGTACTCGAGCTTGCCGCCGCGTGTGGCCGCGTTGCGGCGCAACTCCCGTGAAATTGTCGACGCAGACCGGCCCAAGCGCCGGGCGATCTCGCGAACGCCGGCGCCCTTCGCTCGCAGCAGCGCGATCTCCTCACGCTCCTCAAAGCACAGGTACCGACCCGACAGCGGCTTGATCATGAACGTGGCCATGCCGCCACGCTCTCGAAACCACCGGCTGCCAGCCGCCTGCGAGGCGCCGACCGCAAGCGCCGCCTCCTCGCTGCTCAACCCTTTCGCGATCTCGTGCCAGAACAGCCGCTCGACATCGCGCCGCAACGACGGCTTGCCCGGCGATTTCATCGGCGCCCTGCCCGTCAACTCGGTCATCCACCCAGCCGGCCTGCCCATCACACACCTCCATGCTCAGGTGTTGCGACGACCAGTTGAATCCACCCAATACACCTCTGCCGACTACACCCAGGAACTCAATGACCACGGCGTCCTGGCCTCAGTCGGCTCGGTCGGCGATGCCTATGACAACGCGATGGCCGAGAGCTTCGTCGACACCTTCAAGACCGAGCTGATCGCCGACCGGGTCTGGCGCACCCGCTCCCAGCTGGAGCTGGCCGTCGTCGAGTACGTCGCCTGGTTTAACAACGACCGCCTGCACGAATCCCTGGGCGATATCTCACCCGCTGAGTTCGAGTCTCTCTACGCTGCAGAGGGGGATCGAAGGACCTCCCTCAAAATGAAGATTGGATCCAACTAAAACGGTCTCCGTCGAACCTGGTCCGGCTCATAGTTCTCTGACGAGAACTGCATCCCCGGCGGCTCTTCGGTGTCCTACCGAAAGGAGGGCACCATGCCCCGCCCCACTCTGAAAATCGTCGCCAGCCAGCGCGACGCGCTCTATGAGCAGGTGCGCAACCACCTGGCCGGTCTGGGCGATGTTGTCGTGGCGCTGGAGTGCCAGAAGGACTACCCCACGGCCGAGCGGTTGGCGATCGAATTCGGC
>JBAPYB010000311.1:0-3649 GCA_049284515.1 Thermoanaerobaculia bacterium
AGCAGGTGCTCATCGACCGCCGGGTGTCGCGGCCGGCTCGCGAGCGGCTGCCGCTGCTGTGCGTCGGCGGACGGATCGCCTGGGTGCCGGGCATCGCGATCGAGCAGCGCTTTCGCCTGGCCGGACACGCGACCGCCTGGGTCGCCGAGGTTGCGACGACATGACCGTAGACACTCCGCAGGCGGGTATCGAGATCCTCTTCGAGGAGGCCGAGGTGCGCGACAGCGTCACCGCCCTGGGCCGCCGGATCGCCGGCGAGCTGGGGGCGGAGGACCCGCTGCTGATCGCCCTGCTGGGCGGCTCGGTGATCTTCCTCGCCGACCTGGTGCGGGCCATCGAGCAGCCGGTGCGCTACGGGCTCATCGACGTGGCGTATCGCGCTGATCGCGCCGAGCCCGCCAACCCCGCCGGCACCGCCGAGGGCGAGGAGACGGCCGAGGTGATGCGGATCGAATATCCGATCCCCATCGAAATCGGCGGCCAGAGCGTGCTGGTGCTCAAGGACGTGGTCTCCTCCGGCGTCACCGAGCCGTACCTGGAGCAGCAGCTCCGCGATCACGGCGCGCGCGAGGTCCGCTTCGCCGCCCTGATCGACATGCCCGACGAGCGCAAGACCGCCTTCAACCTTCACTACAGCGCCCTCACCACCCACCGCAAAGGGCTGCTGGTGGGCTACGGGCTGAAGCACGAGGGGCGCTACGGCAATCTTCCCTACGTCGGCCGGCTGGGCGACGGGGCCGCTTGAGGGAGCGCTTGAGGGAAAAAGAGGCGGGAATCGAACGGACCGGACGATTGGTTGTCACGAAGAAGGGACTTTCCGTCCCGGATCGCGACGAAGAGCTTACATGAGGTAGCCGAGCTTTGAACTCTACTGTCAAAACCCTGTTTTTATGGATGGCCATCTTCGGGGTGGTGATCCTGCTCTGGAATACCTTCCAGGGGGGCAAGACCGCCCAGAAGGAGCTGACGTTCTCCGAGCTCACGGCCGCCGTCAAGAGCGGCGAGGTCTCGGAGGTGACGATCCGGGGCAAGCAGCTCAGCGGCAAATTCAGCGGCCGGTCCACGGCGGGCGAATCGCGCTACACGGCCGGGCAGGAGTTCAAGACCCAGCTCCCCGACTACCCCGACCTGGTCAAGGACCTGCAGGCTTCCAACGTCCAGATCAAGGCCGAGGAGCCGCGGGAGAACCCGCTCCTCGCCGTGCTGCTGACCTGGGCGCCGGTGCTGCTGATCATCGGCCTCTGGATCTTCTTCATGCGCCAGATGCAGTCCGGCGGCAACCGCGCGCTGTCGTTCGGCAAGAGCAAGGCCAAGCTGCTCAACACCTCCGGCAAGAAGGTCACCTTCAAGGACGTCGCCGGCGTCGAGGAGGCCAAAGAGGAGCTGCAGGAGATCGTCGAGTTCCTGAAGGAGCCCCAGAAGTTCCAGAAGCTCGGCGGGCGCATCCCCAAGGGCGTGCTGCTGATGGGCCCTCCGGGCACCGGCAAGACGCTCCTCGCCCGCGCCATCGCCGGCGAGGCCAACGTGCCGTTCTTCTCCATCTCCGGCTCCGACTTCGTCGAGATGTTCGTGGGCGTCGGCGCCTCGCGGGTGCGCGACCTCTTCGAGCAGGGCAAGAAGAACGCCCCCTGCATCGTGTTCATCGACGAGATCGACGCCGTCGGCCGCCACCGCGGCGCCGGCCTGGGCGGCGGCCATGACGAGCGCGAGCAGACGCTCAACCAGCTCCTCGTCGAGATGGACGGTTTCGAGTCCAACGAGGGGGTCATCCTCATCGCCGCCACCAACCGGCCCGACGTCCTCGATCCGGCGCTGCTGCGTCCCGGCCGCTTCGACCGCCGGGTGGTGGTGGACCGGCCGGACATCAACGGCCGCCTGGGGATCTTGAAGGTCCACACCCGCAACATCCCGCTCGACGAGAAGGTGCAGCTCGGGGTGATCGCCCGCGGCACGCCGGGGTTCGCCGGCGCCGACCTGGCCAACCTGGTCAACGAGGCGGCCCTCATCGCCGCCCGGCGCAACAAGAAGAAAGTCGAGATGGAGGACTTCGAGTTCGCCAAGGACAAGGTCATCATGGGCGTCGAGCGCAAGACCATGATGCTGACCGAGGACGAGAAGGGGATCACCGCCTATCACGAGGCGGGGCACGCCCTGGTGGCGGCCTTCACCCCGGGCGCGGACCCGCTGCACAAGGTCACCATCATCCCCCGCGGCCGGGCGCTGGGCTTGACCATGCAGCTCCCCACCGAGGACAAGTACACCTACAAGAAGCAGTACGTGGAGGCGCAGATCGCCATCCTCATGGGCGGCCGGGTGGCCGAGGAGCTGACGCAGGACGACATCACCACCGGCGCCGGCAACGACATCGAGCGTGCCACCGAGATGGCCCGCCGCATGGTCTGCGAGTGGGGGATGTCGGAGCTCGGACCCCTCGCCTACGGCACCAAGGACGAGCCGGTCTTCCTCGGCCGCGACTTCGCCCAGCGGGCCGACTACAGCGAGGACACGGCGAACCGCATCGACCAGGAGGTCACCCGCATCGTGCAGACCGGCTACGAGCAGGCCCGTGCGGTGCTCACCCGGAACCGGGCGGTGCTCGACAAGGTGGCCCACGACCTCCTGGAGCGCGAGACCCTCGACGGCGAGGAGGTCTACAACACCATCCGCCTGATGACCGGGCACGACCACGCCCCCACCCGGCCCGTGCCGCCGGGCGAGGGGCTGGTGGTGGGGGGCCACGAAGTGCCGGAGTCGGTGGTCACCGCTGCCCGCAGCGCCGCCGTCGGCGCCACCAACACCACGGTGCCCGGCACCGCGGACGTGTCGGAAGAGGTCGGACAGACCACCGGATAAGGTTGACCCCACACCCCTGGATGGAGACCGCGACCTACCCCGACACCGCCCGCACCTGGACCCTGCGGCTGCCCCGCGGCCGTTCGCTGCCTTTGGAATCGGGAGCACGCCCGCGGGTCCAGGGCATCCTCAACCTCACTCCCGATTCCTTCAGCGACGGCGGCCTGTGGAGTGACGGGAACGACCCGGCGCGGGCGGTCGATCGCGGCTTGGCCCTCCTCGCCGAGGGCGCCGATCTCCTCGACCTGGGGGCCGAGTCGACGCGCCCGGGCGGCGGCGTCTACGGCGAGGGTGCGCGGACGGTGCAGGCGGACGAAGAGATCGCCCGCCTGCTGCCGGTGCTGGTCGGGCTGCGCCGGGCCACGGACGCTCCCCTGTCCGTCGACACCCGCAAAGGCGAGGTGGCGCGGCGGGCGCTCGACGCCGGCGCCGACCTGATCAACGACGTCAGCGCCCTTGCCGATCCCTTCCTCGGCCAGGCCGTGGCCGCAGCCGGCTGCCCCCTGATCCTGATGCACAGCCGCGGCGACCTCGCCACCATGCAGCGGGGCATCCGCTTCGCGGACCTCCTGGGCGAGGTGCGCCAGGAGCTGGCGGCGGCCATGGCGCGCGCCGAAGCCGCCGGCATCGACGAATCGCAGCTCGTGCTCGATCCCGGGATCGGCTTCGGCAAGACCTGGGAACAGAACCTGGCGCTGATCCGGCGCCTCCCGGAGCTGGCGGGCCTCGGCCGGCCGCTGCTGGTGGGCGCCAGCCGCAAGAGCTTCCTCGCCAGGGCCGCGGAGCGGCCTGGAGT
>JBAPYB010000312.1:0-6307 GCA_049284515.1 Thermoanaerobaculia bacterium
CCGAGTAGCTGACGACGCGGCGGACGTGGCCGCCGGTGTACGGGTCCCGCTTCTCCAGGGCCTCGGCCAGGACGGTGGCCATGGTGAGGTTCTGGCGGCGCTGCGCCGCGTAGAGGCGGGCGTTCTGCAGCGTGGGGGCGAGGATGGCGGCGAACTGCTGCATGCGCCACAGATCGCCCTCGTCGAAGCGGTCGCGGCCCACCGGGTTCAGGAGCTGGACGACGCCGATCACCCGCCCCTGGGCGAGCAGCGGCACGGCGAGGATGGCCCGGGTCTGAAACGTGCCCGAAGGGTCGCCGTGCCAGCGCGGATCGGCGGCGACGTCGTTGACCACCTCGGACCGGGCCGACAGGGCGACGCTGCCGACGATCCCCTCCCCCACCGGCAGGCGCATGCCGCGGATCGCCCCGGCCGCCCGCCCGCGGACGACGCGGAAGAAGAGGTCCTGGCGGTCTTCGTCCAGCTCCCAGATGGAGCTGGTCTCCGCCTGGCAGACGTGCTCGGCGTGCTGGAGGGCCAGCTCCAGCACGGTCGTCAGGTCGAGCGTGCCGGAGAGCTTGATGCCCACTTCGAGGAGCATCTCGTATTCGGCGAGCCGGCGGTCCGGCTCGAGCGATGCCCCGGCGGCCGGGGCTCCAGATTTCGTCGCGATCATCTCCCCTCCCTTCACCCGCCGGTCCTAGGCGCTGAGCGTCTCCAAATCCCGCAGCAGCTCCGCCACCGAGCGGTAGCGCTGCTCCGGGTCCTTCTTCAAGCACTTCAGGATGGCCGCCTCGAGAGCCGGCGGAATCTCCGGCCGGCGGCTGCTGGGCGCGGCCGGTTCCTCGCGCAGGTGCTGGACCACCACCTCCATGGCGGTGGGGCCGTCGAACGGCAGCACGCCGGTGAAGATCTCGTAGAGCACGATGCCGCTCGAATAGATGTCGGCCCGGGCGTCGGCCTCCGCCCCCTGGAGCACCTCCGGAGCCAGGTACTGGGGCGTGCCGACGATGAAGCCGGCCTGGGTCTGGCCCGGGGTGAGCCGTTCGATGGGCCGGGCGATGCCGAAATCCATGAGCTTGGCGTTGCCGGTGGGCTCCAGGATGAGGTTCTCGGGCTTGATGTCGCGGTGCAGCACGCCCACCGCGTGGGCGGCTCCCAGGCCCGAGCAGAGCTGCTTGGCCAGGCGCAGCCCCGCCGAGTACGGCAGCCGGTCCGTCTGGTCCAGCATGTAGCGCAAGGTCACCCCGCGCACGTATTCCATGGAGATGTAGGGCACGCCGTCGATCTCGCCGAAGTCGTGGGTGCGCAGGACGTTGGGATGGGTGATCTTGCGCGCCAGCTTGATCTCGCTCTTCAGACGCTCGAGCTGGCTGCGGTCCCCCCAGAGGTCCCGCCGCAGCATCTTGAGGGCCACCAGGTCGTCGAGCTCGCGGTCGCGGGCCTTGTAGACGATCCCCATGCCGCCGCTGCCGAGCACCGAAAGGATCTCGAAGCGCTGCCCCAGCAGGGCGCCGGGCGAGATGCCGGAGAGGGTCACCCGGGTCGGGGTCAGCGTTTCGGTGCCGATCGCACGCTCCAGGGTCAGGCGCGAGATCATGCGCCGGCTGACGACGTAGAGCGGCTGGGGAGAGATGACTCCGCGCCGAGGCGCCAGCTTGAAGCCGGCGTGCTCGAAGGCCTCGTGGACCTCGTCGTGCACCTCGCGCGACATCAGCACCTCGCCGGGTGTCGCCTCGCGCAGCAGGCTCTCGAGCTGCTGCACGGGCAGGCCCACCAGAGCCCGCTCCGCCCGCTCGCCCCAGACGACCGCTCCGGTGACGGCGCGGCCGGAGGCGAGGGCCACCACCGGCGCGGCGGCGTCGCCGGCGCCTTCCTCTTCGTCAGGCGGCACCTCCAACACCTCGGCGGCCACCGCCAGGGCCCGGTATCCCCGCCCCTCCCCCTCGAAGCGGGCCACCACCCGGTGGCCGGAGACGGCCTCCACCTGGCCGCGATGGCGGGCGATGGACGAGGTCACCCGCTCGACGTCGCCGGTGAGCCGATCCAGCGTCTCCTGGGCGGCTCCGGCGCCGGAGCGGGCGTACTGGCGCAGCTCGACGCCCAGCAGCAGCACCTCCCGCGCCTGCGCCTCTCCCAGCAGGGCCCGGGCCGGCTGCGGCTCGGGAAGGTTCTTGGAGAGCTCGGTGACGTAGTCCTGCATGTCCCGCTTCTCCCGCAGGTCGGCCAGCAGCTCCTGGAAGGCCTGGGCGAGGCGGCCGACCTCGTCGCGGCGGTCGGAGCCGATCTTCTGCTCGTAGTTCCCCTGGCGGGCGGCCTCGGCGGCCGTCAGGAGCTGGCGCACGGGCTGGAGGGCGCGGCGGGCGAAGGCGAAGGAGAGGAAGGGAGCGATGAGCACGGCGGCCAGGCCCGCGCCCAGCAGCACGTTCTGGATCTGCTGATAGACGGCGAGCTTCTGCTCCAGTGAGGCAAGGGCCATCGTGGCGCCCACCGGCTTGCCCTCCGCGTCACGCAGCGGCGAGACCAGGGCGAGCCAGGGCTTGCCGCCTAGCGACAGCTCGGCCTGCGGCATGGTCTTGCCCGAGCGCACGGCAGCGCCCATGCCCCACGACGCCGGCCCCAGGCGGGCGGCGAGGCTGGCGGCGGTGCTGGGCGGCAGCGTGGTGGCGACGATCTGGGGGCCCGAGGCGCCGTTGGAGATGAAGGCCACGTCGGCGCCGCTGATCTCCCGCACCTCCCGCAGGCCTTCAGCCTGGTTGGTGATCTGGAAACCGGCGACCAGATAGCCGAAGGCGGTGAAGTCCTTGACCATCGGCACGGCGACCGCGTAATAGAGGTCGCCCCCCTCCTGCCACACGCCCTCGGCCTCCTTGGTGTCGCTGCCCAGGGCGGCCGTCACCAGTGCCCGGCGCGAGAGGTTCTGGCCGGTGGCCTGGGGCTGGTCGGTGCGGGCCACCACCTTGGCGTTGGGATCGAGGAGGATGGCGAAGTCGTACTTGAACTCGTTCCGCCGCTCGTTGAGCAGGTCGAGAATGGAGCGGGTCTGGCCGGTGCTGCTCGCCTCGGAGAGGTAGGCCGCGATGTTGGGCTCGGTGGCGAAGAGGCGCGCCATCAGCCGGAGCTGCTGGTAGCGCTGGTCCTGGAAAGCCTTCTGCGCCGTGGCGCTGCTCTTCAGGGAATCGAGGACCGCGTTGCGGGCGATCCCCCTCAACAGCACCGAGGTCACCGCCACCGCGCCGCCCACCAGCAGCGCGATGAGCAGCGAGGTGACCAGGAAGATCCGGGTCTCCAGCGACAGGCCGGCCCGGCGGTTAGCGGTTGTCGTAGCGATCACGTTGCGCCCGGAAGTAGGACTGTCCCTGTTTGTTCAAATGGGCCGGAATCAACGGACGGATGATCTCGAGCCCGATCTGGAGAGGCGTCTTCTGCGGCAGCTCCACCCGGGCGGTCCAGGGATCGCCCTGCTCGTGCCAGACCGTCAGCTTCCCCGGCCCCCGGGGCAGGCCGGCGAGGACGAAATCGCCGGACGCATCGGGCGACGTCGAGTGCGGAGTGTCGAGCACGAGGATATAGGCGACCATGTCGTGGTGAACGTTGCAGTACACCCGCACCAAGCCCGGCTCCTCGAACCGCTTCTCCTTGCCCGGCCCCTCCCGGTAGAGGCCGAGGTCGAACTGGTTGGGAGAGGAGACGGAGAAGACGTTGTGCAGGATGGGGTCGCGGTTGGGGAAGCGCACCCGGCTGCCGCGCGGGATCACCAGCACCCGCGGCTGCAGCTCCTTGCGCTTGGTGACCATCTCGAACGGCTCGGCCGCCGGCCGCACCGGCTGCGGGCTCGCCGGCTCGAAGTAGACCACGGCCTGCCGCACGTCGCTCGACCGGTCCGGGCTCTTGCCCCCCTTGGCCAGGAGGTGGACGTGGCCGCGGAGGTCTTCGGACTGAACGGGGACGCTGGCGAGAAGGAGGAGCATGGCCAGGGCAACCAACGTCGCCGGAGAGAGAAAACCCTCATCACCCCGGCCCTCTTCTCCCAGCCTCCCCCCCTTCCGCCGGGAGAAGAGGGAGAGGTTTGTCCTTTTAGCCCCCTCTCTCCCGGCCGGAGGGGGGGAGGCTGGGAGAGAGGGGGTTGGGGGAGTGAGGGTCCGCCCCGCAGGGGCGACACCTTCGTGAACGTCGGATCCCACCTCTAGATCCTCCACCGCAGCGTGGCCAGGACTTCGTTCTCCTCGCGCGTCGAGCCGTTGGCGAGGATGAAGCGATTGATGGCGTACTCGGCCGTGAGGTCGACGCCGGGGAAGATGCCGAGCCGCAGGCCGGAGTCGATCTTCGTCCAGTCCCAGGCGAAGCTCGGGGCCGGCGTCGGGGGGATGTTCTTGAAGTCGTTGTCGATCTTCGAGTAGCGCACGGCGGGGGCGATGAAGGTGAAGAGCTGGCGGCCGCCGATGGCCCACACCAGCGGCAGGTCGACCTGCCAGGCCGCCTCCACCTCCAGGCCCTTGCGCGGCAGCCCGGCGAGCTTCTGGTCCACGTACTGGCCGAAGACTGAGAGGCCGCCGAAGTACACCCAGAGGTTGGCTCCGGCCTGCTTCTTGTCGTCGTTGGTGATGGGGAGGATGCGCCCGTCTCCCGGCCCGTTGAGCAGGTCGATGTCGCCGCCATAGAACGAGCCGTCGCGCGGCACGGTCTTCGCGAGCTTCCTCTGGTAGTCCCACACCATCACCTCGGCGCCGTTCTTCCCCGCCTCGTCGCCCGTGCGCCAGCCGATGGCTCCGCCGATCTCGGGGTTGGTGAAGCCGATGTCCTCGATCTTGGCGTCGTAGAGGATGTCGATGCCACTGTTGACGGACGAATAAGGATCGGGGGACAGCAGGGCGGGCGTGCCGTTGTCGCCGGCCAGGGCGTTGGGATCGCGCAGGAAGACCGGGTTGCCCTGGGTGCCCGAGAGCTTGACGTAGAAGTGACGGCCGAGGTTGAGCCCCAGCTCGGCGCCGACGTCCTCGAAACGGTTGAACGCCGTCGCCACCACGCCGTAGCTCTCCAGGTGGCGGTCGTTCTGCCGCTCCATCTTGGGGAATTTGCCCACCTTGAGATAGACACCGCCGCGCTCCGGCAGGGTGGCCGGAGGCGCCTCGATGCCGAAGCGGATGAAGGCCTCGCGCACGTCGACGTTGCGGTCCGTCGAGGTGGGATTGCGGTTGTAGAGGTCGATGAAATTGATGCGGGTGTGGGCCGTCAGGCCGTCGCCCCAGACCGCGTCCACCAGCAGCCCGACGTTCGACAGCTCGAAGTGGTTGCCGGGGTTGACGGTCTCCTCGAAGCCCTTGACCTGGGCCGGCGGGAAGGCGATGGCGAAGCGCACGTCCCCGCTGTGGCGGAAGTTCATCTTGGTTTCCAGCCCGAACGTCAGCTTCGGTTTCAGGCTATCGCCCTGATCCTCCTCCGCCGCCGGTGCCGGCGTTGGCGCCTCCTGCTGAGCTGCCGGCAGAGCCCTCGCACCCAGGCTGGCCACGAGCAGGACGGCACAGCATCGTTCCGCGCGGGTTAAAAGCAACATAGTCTCTGGTCCTCCCCCCGGGGACACTACGTGCATCGCGGGTAGCTTAGATGGATGCTGCTCTACAGTAAAGGGAGAGGAGGAAAGGCCGGCCCGAGGGCGCAAAACGCGATCTGTGTCCCTCACCCGGTTCCAGCCAGCACCTTAATCATGAATGTGGGACAATTTACAGTGCTCGCGTAAGAGCGGCAGCACCTTTCCCGGAAGGAGATTCGGGTGATCTCGTCGGAAGATTTTCGCAAAGCGCTACGCCACTTCCCCGCCGGCGTCACGATCGTGACCGTCAAGGGTGGCGAGAAGGTCCACGGCCTCACCGTCTCGGCCTTCGCCTCGGTGTCGGCCGAGCCGCCGCTGATCATGATCATTATCGAAAATCGCCACCACGCCCATACCCTCTTGGAAGAGCCCGGCGCGGTCTTCGGCGTGAACATTCTCGGCGAAGACCACTCCGAGCTGTCCAACCGCTTCGCCTGGGTGAAGGACGAGGACCGCTTCGCCATGGGCAACTGGACCACGGCCACGACCGGCGCCCCCGTTCTCGTGGACGCCCTGGCCTGGCTCGACTGCCGCATCCACGCCCGCTACCCGGCCGGCTCCCACACGATCTACGTCGGCGAAGTGGCGGCAAGCTGTGTGCCGAAAGAGGAAGCGCCGCCCCTCGTCTATTGGAACCGCGGCTACCGCAAGCTGCACCTGCACGGGGAGGAGCCGAAGTAAGGGCGGTGCACTCCCTAAACCCGTATGTGCTAAGTCCGCTTAGAATAGGGGCGGGTC
>JBAPYB010000313.1:0-11355 GCA_049284515.1 Thermoanaerobaculia bacterium
GACCTGGGCGGCGTCTGCGGACCCGGGCGCGGCGACCGCCGTCCGTGCTCCCTGGCTGATCGTCCACGGCGCCGAGGACGAGACCGTGCCGGTCGAAGAGGGCCGGCGGCTGGCCGCTCTGGCCGGCGGCGAGCACGAGCTGCGGGTGATCCCCGGCGCCAGCCACAGCTTCGGCGTTCGGCACCCCTTCACGGGCCCCACGCCGCAGCTCATCCAGGCTCTCAACGCCACGCAGCGCTGGTTCCGCGTCCACCTCTAACCGCTGTTTCAGGGTTTTCACAGGCGGAGGTCGTACCATCGGCCGGAGAATCTTGGGGTCCGGCCACTCGTGCTCGGTTTCCACGATTCAGGGTCATCCAACCCGGTGCATTCTTTTTTCCCAAAGTCTGTCCCAAAAAGCGGGCCTCCGGCAACGTCTATTTCATGAAGGTCTGTTGACTTCATCCTGGACTGTCCGTTTCAAAGGGGTGTGGAATGAGAGACGAACACTTCTCGCAAGACGCCGTAGAGCTGTTCCTCCGGTCTGAGCTCCCGCAACATGAGTCCATGCGGCTCGTCCGTCACCTCTTGCGGCAATGTCCCTCGTGCAACCGGGTCTTGCGGGAGATCACCCATAGACGAAACTTCCGCTTGATGCTCCAGCGCGGTATCGAGGGCCTGGGCGAGCCCTGCGAGGTGCTGCTGGACCGCCTGAAGGGGAGGGCGCAGTCGAAACCACGGACCGGCGCAGGGCCATGGCGCCTGATTCGACGGGTATGAATCCGGCGGGTATGAGATAGCATCGCGGCGCCAAAGGAGGTGCCATGGACCCGCATTTCGACGGGGTGATCTTTCAGACTCACGCCGCGGAGCTCATTCGCCGGCTGCGCCGTCCCTTCCCGCCGTTCTGCGTCGTGGACGCGCGCTGGCGTGGGGACTTCGACAAGGGGCACATTCCGGGAGCCTATGCCGCCGGACCCGACGGGCTGACGGCCCTGCCCCCGGGCACGAACCCGGGGACCGAGCTCTTCGTCATCGGCAGCGGACCGCAGGACCCCGGAATCCGCCGGGTCAGCCTCTCGCTGCGCCGCCTGGGAGCCCACCGGGTGGTGGAGCTCACCAACGGCATGGCCGAATGGAATCAGGCCGGAGGATCGGTCGAGGCGGCCTGAAGACCCCTCATCACCCCGACCCTCTTCTCCCATCGCACTCCCCCCGACCGGGAGAAGAGGGAGTGGTTTGTCTAAAAGCAAGAGAAGGAATGGTTTAGCTCGGTTTAGCCCCCTCTCTCCCGGCGGTTGGGAGTGCGGTGGGAGAGAGGGGGTTGGGGGAGTGAGGGTCCGCCCCGGTAGGGGCGCTGGTGGCTGGGTCGGCCCCCTCACCCCGCCAGCCAGGGCACGGCGTCGCCGGCTTCCCGCAAATCGGCGATGAGCCAGTCGGGGCCGGCTTCGCGCAGGGCCTCCGGCCGGGTGCGGCCGGTCGCCACGGCGAGCACCGGAATACCGTGAGCCTGGCCGCACGAGACGTCGTGGACGCTGTCGCCCACGATCAGGGTCTCCGACGGCAGAAACCGCCGGCGGGCGACCGTCGCCGCCCGGGCCAGCGCCACCGGCGGCAGCTCCGAGCGGTCGATGCCGTCGCAGCCGAAGGCCCCGAAGTGGAAGAAACGGTTGAGATCGAAGCGCGACAGCTTCGTCCGCGCTCCCGGCTCCCAGTTGCCGGTGAGGAGCGCGAGCATTACGTCGTCTCGCGCCGCAAGCCTGCCCAGAAGATCTTCCACAGCCGGCAGGAGCGTCATGCCCTGGCGTTCGAGGGAGCATTCGAGCCGCGCCAGGTAGAGATCCCGGACCCGGGGGAGCCCCGCCAGGGCCTCCTGGGGCGAGAAACCCGCGGCCGTCATCAGGTCGAGGACGATTCGTGGGTCCGTCCGCCCAGCGAAATTGTAGCCGTCCACGTCGCCCGTCGTGCCGAAAACCTCCTCCAGCGCGGAGGCGAACAGGGGCCGCACCTGGGGACCGCAGTTCACCAGGGTGCCGTCGATGTCGAAGAGGACGAGCTTCATGGCGGCCCTACCCCATCACCTCCAATTGGGCGTCTTCTTGGTCTCCAGGAACGTGGCGACCCCCCGTTTGCAGTCGTCCGTGGCGCGGGCGGCGGCGTTGGCATCGGCGGCCATCGTCAGAGCCTCTTCCAGAGGCCGGCCGAGGACGTCCAGCAACAGCCGCTTGGTGCGGGCGATGGACTCGGAGCTGCCGTTCTCCAGGATCCGGGCGGCCAGGGCCTCGCCTTCGCTCGCCAGGTCGCCCGCCGGCACAAGACGGTTGACGAGGCCGATCTCCAGCGCCTTGCCGGCGTCCACGAATTGGGGATTGAGCAGCAGCTCGCGGATGTCCGAGCCGCGCAGGCGCAAGGGCAGGTAGGTGGCCACCAGGGCCGCCACGAAACCGATGCGCACCTCGCTGTAGAGGAAGCGCGCACCCTCGGCGGCCACCACGAAATCGTGGGCCGTGGCGAGACCGCAACCGCCGGCCACACAGGCGCCGTGGACGAGAGCGATGGTCAACGCCTCCTGGTACAGAATGGACTCGAAGAGGTTCTTCAAGCCCAGCGAATCGCGAAGATTCTCCACCGGGCCGGCATCGCGCAGCGAGCGCAGGTGCTCGAGGTCCGCCCCGGCCGAGAAATTCTTGCCGGCGCCGGAGAGGAGGATGGCCTTCACCCCCTCCTCGCGCCACCGCCGGCGGTAGATCGCCGTAATCTCCCCGATCATCGCCGGCGCCAGGGCGTTGGCCCGGTCCGGATCGTTGAGGGTGACCCACAGGAGGTCCCCTTCCCGCCGAATTTGAACCCAATCGTGAACCCGCTCGCCGCTCATCCTCGCGTCTCCATCAAGCCTTCCGGCACCTCGATCTCCATCTGGAGCAGCCCCTGGGCGTGCGTCTTGCCCTGGGCGTCGTTCTTCAGGCTCTCGGTGCCGCCGCCGCCCAGCGAGTCGTGGAGGATGAAGTTGAGGGCCAGGAGGTTCGGCAGCTCGTACCGTTGCACGGGACCGCGGCAGACCTCCCGGAAGTGCTCCTTCACCCTCTCGACCGTCACCTCCTCCCGGAGGACCGGGTACAGGGCCGGCGTCCGGGCGATCAGGCCGACGTTCGAGGCGTCGCCCTTGTCCCCCGAGCGGGCGTGGGCTACCTCCTCCAGCTTCACCTTCATCTCTTCTCCTCGGTCTTCTGGCGAATCAGCGCGGGCACCAGCGCTCCCGCCCCGGCCGCTCCCAGGACTGCCGCCAGGATGCCCGCCGTCAGCGGCCGGGTGGCGAGGGGATGATAGACCGCCGGGAACACGGCCCGGAATCCCAGGTCGAGGATCTTCTGATGGGCCGACTCCAGGGAGGCGAAGACGGCGAGGCAGGCGGCGAGCAGCAGCAGCAGGGCACCGGTGAGGCGGTCGCCCGGCCAGCCCGCGGCCATGCCCTGGCGCAACAGCGCCACCCAGAGAGCTCCCGCCACCAGGGCCCAGAGGGCGAAGACGGTGCGGTCCGCGAGCGCGCTATACAGGAACCCCAGGACGAGGACGGGCAGCAGCCCTCCGACCAGGCCGCCGTACCAGATGCGGGCGGAGACGGCCTCGGCTGCTCCCACATCTGGGCTCACACCTCCTCCACCGTGACCACGAGCCGGTTCTCCACCTCCTCGCGGGCGAGGAGCGCCGGCCAGTAGGCGACGATCTCCTGCGGCTTGGGCCGGCCGCCGGCGAAACCCGTCACTCCCGGCGGACCGGCGGTGACCAGCGGTGCGATCTCCTTGCCGAAGCGCTCGACTCTCGGCGAGTCCGGAGACTTGACGCCCAGCCGCAGGACGACCTCCGGCAGCTCGTCCGGCGACGGGAAGATCCCGGGCAGGCAGGCGCCGGTGCCCAGGATCTCCTCCTCCCGGTCCTCCGGCGCGAAGGTGACGCCGGCCCGCTCCAGGCGTTTCCAGACGATCTCGGCCGCGAGCTTGGCCTTCTCGATGGCCCGCGGACCCGACAGGGTGATCTGCCCCGAGGCCTTGTAGCCGGCGAGATAGGAGGCCGAGACCTTGAGGAACGGCGTCCTGGGCGAGCCCTCGATGCCCGCGACCTCCACCCGGTCCTTGCCGTCCTGGCGCAGCCGAATGGAGGTGAAGTCGGCGATGACGTCCGGCGTGATGTAGGCCGTGGGGTCCCCCATCTCGTAGACGAGCTGCTCGCTCACCGTGTCCACGGTCACCATGCCGCCCGTGCCCTCGTGCTTGGTGACGACGAAAGTGCCGTCCTCCCGCGCCTCGACGATGGGGTAGCCGACGTTCCAGAGGTCCGGCACCTCCCAGAAGCGGCTGAAGTTGCCGCCTGTGCACTGGGCGCCGCATTCGATGATGTGGCCGGCGATGGTGCCGGCGGCGAGGTGGTTCCAGTCGCCGTCGCCCCAGCCGAACTCGTGGATCATGGGGGCCAGAGCCAGGGCCGTGTCGGTGATGCGGCCACAGAGGACGATCTGCGCGCCCTGGCGCAGCGCCTCGACCACCGGCTTCGCCCCCAGGTAGGCGTTGGCGGACATCACCCGGTCCACGATGGGGGCCAGCGGCTCGCCGGTGTCCATGTTCTTGAGCGGATGCCCGGCGGCGATCAGCTCCTTGAGGCGCGGCAGCAGGTCGTCTCCCTCCACCACGCCCACCCGCAGCCCCTCGATGCCCTGCTCGCGGGCCAGCTCCAGGATGCGGTTGCGGCACGCCCGGGGATTGAGGCCGCCGGCGTTGGTGAGGATGCGGACGTTGCGCTCCTGGAGGTCCGGCAGCACGCGGCGGATGAAGCTGATGAAGTCCGTGGCATAGCCGAGCATCGGGTCCTTGAGCTTCTGCCGCATCATGATCGACAGCGTCACCTCGGCGAGGTAGTCCATGCCCAGATAGTCGAGGGGGCCGCCGCGCAGCAACTCCACCGGCGCGTCCACGTTGTCCCCCCAGAACCCCTGGCCGTTGCCGATGCGGAGGGTCTTCATAGAGGGCCGAAGAGTAGCATGGCGGCCGAAGCCGGGGATTCGAGGAGAGCCGTTAACTAAACGGGAATTCCGACGTAATAGGTTGGAACCACCCACGGCGCTCGCCGAGCGCCTTCCCGGATCGGAGTCCCCATGAACCTTCACCGTTGCCTACGATTCTTTCTGGTGGGCCTGACGCTCACCCTCTCGCTGCACGGTGCGTCGGCGCAGGAGAAGCCCGCGGCCGCTCCCGCCTCTGCCATGCCCTCGGTCGTCCAGGTCCCCGCGGCGGCCCTCCCTTCCGACCACTTCGACGCCGAGGCCGCGACCGAGGCTTACCTGGCGCAGATCCCCGCCGCCGCCAAGGCGCGCTCGGACGCCTACTTCGAAGGGGGATACTGGCTCATCCTCTGGGATTTTCTCTTCGGTATCGCCATCGCCCTCCTCCTGCTGCAACTGCGCTGGTCCGCGGCGATGCGCAACCTCGCCGAACGCCTCAGCCGCTTCAAGCCGGTACAGACCTTCCTCTACTGGGTGCAGTATCTGATCGTCACCACTCTTCTCGGCTTCCCTCTCGCCGTCTATGAAGGGTACTTCCGCGAGCACCAGTACGGTCTCGCCACCCAGACGTTCGGCCCCTGGATGGGCGATCAGCTCAAAGGGCTGGGGGTCGGCCTGGTGCTGGGGGGGATTCTCGCCGTTCCGCTCTTCGGCGTCGTCCGCAAGTTCCCTCGTACCTGGCATCTCTGGGGTGCCGGCGTGACCTTCCTCTTCGTGGTCTTCGTCTCGCTCATCGCGCCGGTCTACATCGTTCCCGTGTTCAATGACGTCAAGCGGCTCGAAGACCCCAAGGTCACGACGCCGATCCTCCGGCTCGCCCGCGCCAACGGCATCCCCGTCCACGACGTTTTCGAAATCGACGCCTCGCGCCAGACCAACCGGATGAGCGCCAACGTCAGCGGCTTCGGCAACACCATGCGGATCACCCTGAACGACAACCTCCTGCATCGCGGCTCGCCGGAGGAGATCCAGTCCGTCATGGGCCACGAGATGGGGCACTACGTCCTCAACCACGTCTACAAGGGGCTGCTCTTCTTCCTGGTGGTGATCGCCGCCGGATTCGGCTTCCTGCGCGGGTCGCTCGACGGCGCGCTGAAGCGCTGGGGCGAGAGGTGGCAGATCCGCGGCATCGGCGATCCGGCGGTCCTGCCGCTGGTCGTGCTCCTCGTCAGCCTCTTCGGCTTCGTTCTGACGCCGATCCTCAACACCTACGTCCGGTCGGGCGAGCAGGAGGCCGACATGTACGGCCTCAACGCCAGCCGCCAGCCGGACGGCTTCGCGCAGGCCGCCATCCACCTCGGCGAGTACCGCAAGATGTCCCCCGGCCCGATCGAGGAGTGGATCTTCTTCGACCACCCGAGCGGGCGCCACCGCATCAACAACGCCATGCGCTGGAAGGCGGAGAACCTGAGCCTCTACTCCGCCCACTGAGCCGGGACGCCTCCCTCCCTCTCCCTTGAGCCCCGCGCCGTCGCTCCCCTCGTCAGGGTGCGATAGGCGCGAGGGGCCGTTCCTTGAAGGGGCGAGGCGGCGCAGGTCGCGGATGACTCCCGGAAAGCTGTATCCTTCGAAGACTACTATTCCTCTTCTTAGGAGGCAGATCGTTGAGTCACGAACGAACCCTGAGGCGGTTCATGGATGAGTTGGACCACCTTAGCGGGTTCAAGGTGACGCTGAGGCAAAACAAAAGCGGATTTTTTCTGGAGGGCCCCTCTGGAGAGAGGGCGTCGGTCGGGGACAAGGGACCCTACGCTCTTCTTTCCGCGAGAGAACAGAGATCCTCTGCGAGGACCTGGGCTTTGATGCAGTCCTGCTGGGGCTCAACCCGCCGCTGGACGACTAGGCAACGGCCAGCTCCGTCCATGCAGGAACGCAGAGGGGTGATTCTGCGGTGCCGTCATCCAGTTGCCAAGGCTCGGCACTTTGAAACATCTTCCAAAAGCGGCGCGGTGCCTGCGGCAAGGTGCTGAAGGGCTCGACGCCTGCCTCCTGGTCGGCTTCAATCTGAACCTTCAGGACCGTTCTGAGCTTACCCGGCAGCTCTCTCGGGTCTTGAGATGCCGTCCCTAGATTCCGCTCAAGGCATTGCGCGACCCACCAGCCCCGGTCTTTGAAGAGAACGACGTGAAATACGTGCTGGCGTGTCATGCCTTCTATAGTCACCTGAGTTCGTCATCCGAGTCAAGAATCGTACTCGCCGAGCCCCGGGCTGACGCGATCTCCCTTCGCGTCCCTGGCGACCGAACCTTGGGCGTTCCCGTGGCAGATTGGCTCCCTGAAGTGCTCCCGGGGACATCCGCCACGGCCCCGGGGTAATTCCAGAGCTGGAAGCCTGACGAAAAACCTCCCCACCGGCCCAACGGGTCGGGAGACTCCCAGCCCAGGCCTTCTGAGGCCGCAGGCCGATGCCCTGGGAAAACGGGCACCCTATCCTTGCGGCCTGAAGGGTCGCGAGAGCTCCGGCCAAGGCTCTGGGCTATACTACATCTGCAGAAATCGGAGACGATCATGAGCTTTAGCGAGATCCTGGAAGCCGCAGACCAGTTGTCCGTAGATGAGCAGACTACGTTGATTGAGGTGCTCCGCCACAGGGTTACCGACCGCCGACGGGAGGAGCTCGCCAGGGAAATCCAAGAAGCCCGGCGAGAGTTCCAGGCGGGGCAGTGCGAACCCAAGACCCCGGCGGATCTTCTGAAAGACATCCTGTCGTGAGCCGTCTCCTGCTGTCCTCCCCCGCCTTCATCAGGGCAGCCAAGCGCATCCTCAAACGAGATCCCTCTTTGGCCGGGCCGATCCAGGCAGTTCTGGAGTTGTTGGCGGAAGATGCCTCCCATCCTCAACTGCGGACCCACAAATTGAAGGGAAAGCTCGAAGGCTCCTGGGCTTGCAGCGCTGGCTACGACCTGCGCATCATCTTCAGCTTTGCCCAACACGAAGGAGCTGAGGCCATCCTTCTGGAAACCATGGGAACTCACGACGAGGTTTACTGACCTGGACGTAAAAGTCTCTGCCTCGGCCAGAGAGGATTTGCCCCACCTGCGCATACTTATCGCATGGCACCGAAGGCATTGGGCTTTCTGGCATCCTGTCGATGAGCAATGTTAGCGATATGCTTTTTTCTAGCATACTCAGAAACGATTCGGAGCCGCGGAAACGATCCGAGCCCGAATTCTTGTATCTGGAGAGGTCTTCCAGCTCAGTCGCGAACGCGATTCGAGCACTTATGGAAGAGTGGTTCGAGATTTTCCCTCAAGAAGGCTGCTCTGAGATCGAGGCGAGAATCAAATCCTGCGATGACGCCAATTTCAAATCTGCCTTTTTTGAATTGTACCTAAACGCTCTATTGATTGGGCTCGGCTACTCGATGGAGGTTCATCCTGAGGCCAATACTCAGGTCTCAACCCGACCAGACTTTCTTGTGAAATATCAAGATGAGCCTGCCTTCTTCCTCGAGGCTGTGGTGGCGACGGAGACTTCCCGTGAAGAGCGCGGGAGAGCTGCAATAAAAGACCGAGTTTTAGACGACATAGATTCGTTAGAGTCGCCGAATTTTTTCCTCCATGTAAAACATTCAGGAGAACCCAGCACTGCGCCCTCCACAAAGAAGCTGAAAAAGGAGCTCTCAGATTGGCTCTCTACATTAGATTCACAGGATTGCTTCAGGTTATTGAGAGAATCTGGGCTGAGGGCGCTTCCTTCTTTCATGTTTAGACACGAAGCCTGGACGGTAGAGTTCAGAGCCTTTCCGAAGTCAGATCGGCTGCGAGGGAAGCCTAGAGTTAAGACCATCGGCATGGAGTCAGCAGGTCTCAAGTACGTCGACACCGCAGGAGCTGTACGAAAAGTTCTCAAGAGGAAGATAAGCCGTTACGGAAAACTAGGCTTGCCTTTCATAGTAGCAGTGAATGCAATGCAAGTGCATTCCGATGAGATCGCCATATTGGAGGCACTTCTCGGCACGGAGACCTTTGTGGGAGATCTTGAAAGTGAGAGCATGGAGCTTGCGCGAGCAAGTGACGGCATCTGGTCTGTTGCGGGTAGAAACACGAGAGTCAGCGCAGTTCTTGTTGTGAAGGCACTACATTCTACTACCGCGGCAGTCGCCGACACCCGCTTATACCACAATCCCTCTGCCGCGCTCTCTTGTAGTGGCAGAATCACTGAATTGCCTCAGGCTACAATCGGGGAAAAAGGACTACAGACCCGACCTGGCGTTGCAGCTAAAGACCTTCTCGGAATTGACCTGGATTGGCTGGAGAGAACCGTATGACAACCTCGCTGCACCGCTCGGCTTGCGCCGCCGGTGAGCTTATTGGATGGCAACCGACAGGCTTCGTACCCGCGCCCTTGAAGTGATCAGCTCGACTCTCGAAGGCGGCCGGAATCCACCATGCCTTGATCGGAGCGCTCGCCCTATCCGCCTACGGAGACCAGCGCCCGGCACGTATAGACGGCACGGGAGGACTCGCGGTACCCTCCCTCCGTGACGATCAAGGCCCGTGTTCACAATGCCCGATTCGTGGTGGACGAGCCCACAGAACTCCCTGAGGGCACTGAAGTTCGGCTTCTGCCTCTCGATCCTGGCGACTGGCTCGATCCCGAGGACCGTGCCGCGCTTCACGGAGCCCTCCTGACCTCCCAGGAGGATCTTGAGGCCGGCCGCCTTGTCGACGCCGAAGAGGTGCTGGGAGAACTGTGGACGCTGTGACGGGGCGCAAGGTCCGTTTCATCCCAGGAATCGGTGCATTCTATCCAGTCGCCAGCATACGGGCCTTCGCCACGACGGCACGTTGTCCGCAGACGATGGAAATGCGCCACGCACGAAAGTCCATTGTCTGTGCGCAACGGTTCGTCGTCCGCGTACGGCGGATCGTTGAATGCCTTCGACGGTCGATTGTCCCGAGCCGTTGAAAAAGGGGCGCGGACAACGAAAAATCGTCCGCGCTTGACGAAAGGTTGACCACAGACGACGGAGCATCGTCTCGAGACGGTGAAAATGGGACGCGTGCGACGGTCCATCGTCCGCGGATGACCAACCGTTGTCTATGGACGACGGATCGCTGTCCCGAGACGACGGAAATGGGACGCGCATGACGGTCCACCGTCTGCAGACGAAGAACCGCTGTCTGCTCACGATGGCACGTTGTCCGGAGTCGATGGAAATGCGCCGCGCACGACGGTCCATTGTCTGCGGACAGCGGTTCGCCGGCTGCGGAATACAAACCATCGTCCGCACTCGACCGACCATCGTCTCGAGACAATGAAAATGGGACGCGCACGACGGCCCATCATCCGCGGACGACGAACCGTTGCCCGCGTTCGACGAATCGCTGTCCCGAGACGACGGAAATGGGACGCGCACGACAGTCCATTGTCCGCGTACGAAGAACCGCTGTCTGCTCTCGATGAAGCGTTGTCCCGGGACGATGAAGTTGGGCCGCGGACGCCGGACCATCGTCCGCTCACGACAGAACGCGGTCCGGGGACGACGGACGGCCTTCCGCGGACGGCGAGCTGCCGGCTCGGGGACAGATTCGGTTGAGGGGGGAAGGGAACAAAAAAAGAGGGAGCGCGTTGAGCGCTCCCCTCCGGCAGGACGAACTACTGATCCGACTTGACGGCAACTGCGGGGCCGGCATGCGCCGGCGGGGTGGCGGGAACAGGTTCCGGCGACGGTACAGGAGTGGGCGCCGGGGCCGGCGTCTTGGTCTTCGCCTTCAGGCCGCGGAACGGCTGCACGCCGAACTCGGCGACCTTCTCGGCATCAGGGCCGAAGTGGTCCCGCACCCCGGTGCGCACCAGGTCGGCCACCCGGTTGCCCTGGGTGAGGAGCTTCCGGAGCTGCCTCGCGCTCTCCTGCTTGCCGACCTTGTGCGCGGACTGTTGCGCGGCGACCTCGAAGATCTGGGTGACGATTCCCGTGAGCTTGAGCCGGAACGGCTCCAACTGCGGAAGGTCCCCCTTGTTGGCCTCCATCGTCACCGACAGGCGCTGCAAGTCGCCCATGATCCCTGCGCTTCTCGTCTCTCTTGCCATGACTGCTACTCCTTCCTGAGCCCTTTCGAGGCTCAATAGTCCGGTGCCGTAATTGGTCCGGATAGGTAGAGAGTGCCTGACGATTTGGCGCCTGTCAAGAGGTTTCCGGAATCAATCCAACAAAAGTCGACCGAGACTACAAAAATCTACGCCTCACATGCGGAGAACAACCGGCTCTACTTCCCCTTCCCCAGCGCCCCCTGAATCCGCCGGCAGATGCCGCGCAGGATGCGCACGTCGCGGCTGGCAGGCGCCGCCCGGGCGGCGAGGCGCCTCAGGTCGCGGAG
>JBAPYB010000314.1:0-6043 GCA_049284515.1 Thermoanaerobaculia bacterium
TGAACAGCGCCCCCTGAAGGGGACTTTAAGCCGGATTCATCCGGCGTCGTTATCTAGCCCCGGCATTTATGCCCGGGCGGAGGCGCCGTCCACGAACAACGGGACATCCGGGAGATCATGATGAGTGGGAGAAATCAGCCAGATCGACCCACGGTACCGACGGAGACCTCAGCATCTCCGCGCCGAAGGTGGATAATCCCCACCGTCATGGCCGCCCTCCTCGCCGCCGCCGTCCTCGCATGGTCCTTCCATGCACCTGTTCCTCCCGCCGTTCCCGCGTCCCAGCCCGCCGTTGCCGTGGCCCCGGCGCCCCAGCCTCCCGAGCGCCTCAAGGTGAAGGTCCTCGCCACGCGCCATCACGATCCGGCGGCCTTCACTCAGGGGCTGCTCGTCCACGCGGGCTCGCTCTACGAGAGCACCGGCCTCTACGGCTCGTCGAGCCTGCGGGAGGTGGAGCCGGTCTCGGGGGCGGTGAAGCGCAAGGTGGTGGTTCCTTCGGAATTCTTTGCGGAGGGGCTGGCCCTGGTGGACGACCGCCTCATCCAGCTCACCTGGAAGGAGCAGAAGGCCCTCGTCTACAAGCTCGCTGATTTCTCGCGGGTGGGCGAGCTTCGTTACGAAGGGGAGGGCTGGGGGCTGTGCTGGGACGGCAAGCGGCTGGTGATGACCGACGGTTCCGACAAGCTGACCTTCCGCGATCCCAAGACGCTCGCCTTCCTCGGCGAGGTGACGGTGACCCGCGCCGACCGCATGGGCGAGCGGGTCCTGGAGCTCAACGAGCTGGAGTGCGTGGACGGCGTGGTCTACGCCAACGTCTGGCAGACTGACGACATCCTGCGCATCGATCCCAAGGATGGGTGGGTGACCGCGGTGATCGACGCTTCGGGCCTGCTCACTCCCGAGGAGCGACAGAAGGTGGACGTGCTGAACGGCATCGCCTGGGACCCGCAGCGCAAGATCTTCCTCATCACGGGCAAGCTGTGGCCAAAGCTTTTCGAGGTCACGTTCGTGCCGGCGGTGCCGGGCGGCTGACGACGCTTCGGGAAAAACGCCGGCTCAGCCGACGGGGGCTTCGATCTTCAGCATCCTGCCCCAGGCCTGTCGCAAGGTCTCGGGCAGGTCGAGCTCGGGGAAGATCTCCCTCACCTCGTCCCGGCTGACGTAGTTCCAGATGTCGTCCCACTGCGCGTAGCGCAGGAGGTGGGAGACGACCCAGGCGCGCTGCTCCGGAGTGCCCTGGCGCAAGAGGTGGCGGACCTCGTCTTCGGTGACTCTCTGATCGGGAAAGAAATAGAGGGACTCGATGCGATCGACGCCATCGCGGCTGCGCCCTGATCCGTGCATGAACGGAGTATATAGGTCTCGCTCGGATTGGCCAAGCGACAGGCGCTGAGATTGCTGAAGATCGAGGGCGGCTCGAGAGCCGGTGGCGAGCCACCCCTTGACCCCGCTGCGGCGCTCCGCTAGATTCCCTCCTGCTCGACCGTCGAGCGGGCATAACTCAGTTGGTAGAGTGCAAGCTTCCCAAGCTTGATGTCGCGGGTTCGAGTCCCGTTGCCCGCTCCAATCTGCTCTCCAACCACTCCCAAGGGGGCCGGACTCGTCCGGGAGCATGTCGATTTTTCGCCGCGAGACCAGCTCCGAATCCCCCGCCGGCTCCGGCGGTCCCTCGGACTCCGGCTCCTCGCTGAAGCGCCGGCTCACTCACATCGCCGCCGGCACCCGCCTGCGAGGGGAGATCAGCGGCGCGACCGAAGTGCTCGTCGACGGCGAGGTCGCGGGCGAGGTCCGGGTGGAGGCGCCCGTGGTGGTGGGCACGGACGGCGTCGTCGAAGGCCCCATTTCCGCGCCGGTCGTAAGGGTGGGAGGCCGCGTGGTGGGCGACGTCCAGGCCACGGACCGGGTGGAGGTCCTGGCCACGGGCGGCCTGGAGGGGAACATCTCCGCACCCCGGGTCGTCATCTCCGAAGGCGCCTTCTTCAAGGGCCGGATCGAGATGACCAAGGCCAAGGAACCAAACCCACCCACGACCAATCCGTCCCCGTCACCCCGCGCCACAGCTCCCTGAGATCCTCCGGCACCGGAGCTTCGAAGCTCAGAGGCTCGCCGGTGTCCGGGTGTTTCAGGGCCAGCCGCCAGGCGTGCAGGGCCGGCCGCGGGAAGTCGCGCAGAGCCGGTTGGAGGGAACGGGGGAGGGCCTTCCAGCGGGCTTCGCCGTAGACGGGATCGCCCACCAAGGGGTGGCCGAGGTGCTTGAGGTGGACGCGGATCTGGTGGGTGCGGCCGGTCGCGAGGTCCAGCTCCAAGAGCGAGATGCCTGACTTGGCGGCGAGGGTTCGGTAGCCCGTCCGCGACGGCCGGCCTCCAGGGCGGACCGCCATCTCCTTGCGCCGCTGGGGATGGCGGCCGATGGCGGCCTCAATCACTCCCGTCGCGGGAGAGGGCGCACCGTAGGCGATTCCCAGGTACTGCTTCTTCACCTCGCGGGAAGCGAAGGCGCGGGCCAGACGGGCGTAGGCTGCCGCCGTGCGCGCCACCACGAGGACGCCGCTCGTCCCGAGGTCCAGCCGGTGGACGATGCCGGGCCGGCCCGGGCCCCCCACGCCGGCCATCTCGGGATAGCGGTCGAGCAGGCGGTGGACGAGGGTGCCGGCCGGCCGGCCGGCTCCGGGATGGACGGTGAGCCCCGCCGGCTTGTCGATCACCACCAGGGCGGTGTCCTCGTACAGGACGCTCAGCTCGCCGGCCTCGGGGAGCACCCGGTCCTCCCTGGGCTCCGGCGGCTCGCATGCCACCTGATCTCCCGCCGCCAGGGTGGCCGAGGGCTTGGCCGCTCGGCCGTCGAGCCGCACGAGGCCGGCCTCGATCCAGCGTTGAACCTGGTTGCGGGGGACGTCCAGCCGGGCCGCCACATGGCGATCGAGGCGCTCGCCGGCGGCTTCGGGGGGGACGGTCCAGATCATCGGATGAGTGTAGGGTATGTACGCGATGATTCTGGAGAGGCGCTCGACTCACCGGCTGCTTCTGGCGCTGCTCGCCGGCACCACCGTCCTGCGGCTCGTTCTGGGGTGGCTCTACTTCGGCTTCCTCACCGGCGACGACGTGGAGATCCTCGAAGCGGGGTTTCGCGCCATCGGCCTCCACTACGCCCCCTGGGAAATCCGCAATACCCTGATCTCCGATCTCCTGGTGAGCCCTCTGCTGGCCGTGGCGCATGGCTTGGGGATCTCGGACGTGCGCGCGCTCGTATGGATCGCGTCGTGGCCCTTCGTGCTGTGCGCGACCCTCAACATCTACCTTCTTTTCCGCCTGGTGCAACGCTGGTCCGGCCAGGACCAGGTCGCGCTCTGCGCCGCGGCGATCTACGGGCTGCACTGGATTCCGCTCGGCTTCGGCAGCATGACGTATCCGCGCGGAGCCTCGACCACCTGCGTGCTGGCCGCGGCGCTGCTGGTCTCGTCGGCGCGCCGGGTTGCGTGGCGCGAGCTGCTGGCCGGAGCGTTGATCGCGCTGGCCTTCGGTTTTCGCTACAGCGAGGCGATCTTCCTGGCGCCGGTCGCCTGGGTCGCCGCGTCCGCCCGGGAGGGCTGGCGCGCCCGGGGAGCCTCTCTTTTTCGCGTAGCCGGGGGCTTCGCCGCCGGCGTGCTGCTGGTGGCAGGCGTCCAGGAAGCCCTGACCTGGGGCAGGCCCTTTGCCGCCCTCATCGCCTTTGCGCGCTATACGTTGATCGAAAAGCGGGCGTCGGCGCTGGTGGCGCTGCAGCCGCCGTATTGGTACCTGTGGCGGCTGGCGCACTGGTGGTGCCCGGCCGCGCTGCCGGTGGCGTGGGTCTCGATCCGCCGCCGCGCGCTCCTGCCGGCCTGGGTTTTCGTGGTGCTCCCCCTGGTGATGCTCTCCTGCATCCACCACAAGGAGCTGCGCTACCTGCAAGGCATCCTGCCTTTCGCCTGCGCGGTCTCCGCCGCGGGAGCGCTGAAGCTCTGGGAGAGCGGCTGGCGCCGGACGGCGGCGGCGCTGCTCCTCCTGACGGCCGGCTGGGGGCTGGCGCGCCTCGCGTTCCTCGGCGACAAGTCCATGCCGTCGGTGCTGGCGGCCCGTGCCCTGGCCGGCGACGCCTCCGTGCGGACGTTCGCCGGAGTCCAGCTTTGGGGGTACGGGGACCGGCTGTACCTCGGGAACGGCCGCAGCCTGCGCGACATCCCCTTTCCCACGGCGCCGGCCGACGTGGAACGGCTCGCTCCCGGCGCGGACGCCGTGGGGCTCTATGCCCAGGACGTAGCCCGCAATCCGCAGCTCGAAACGGTTCTCGGCCACCTCGGGTTCTGTGGCTGGCGAGACTTCTCGTTTCACGGCTCGAAGGCGGTCCGCGTATATCGTCCCTGCGGCCGGCCGGACGTCCGTTGAGGCGGACGAAGACGGTGAGCCGGCGCCGGATCAGTCGGCCGGCGCCGGAGCGGGGACCTCGCGGTGGCGAGGCCGGAAGCTGTCGATGGCCATCAGCACGATGCCGATCGAGATGGCGCTGTCGGCGACGTTGAACGAGGGCCAATGGTGGGTTCCCACGTAGACGTCGATGAAGTCGGTGACGGCGCCGCTGGTCACGCGGTCGATGAGGTTGCCCACGGCGCCCCCCACCACCAGGGCCAGGGCCACCAGCAGCCAGCGGTCGCGCGACGGAGCGAACCAGAAGTAGAGGGCCACGGCAGCCAGGGCACCGAGACCGAGGACGGTGAGCAGCCAGCCGCCGCCGTCGGAGGCGAAGAGGCCGAAGGCCACGCCGGTGTTGCGCACGTGGGTGAGGTTGAGACCGGGGATCACCGTCTCCGCCGTGTGGTGGGGGAGGTGGAGCTCCACCAGCCACTTGGTCCACTGGTCGAGGACGATCACGCCGACGGAGACCAGCAGGTAGCGCAACTTGCGCCAGCGGCCCTCGAAGCGGGATCCTACGTCGTCGGCTTCCACGGTTGCGGTCCCTCCAGAGCTCAGGTCAGGTTCTGCCAAAGTGCTTGCGGGCGGCCGTCGACACCGGATTCAGATCGTCTGCGTGTTGAAACAGCCGGATCGCCGCCACGCCCGCCGCTCCCGCCGTGGCCAGCTCCCTGAACCGCCCTAGTGTAACCCCGCCCAGGGCGAAGACGGCAACGCCGGCCCCGGCGATCCCGGCCGCCCGGGCGAGCGCTTCGAGACCCAGAGGCTCAGCCTTGCCGGGAGTGGCGTAGACCGGCCCGAAGGCCACGTAGTCCACCCCCTCGTCGCGCGCCCGCTCCACCTCTTCGAGGGTGTGCGTCGAGCGGCCGAGGAGTGGGCCCGGGCCGAAGCGGACCCGTAGAGGTGCCGCGGGCAGCCCATCCGACGGCAGGTGAGCGCCGTCGGCGCCGGCTGCCAGGGCGACGTCGAGACGGCCGTTGACCAGCACACGGGTCGCCGGGGGCAGCGCCTGCCGGGCCCGGCGGGTGAGGTCGTAGAGGGCTCCGTCCTCCAGGTCCTTCTCGCGAATCTGGACGGCGCCGACGCCGGCCGCTGCCAGGGCGCGCAGCCAGTCCGTCAGGTCCTGGGCGGAGGATGGCAGAGAGCGCCGGTCGCTGATGGCCAGCAGACTAAACGTCGGGGGCACGCATCCTCCGGCGGAAGATCAGCTCGTCCAGGTCGTGAGCGCCCCAGATCAGGTGGATGAGCCCGAAGCCGGAGATGGCGGCGCGCATCAGGGGGTGGAGGCAAAGGAGGCGGAGCGATTCGAGATGGATCTGGATCAGGGTGCGGTCCCAGATCGGGCTCCAGGGTGCCAGGACGAGGAAGGTGCCCGCCTCGACGCAGTAGAGGATGAAGAGGATGCGGAACAGGAAGGATGCACGCATGAGAGGGGAGAATTGTAGCCGAAAGCTCCCTCATCACCCCGGCCCTCTTCTCCCGCCCCCGCACCGGGAGAAGAGGGAGGACAGCAAGAAGACGATTCGAACCAGATTCCCCCTCTCCCGGGGGTGGGAGAGGGGGAAGGGGGTATAGGCGCTAACTTTGGCCCCAATGCTTCGTGTAGGGGCGGGTC
>JBAPYB010000315.1:0-5758 GCA_049284515.1 Thermoanaerobaculia bacterium
CGGCAGATTTATAGCCCAGCGCGCGACCGCTGGGAATCCGTGCGATCCAACCCCAAATCCGCCCTGCCAAGGGCGCCCTTGGCAGGGCGGGATTTGAAGGGATGGGCGTAGGTCCCAGGGCTCGCGCCCTGGGCTGGAAGTCTGCCGCCCTACGGGCTCGCGGCGGTGGCCTGCTCATTCCGAAGACCCAACCAGCGCTGCAATCGCCGCCTCGATCTCGGTATTGGACTTGCCCATCTCCTGGATGGGACCCCGAAGCGGCAGAGATCGGTGCGGTTGGGGGACCGGAGAAAGATCTGGACGACGGTCTCGGGCTCGGTGACCGCCAACGCCGCCGACCTGCCGCAGGCGACGACAAATCCTTGGTTATTCCAATAGGCTCGTCTGCCTCGATGAATGTGCCGTCGTTGTTCTGCGTAAGGGCGCGGGCACAGTGAGGGCACCCGCCGCGCGTAATTCAGCGATAGAAATCGTCTGGCCAGAATAGATCTGTTCAAGCAGGTCTGCTTGCGACGGCTCGAGAGCGACGAGCCGGCCGAGCACGTTGAGCACGTTGAGGAGCTCCGTAGTGTACTCTGCGAGCCAGTGATCGGGCTGGATGTCACCCAGCTTTGACGGTTGTCGCCGGTCGCCGATAATCGGCCGGTCGCGGTCTGCCTTGCGATAGCTGAACCACTGGCGCAGCACCTGCTTGCCGGAAACTTCGTAGCTCCATACCTCAGGCGCCACACCTTCCACGAAGCCGCGCCCCACCAATAGTCTTCGTTTGGCGGGATCGTAGTCGATGGTATCCGGCATCGCTGCCGGATTTTCAGAAATCGCGCCGGTTGCGGGAATCCTGGGTGCGTCGCTGAGTGGGAGCCGCGGCGGACCGACCGGTCGACCATGGCCGGGGTCCACGAATCGCTCACCGAAGGTATGGAGCCAGATCACCGTTCGTCCCAGATCGGCGGCAGCGGTGAAGATCTCACCGTCGGCCGTAAGAGGAATTCTCAAGCCCGGCTGTATTAGATCGGTTTGAAAGCGAATAGTGAACGCGGGTTGAGCTACAACCGCAGCAACATATGCCATCAGATCATCGGCAGTTACAGACTTGCCATATCTCTGGCCAAAATATTTGAGCAGGCTCGGAGAAATGTTGGGCCGGGTGGCCTTGGGGTCACGCCAGAGAGGGAAGACACGTCCTCCTCTTCCATTGTAATGATGGAGGTCGGGAATCAACCCGGTGAACGTGACTGCAGGTCCTGCCGACGGCGATCGATCGGCAGGGGCTGTCAAGTATACCTGGAGCTCCGACGACGATTCCCAAAGCTCCGGATTGGGTCGGTTGATGAGTCGGCTATCTGGGATGATCCACTGCCGGTCGAAGGAACGAAATCCATAGCGCCTGGGCGCAATACAAGGGTCTCGGTCGGCAGCGATCGGCGCGGGACGCGATTCGTAACCTGGCAGTCCCTTTTCCAAGATCTTATGAATGTGTCTGTCGCCCGGTTGACCATCGAGAAGGTGCGGATGGAACAAGTCCTCCTTCTGGAGGCTTGGTGCGTCGACGAGCTTCTGCCAGCGGTGCCGCAATGAGTCTGCGTCAGGTGCGATCACCCAGGTACGGCCGGGCATCACGCCGGATCCGTTGTAGACAAAGAGGTCGGCGAGCTCGGGATAGGTTGACCAAGCACCTTTCGATTCGGGCAGAAACGGTGCCCGCCAATCCGAGGGACAGTCAGCCCAGCCTTTACTGTCCAAGGTCAGGTGACTCAGAGCAGCAAATTTGCCTTGCCGGTGTCCTGCGGGAAGGGCCCGGAACCGAACCGTCGCAGGTATCTCCGGGCTCGTGCCCGGAGGGCGCGAAGCAAGCACGATGCAGACGGGTTGCTGTACCCCCTCGAAGATCCGAGTATTCACTTCGGGCTGGTGACCTTCGGGTGAGCAGTCGATCACCCAAATCTCATCCGTGGTACGGCGAAGATAGTCGCGCATCTTCTCGAAACCGGGGCCATTGAGGAAGCCGGCCACGGTGATGAAACAGACGATTCCCGTGTTGGACCTGAGGTCGTGGTCGAATACCTTCCATGTCGCCCAACGCCAGAAGTAAACGTAGAGATTGCGGAGGTGCTTGGCGTGAGCGCCGACACCCCATTCAGGCGGGGGCATCCAAGTTGAAAGTGGCGCCCGCTCGGGGGAGTTCGCACCACCGGATTCGATCCAGCCGCCGAGACCTTTGGCTTTCTCCTTGTAAGGCGGGTTGCCGATGACCACGGTGATCGGCTCCTGCTTCTTGATCTCGTTTGCCTGTCGCCGCGACTCAGCGATGGGACCATAGAGCGAGGGTATCCATTCCTGCTCCAGATAAGGGTTGCTCAGCGCATCGGTAACGAACATTCGCAAGGGTGTTGCCGGTGCGGCGCCGATCAAATCCGAGAGCTCAGCAAGGGTGCGCAACTGTGCGACGGCGAAGGGGCCAAGCTGAATCTCGAAGGCGACGACCCGCCTGATGGCGGCATGGATCGCCCCAGCCACGGCACCGGCTCCCTCGTCGGCCCGGACAGTCTCGGCGATCCGACGAAAGGTGCCGAGAAGGAAGGTCCCCGTGCCGACTGCGGGATCCGCCACGGTTACTGCTGGAGACGCCAGGCCGGCGGAGAGGGCAAACCGACTGCGAAGCGCTTCGTCGACCAGCCGGATCATGGCGCCGACGACCTCCGGCGGCGTGTAGTAAGATCCAGTTTTCTTGCGTAAATCGTTGTCGTACACCTCGAGAAAATCTTCGTAGAAATAGAGCCAGGCGTCGGGGTTGCCTTTGCTGATCGTCGGCCAGTGGACGGCATCGAGCACTCGAGTGAGGGTGCCGAGCGAAGTGGTCAGTGTCGCCTGGTTTTCGGCATCGTCGGTCAAAAGCCGCAAGGCGCTACCAATCAGCGAATTCGTCTGGCTGAGTTGGCGGGCAACCTGATCGAGGCCTCGGCTGAGCTGGATGTCTCGCGCTCTCGCCATCAGCAGGCCGAACGTGACTGCTTGAGCGTAGCCGTCGGCGAACTGCGCGTCCGAGGCATCGGGGAAGAGCAAGTTTCGCCAATCCTTCGCGAGGTCTGTAAGAGCTCGGCTTCCCAGCGCCAACTGCTCCGTCACCTCCTCGCGCAACAGGCGACA
This sequence comes from Thermoanaerobaculia bacterium, assembly GCA_049284515.1. GTDB lineage: Bacteria > Acidobacteriota > Thermoanaerobaculia > Multivoradales > UBA5704 > DATARR01. Next base: position 3,148 of record JBAPYB010000315.1, read on the forward strand.
CAGCCTGGCGCTGATACCGGCCAATTCTTTTGCGTCACGCGGCGGGATGGGCGTCCACTGGAAGAAGTCCTCGAAGAGGCTCAGTAGCCCGGGGGGCCCAGCCAGCTTGGCTCCCGCCGTCTCAATGTTCCCGGAAAGGCGCAAGAGCGATCCTTGAAGCTGGCCGTTTTTCCAGAGACTGAACTCGTTGCCGTCCGTATAGAGAAGGTTCGGTAGGGACAGAAGCTTCTCCCACTGCTCCTTGTCGTGGCGCTCCCTGAATCTTCGCGGATCGGCGCCCTTTCCTGGAGCCTTGATTTCAACGAAGCCGATGAGGGCGTTGCGAACGATAATCGCATAATCTGGCCGCGTCTTGAGATGAGTCAGTCGAGATTCTCCCACGGCGGTGACAACGGTTCGCGGAATCCCGAGGATCTCGGCCAAGCGAGCGATCAGATTTTCGAGCGGCGCACGGAGCTGGTCCTCCGGCTCTCCAGTGGCCGCCAGGTTTGCCAACTTCGCCTTGGCTTCCAGACCGAAGGCGGAGACGGCCGAGCTCAGCCCTTCAGTCACGTTGAATCCTCGGCTGGCCTGCACAGGCTTGGCCTTCCGGGGTGCTGGGACAGCCGATGGCTCCCGTTTCGAGAGCTCCGCTTGACCGGTCAGGCGTGCGATGATGACCTCCTTCTCTCGGCCAGAGTCATCCAGGCTCAGGGCGCGGCAGATCTCCTTGAGCCGCGTGCGGGGTAATTCTATAAGGACATCGGCCAACCCGGCTTTTCGGGATCTGGCCAGGGCCTCCACGAGCCCGCTACGGACCCGCCGGTCGCGGACCCCCAATTCGAACCGGTCCACGGCGGCTAGGAGCTCGTCCCGTTTCAACTGTTCCAGAACGTCACGCTTTGGCGGCATGGGACTCCTGAGGAGGTCCAACAGGTGCCCAAAGGTATAGTCGCCTTCGGGTTTCGCTCCGGAGCAATTTTACCCTCCGCTCGCCGTCGCCAGCTTTCTTTCCGGCTGGACCTCTTCCAGCTCCACCGAGACCAGCTTCGAAACGCCCTTCTCTTCCATGGTGACGCCGTAGAGGCGGGAGGCGACTTCCATGGTGAGCTTGTTGTGGGTGATGACGATGAACTGGGTGTCGTTCGCCATTTCCGTCAACAGGTCGATGAAGCGGGTGGTGTTGACGTCGTCGAGCGGCGCGTCCACCTCGTCGAGGATGCAGAGCGGCGAGGGCTTGGTGCGGAAGAGGGCGAAGAGCAGGGCGATCGCCGTCAACGCCTTTTCGCCGCCGGACATCAGCATCAGGTTCTGCAGCCGCTTGCCCGGCGGGCGGGCGAGGATCTCGATGCCGCTCTCCAGCACGTCGTCCTCGTCGAGCAGGCGCATCTCGGCCTCGCCGCCGCGGAAGAGACGGGCGAAGATCTCGCCGAAGTTCTTGTTCACTTCCTGGAAGGTGGCGCTGAAGCGCTCGCTCGAGGCCTCGTTGATCTCGCGGATGGTGCGTTTGAGGCTCTCGACCGAGGCGGCGACGTCGGCGCGCTGGGTGGTGAGGAACTCGTAGCGCTGCTCCTGCTCGTCGTGCTCCTGGACGGCGAGGATGTTCACCGGTCCCAGCCGCTCCAGCGCCGCCTTGGTGCGGGCGAGCTCGCCTTCGAGCTCGGCGAGGTCGGGCCGCGGCTCGCCGGGGATTTCCGGCAGTGGCGTCTGGAAGTCGTCACGGAAGGTGAGGGCGAGGTGCTCGGCGTCCTGCTTCAGGCTCGCCTGCTGGACGCGCAGCTCTTCGATGTCGCCACGCACGGCGTCGCGATGCTCGCGGTGGCCGGCGATGTTCTCTTCGAGCAGCCGGATCTCCTGGCGGTGCAGGTCGAGCCGCTCCTGCTCTTCGAGCACGCCTTCCTCGGCCGCGGCCTTGTGCTCCAGGGCGGCTTGCAGCTCGTCCTGCGCGCGTTCCAGCGCCTGTTCCAGATCGCCGCGGCGGCCGGTGAGCCGGTCGGCCTCCTGGCGCCAGGCCGCGATCTGGCTCATGCCGCGCTCCACCTCGGCGCCCAGGCGGCTCATTTCACGGTCGTGGGATTCGAGGCGCTCGTCGAGCAATTCGAGCCGTCCGCGGCGGCCGGCGCTGGCGGTGCGCAGCCCTTCGCGGTGGGCCTTGGCGGCTTCGAGCTCGGCTTGGGCCCGTTCGAAATCCTCGGCCAAGCCGCGGGCTGTCTCTTCGGCGGCGGCCAGCTCCTCCTGAAGATGCTGGCGCTTTTCGATGAGGCGCTCGATGTCGCGGGCGATTTCCAGTTGCTCGGTGGAGAGCGTGTCGCCTTCGGTGGCGAGCCGGCGATGGCGGGCGGCGGCGTCCTCCATGCGGGCCTTGCCCACGGCCAGCTCCTGGCGGAGCTGGGCGACCTCGCCCTGCAACCGGTTGGACTCGCGGGCGAGCGCGGCGCGCTCGGCCACCAGCCGGTCGAGCAGATCGGAGGCGTCGCGGAGCTGGGCTTCGAGATCGGGCACCTGCCGGCCGAGAGCCGCCAGCTCGCTCTCCCGCTCCAGCACGCCGGGGGTGGCCACCTCGCCCTCGACGTGGAAGGTGCCGGCTTCCACCCAGACGCCGTCGCGCGACAGGAACGCGAGGCCGGGGTGC
>JBAPYB010000316.1:0-10714 GCA_049284515.1 Thermoanaerobaculia bacterium
TCCTGGCGGCGACCGCCGGCACCGACGGCAGCCACGCCGACATCCTCGGTTGCGAGGTCGGCGGCACCCGCCGGCCGTTCACCCTCGAGCGCGCCCAGGCCAAGGAGCACCAGCGGCTGACCATGAAGGGCAGCGAGGTCTACCGCGAGGCGGTGACGCGGATGACCGCCGCGTCGCGCGAGGTGCTGCGCCAGGCGGGCCTCTCCCTGGACGACGTGGCGCTCGTGGTGCCCCATCAAGCCAACCTGCGGATCATCTATTCGGTCGCCCATGCCCTCGGGCTGCCCGAGGAGAAGATGTTCACCAACGTCCAGGACCTTGGCAACACGGGCTCGGCCTCGGTGCCGGTGGCGCTGTGGCAGGCGCGCAGCCAGGGGAGGGTGAAGCCGGGGGACGTGGTGCTGCTGACCGCTTTCGGCGCCGGCTTCCATTGGGCGTCGTTGCTGCTCCGCTTTTGAGGATACGATTTTGGAGGCGTGATAGACTCGACGTCTAACTGGATCATTCGAAGCTTTTCCTATGGATCGAGTATGAGCCAAGAGCTATTTCTGGAGATTTTGGATCAAGGCGTCACCGACGCCCGCATCCGCTTTGAGGTGAATGGACGGGACATCGTCGTCGGGCGGGGCCCGAACGGCAATGGCCACGAGCCCGAGGTGACCGTGAAGGTGGCCAACCCGCGGGTCTTCAACCGTACCCTGGCGGCGGGGAGCCTCGGCCTCGGGGAGTCCTTCATGGCGGGCGACTTCGCGGTCGCCGACGGCGCGCTCAGCCAGTTCCTCGAGATCCTGCTGCGCAACCGGCTCGACAAGAAGGTCAAGAGCCCCTGGATCGCCCTCCGTGTCGGGCTTCTGCGCCTCGGGGACATGCTGCGCGGCAAGGCTCACAACGTACAGCGCCACTACGACCTGGGCGACGACCTGTTCGAGGCTTTCCTCGATTCGACCCTGACCTACTCCTGCGGCTATGCCGTCGACCCCGGCGACGACCTGGAGACCCTGCAGCGCAACAAGCTCGAGCGCATCTGCCAGAAGCTCCGGTTGCGCCCCGGCGACCGCCTGCTCGACATCGGCTGCGGCTTCGGCGGCCTGCTCCTCCACGCCGCCAAGAACCACGGCGTCACCGCCACCGGCGTCACCCTGAGCCGGCGCCACTGCGCCCGCGGCCAGGCCATCGCAGCTCGCGAGGGTCTGGCCGACCGGGTGCGGATCGAGTACGCCGACTTCAACGACATCAAGCCCGAGTACGACCGAGTGGTCAGCGTCGGCATGATGGAGCACGTGCCGCGCCGCGAGTACGACCGCTTCTTCGGCAAGATCGCCGAGGTCCTGACTCGGGACGGGGTGGGGCTCGTGCACGTCATCGGCGCCAACGCCGCCAAGAACGAGCACGATCCCTTCTGCCAGAAGTACATCTTCCCCGCGTCCAACCAGCCGCGGCTGTCGGAGCTCGCCGAGGGACTGGAGCGGCGGGGCCTGGCGATCCTCGACGTCGAGAACATGATCCGCCACTACGGCTACACTTTGACGCGCTGGCTGGAGAACTTCCGCGCTCACTGCTCCCGGTTGGATCAGCAGCGCTACGACGAGGTCTTCCAGCGGATGTGGGAGTTCTACCTGAGCAGTTGCCTGGCGGCGGCGCACGCCTCCGACGCGGCGCTCTACCAGGTGCTCTTCGCACGGGACTACACAGCGCCCATGCCGCTGCGTCGAGTCTAAGAGGAGGAACGGTGATGTCTGCAGGAGCTGCGAGCGTACCCGCCGGCGAAGGGAAGGCCTACCGTGAGCTGGGCCAGATCGTGCGAGAGAGGGGCTGGCTGGAGAAGGCCCCGGGCCGGTTGCTGACCGAGCTGGGCATCCACCTCGCGCTGCACCTGGGCGGAATCGCGCTCTTCCTCGCCGTGGACAACCTGTGGGTCCGGGTGGCTGCGCTCGCCATCTCGGCCTACGGCGGTCTCGGCGTCGCCACCAACACCCACACCTCATCGCACAACGCCACCAGCCGCTCCATGAAGCTCAACCGGGCGCTGACCTACTTCGGCTACACCTTCCTCTTCGGCACCGCGGCCCACTTCTGGTGGAACAAGCACTGCGTCGTCCATCACCCGGCGCCGAACATCATCGAGGTCGACGACGACGCCGACCTGATGCCGTTTTTCGTCCTGAACGAGCGCGAGCTCCAGGAGAGTCGCGGGTTTGCCCGCTTCTTCTACCGCATCCAGTGGATCTTCATCCCGCTGGTCCTGGCGCTCAATACCTTCTTCACTCAGTTCCAGGGCTATCGCTACCTGCTGCCGATCCTCGCCGATCCGAAACGCCGCCGGCCCAGCCACTGGATTGATTTGGGGGTCCTGGCCCTGCACATCCTGACCTGGATCGTGGTGCCGATGCTGTTCTTCCCGCCGAGCCATGTCCTCGGCTTCTACGCCCTGCGTAACGCGCTCATGGGCTATTTGATGTTCGCCGCTTTCGCACCGGCGCACTACCCTGCTGAGGCGGTCTTCATCGACAAGAGCCAGCTCGCGGACGACTACGTGCTGCGCCAGACCGCGACGACGGTCAACTTCCGCACCGGCTTCTTCGGCCGCCTGGCCTGCTCCGGCGTCGACTACCAGATCGAGCACCACCTCTTCCCCGGCGTCCCCCACCACTACTATCCGGAGATGAGCCGCGTCATCGAGGAGTACTGCCTCCGTCACGGCTATCCGTACCGCACTCTGGGATGGTGGGAGTCGATCTGGAAGAGCCTCGTCGTCTTCTACCGGCCGAAGAAAGTGTTCGACGAAGTGGCGGCGTTCCGCGTCAAGACCGTCTGAGGCGAGCGACCATGAAGAAGCCAGGCTATCTCCTCTACGGGATCTTCAGCCAGATCGTAAGCATCGGTAGCCTCGTCTACTTCTCCTTCTGGGTCTACCGGACCGGGGTGAGCAAGACGATCGATTCGGGCGTGCCGGGCAATCCGGTCACGGCCTTCGCCGTCGATACCATCCTCCTGGGGATCTTCTGCCTTGCCCACAGCCTCCTCGCCCGCACCAGCGTCAAGCAGTGGACGCGCCGGTTCGTCCCCCACCTGCTCGAACGCACCACGTACTGCCTGCTGTTCGGGGTGCTGCTCCTCGGGGTCTGCTTCGCCTGGCAACCGCTGCCGGAGATCGTCTGGCGGATCACCTCGCCGGCCGGCGTGACGGCGATCTTCGCCCTGTTCCTCCTCTCCTGGATCGCCCACTTCGGGGCGATCTTCTGGATGGGCTACGGCGAGTTCTTCGGCCTGCGCCAGATGTGGCTCGCCGCTCATGGCGAAGACTACCGGCAGCCGGCACCCATGACCCAGCGCGACTTCGCGATCTCGCACGTGACGCTCGTCATCTCGCTGATGGTCATCCCCTGGGCGACGCCGGCGATGTCGGTGGGGCAGCTCTACTACTGTATCTTCCTGGCGGTCTACGACCTCATTGGCGCCTGGTTCTCCAGCCGCGACCTGAGCGACGTGCCAGCCCCGGTGCCCAACGCCGGCAGCTCCTCACTCCCGCTCAGCCGCCTGGGCAGCCTGCCATAGCTCGCGGAACTTCTCGCGGACGTACGGATCGAGCTCCTCTGCGAGCCCGGCGGGGAACTCGAGAATACGGATGAGCTCGATGACGTCCGCCAGGTCCTTCAGCCGGTGCGGAGCGGTCATCCCGGAGGCCAGCTTCAGCTCGATCAGGCGAGGGAGCGGCAGCAGGGCCGTGTGCTCGCCGCGCACGGCGACATCGGCGGGGTCCGGGAACACGACCGGTTTGGGGAGCCCGTCGCCCGGGTACTCCCCAGCGAGCACGACGTCGACGTTCACGCCGAATTCGGTGTCCCGAAGGCCCTTGCTCCCCGGGGATTTCTGGACATAGCCGAAACCCAAGTATTTCTTTTTGAAGCTCTCCAGCCCTTCGCGAGTCAAGAGGAGATCGACATCGACGGTAACCCGTCGGTACCCGTACTCGTTAAGGGCCATGGCACCGATAACGGCGTAGGGGATGCCGTCTTCTTCCAGCAGGCGCGCAACCTTGGCGGCTACACGTTGAACGTCGGCTTCGCCCCTGAAGAATCTCTCCGCCTCTCTCATGCCTGCGTCAAAGCGGGCCTCACGCTCTGGGGCGAGTCGAGGGCGCTGCGCCCAGGCAGCCTTCGCACGGGCCACGGTCGATCGCATGGCGTGAACTTAGCGCGCTGGCGCGCGAACCATAAGACCTCTGTTTTCTGACAGTTGTGTAATTTCCGAGACGTCAAAGTTAGCGCCTATGGGGGGCGGCGACACCTCCGCCGCTTCGACAGGCGCCGCCGGCCTACGCGCTGGCGTGCGGAGTCACGTTCTGTTACCCATCGCCTGATGCGCTGCTCTCGCCAGGAACCCACTACGCGACATGTGATGCTCGGCAGCGTAGCGGTCAATCTCCCCCACCAGGTTCGCCGGCAGCGAGATGTTGAGGCGCACTCTTGGTGTTGACCTTCGTGAGGTCGAGATCGATGAGGAGCCAGAACCCACCTTCATACGCCAGGCCAGCCGTCAGCTCCTCAATCGCTATAGGAGGCATCTCTACGTCCTCGCCTTCGAAATGCACCTCGACCGCTTCTTGCCAAGCGCGGAAGCCCCTCCAACTCGTCAGCAGCCGAGAAACATCCGGGGAAATCTGGAAATGTCACTCCGTAGGCGCTCTCAGGGTCTTTATGCACGTATGCCGGGTACAACATCGCTCACCTCCAGTCCCAACCGGCTTGCCGGAAGATGTTGCGTAGAAGACGCCACCGGCCGCAGCAGAGTGCTTCGAAGGGCGCGCGGCCAGGGTCATTTCGCGTCAGACACCCGGCCCATGCTCACGACTCGAATGCCAGAAGGCTACAACTTCGAGGTAACGGCCGCGTGGGCGGTAATAGACGAAGTATCGAGTTCGCGCCAAGTACAAGCGACGTGTTTCAGGATCTCGGGCGTTTTCGACCAAGGTGCCGATGCCGGGCTGTTCGACCAATAAGGCAAGCGTCGCCTGGAGGTCAGATCGAATCGCTCCCGGCGCCGCGGGTCGGTTCTCACTCCACCAAGCAGCGGCGGCTTCAATCTGCCGCTCCGCCCTGGGCTTGACACGAAGGATCAGCGCCAAGCTTAGCCGTACTTCTGCAATTTCCTGAAGAGCTCGTCCCCGGAAATGCCTTCTTCGTGATCGGCTTCTTCAAGCGCTTCCTCAAGCTCGGCTTGAAGCGTAGGGGGCAGGCGCACACTCGCCTCCGAATCCTTCGCGAACACCGTGACGACGGTCCCTTCAGGCAAGGACACGCCCTCCAGGACTACCTTGCCTTCGACGATGGTACCGGTGGCGACTTGCATGGTGCGATGGTACTCCAGCGGACGACTGAGCGCAAAGGGAGGTGGAGGGTCATCCCGAGAGTTGCTGCGGGTCCGGCCGCCCGCGGTCAGCTCTTCGCCGCCGCCTGCTGCGCCGCGAGCCCCTTCAACCGGTTGCGGATCGCTTCCAGTCGAGCCTCGGCGTTCGGAACGGACATGACCACCTTCTCGGTGTGGCTCATCGCGGTCGGAGCCTTGAGGTACTCGCGGAGCTCGCCCAGGTGGGGCTGTACCTTCGAGAAGGTACCGAAAAGCTCCCCATTGGCGTCGATGAACATCTGGTGGTCGATGGCTCCGTGGTTGACCAGGGAGCAAGCCATGTCCCAGTAGCCGGTCACCATGCGGAACTTGCGGTTGTCGTCCGGAGACAGGGCGAAGATCTCGTCAGCGGAGCTGGGATGGAATTCGCGGACGAACCAGGCCCGCGCCTCGCGCAGGACCGGCTCGCGCCGCATCTCGAAGATCTTGAGGATCAGTTGGGCGCTCTCATAGGGTGTGCTCATGGCGCGGAAGTCTACCTCATGCGGGGGGCCCCATGCGGGCGTCTCCCTTCACGGACTCCCATCGCCCGGCGTTCTTACCGTACTCTTGCCGAGCTTACGAATAGACCGACGAAAAGGAGACCCGCGATGAGAGCCCGAACCAGCCTTCTCTGCCTGCTGCTCCTGACCGCCCTCCTGCCGGCCGGCACCCGCGCCGACCAAGCCGGCCTGCGATGCGTGGACGTGACGTTCCCCGTCACCCTCGCTCCCGGCGACACGACGCCGTACAGCGTCTACGGTGTGCTCTGCGCCCGCGGCGGCATCCAACAGAAGACGCTCCAGATCGCGCTGCATGGCGCAACCTACAGCCACCTCTACTGGGACTGGCCCTTCCAGCCCGAACGCTACTCCTACATGTTGCGGTCGACGGCGGCCAACTACGCCATGCTCAACCTCGATCGGATCGGCATCGGCCGCAGCTCGCATCCGCCGGCGGAGGCGGTGGACGTCGATGCCAACGCCTTCGTGATCCATCAGGTCGTTCAGGCGGTGCGCGGCGGTGAGCGGTCGGTGCCCGTCTTCGGCCGCCTGCGGGCGAGCCGGATTGCGCTCGTGGGCCACTCCCTGGGATCGCTGGTGGCCATGACCGAAGCGGCCACCTACGGCGACGTCGACGGCGTGGTCCTGACCGGCATCTCCCATACCGTCACCGCGCGGCTGAGCGAAGTGCAAGCCTATCCGGCGAACCAGGATCCCCGCTTTGCCGGGCAGAACCTGCCGGACGGCTATCTCACCACGGTCCCCGGCACCCGCGGCATCTTCTATGAAGAGCCCTTCTTCGACCCGCGGGTCAAGGCCTTCGATGAGAAGAAGAAGGAGACGGTCACCATCGCGGAGCTCAACACCGGCGTTCCCGCTCTCAGCCTGACGCCCGGAATCCACGTGCCCGTGCTGCTCGTCGTCGGCGATCTCGACGGCGCCTTCTGCAATCCGCCGAGCTGTACGGCCTCGGGCAGCCTGTCGGTCGAGCCGGACTCCTTCGCACCGGACGCCTGCCTGGAGACCAAGGCCATCCCCAAGTCCGGCCACGACCTGAACCTCCACTACGATGCTCCGACCACTTTCACCCTGATCCTCGACTGGATGGACCGGCGAGTGGGCCGCAATCCGAACGCGGCACCGCCTCGTCCCTGCCACCCCTGAAGCAGGGCGCCTCCTCGTCCGGTATGATTCCCGGGCTCCGAGCCCGGGAGCTCTCTTTTTCCGTCCCCGGCCACTGCTCGGACCGCACCTATTCTGGAGGAGAGATTCCCATGCCCGAGACCATCCAGGTGGAGCGCGAAGGCCGCGTCGCCATCTTGACCATCAACCGGCCCGACAAGCTGAACGCCCTCAACCAGCAGGTGCGCGACGAGATGCTGGAGATCCTCGCCGGCATCGAGCACGACGACGCCGTGGGGGTCGTGGTGATCACCGGCGCCGGCGAGAAGTCGTTCATCGCCGGAGCGGACATCGGCGAGTTCGCCGGCCGCACCCCGTTCGACCAGCGCCACGCCATGCGCAGCCCGCGCGTCTTCGACATCATGGCGAGCTTCCCCAAGCCGGTGATCGCCATGATCAACGGCTTCTGCCTGGGCGGCGGCTGCGAGCTGGCCATGTCGTGCGACATCCGCGTCGCCTCCGAGAAGGCCCAATTCGGCCAGCCGGAGATCCTGCTCGGCCTCATTCCGGGCGGCGGCGGCACCCAGCGCCTGCCGAGGCTGGTGGGTGTGGGCCATGCCATGCGGCTGATCCTCACCGGCGACCGGATCCCGGCCGCCGAGGCCAAGGAGATCGGCCTGGTGGAGATCGTCGTGCCGGCCGAGGAGCTGCGGGCGAAGACGCTGGAGCTGGCGAACAAGATCGCCGGCAAGAGCCCGCTCACCCTCAAGATCGCCAAGGAGGCGCTGCGTGCCAGCGAACGGCTGCCCGTCGAGGACGGCATCACCTACGAGCGCGACCTCTTCTGCCTCTGCTTCTCCTCCGCCGACAAGGAGGAGGGCGTCAAGGCGTTCCTGGAGAAGCGCCAGGCCGAATGGAAGGGACGGTGAGACCATGACTACGATGACCGCGACCGCTCCCCATGCGGACCTGCTGGAGCTGCGCTCCGAGTTCCCCATCCTGGAGCACACGACGTACCTGATCAACAACTCGCTCGGAGCGATGCCGCGCGGCGTCCACGACGAGCTCGCAGCCTTCGAACGCGCATGGGGGACGCGCGGCGTGCGCGCCTGGAGCGAGGGGTGGTGGGAGATGTCGGCGGAGACGGGCGACCTGCTGTGCCCGCTCCTGGGGGTGAAGCCCGGCGCCGTCTCCATGCACCAGAACGTCGCCGTGGCGGCGGCCATCTTCCTCTCGGCGATCGACTATCCCGCAGACCGCAACCGCATCGTCTACACCGAGCTGAATTTCCCCAACGTCATGTACCTGATGGAAGGGGAGAGGAAGAAAGGGGCGGAGATCGTCACCGTGCCCTCCGACGACGGCATCGGCGTCCCCACCGAGCGGCTGCTGGCGGCCATCGACGAGCGGACGCGCCTGGTGCCCATCTCCCACACCCTGTTCCGTAGTGCCTTCGTGCAGGACGCCGAGGCCATCGCCCGCCGCTGCCGCGAGGTCGGGGCCCTCCTGCTGCTGGACGTCTACCAGTCAGCCGGGGCCGTGCCCCTGGAGCTCGAGGCCTGGGGAGTGCACGCGGCCATGGGCGGCTCGGTCAAGTGGCTGTGCGGCGGCCCGGGTGCGGGCTTCCTCTGGGTGAATCCGGAAATCGCGGACACCTTGCAGCCCACCTTCATCGGCTGGCAGGCGGACGAGGAGCCCTTCGCCTTCCGCCCCGGGCCGATCCACCTCCGCTCCGAGCCGGCCTGGCGCTTCCTCACCGGCACGCCGAACATCCCCGCCCTCTACTCCTGCCGGGCGGGCTACAGGATCGTGGCCGGCGTAGGGCAGAAGAAGATCCGCGAGCGTTCGCTCGCCCTGACCCAACACCTGATGGACCTCGCCACCGAAGCCGGCTTCGAGCTGCGCACGCCGCGCGACCCGAAGCAACGCGGCGGCACCGTCTCCATCTGGCATCCCGAAGCCGAGCGCCTCTGCCACGAGCTGATCGACCGCCAGATCATGTGCGACTACAGGCCACGGGCGGGAATCCGGCTGTCGCCTCACTTCTACAACACCGAGGCGGAGCTGGATCACGCGGTGGCGGCTCTCAAGGAGCTGGCGGGAGGCTGAGACGTTTCAGTCACCTCTTGAATAGCTCGAAAACCCCCTCGCAAAACCATATCCGGCGGGGGGTTGCAAGTTGAGCCCTCTTTTTTCCGTCTTTATCTGATGGAAGAGAGAGCGCCGATGGACGGCGATCTCGGCCCCGGGATCGCCAATGGCCACCCAGCACGACAAGATCTTCAAGCAACTGCTGCGCACCTTTCTCGCCGACTTCCTCCGCCTGGTCGCACCGCAGGTGCTGGAACGGCTGGACCTGTCGTCACCCGAGTTTCTGGACAAGGAGCTCTTCGCCGGCGGACCACACGGCCGCCGGCGCGAACTCGACCTGCTGGTCCGTGTCCGCACCCTCAACGGAAGGCCTCTCTTGATCCACGTCGAGATCGAGGCGCGGGCGAACCCGGGAATGGAGGATCGCCTGTGGCGTTACAACAACCAGATCCGAGCCCGCTACGACACGCCCGTCCTGACGATCGTCGTCTACCTGAAGCGTGGCCGGCCTGGCATGTACCTTGAGACCTGGCAGAGCCACCTCGGTCCGGACTTCCCGGAGCTGCGGTATATCTCGTTCGGCCTCGCAGGCTGTCGTGCGGCGGAGTACCTGGCCCGGCCCGAGCCTCTGGCCTGGGCCTTCGCCGCCCTGATGGACCCTGGAGCCTGGAGCCGCGCCGAGCTCAAGATAGCCTGCCTGCGCCGCATCGCCGGGTTGAGAGGAAAGCGCGATCCGTTCCTGCTTGTCGACTGCGTCGAAAATTATCTACAATTGGAGTCCCGGGAGGTTGCGGAGTTCGATGCCCTTCGCTCCCGAAGAGAGAACAGGAGGGTACGAGCCATGGCGATGACGTGGTCGGAAACGCAACAGGCGAAGGGCCGGGAGGAAGGGCGGAGGGAGGGTATGGTCCAGGGAGCGCAGGGAGGAGCCCGCCAGCTTCTCCTCCACCAACTCGGCAAGCGATTTGGCCCTCTCCCGGAGAGCGTCCGGCGGCGGGTCGAGGCGATTACCTCCCTTGATCGGCTGACCGAGTTGGCGGAACGGGTTCTCTCGGCCCACTCGCTCGAAGACATGGGCCTCGCCTAAACACCCGCGGACCGCAGCACATCGGCCACGGCCACGTCGTCAGGCAGATCCTCGATCACCGATGGATCCGCGCCCGCCGCCAGCAGCAGGCGCACCACGCCGGGATAGTCCCCATCCGGATTCGGATAGTTGCCGCAGCCGTGCACCGCCCAGCCGAGGGGCGTGCCGCCGTATTGGGTCTCCACGGCAGCCACGTCGGCGCCCCGTTCCAGCAACGCCTTCACGGTATCCCGCCAGCCGTGCCAGGAAGCCCAGTGGAGCGCCGTCTGGTCGTGCCCTCCCCGCGCGTTGACCGGCACGCCAAGATCGATCATGGCGGCGAGCGCCGCCGTCTTCCCCTGCTGGGCGAGTCGTCCGGCCGCGTGGCGGTCGTCTTCCGAAAGGTTTTCGAGCAACCCCGGATTCTCATCGATCACGCGGCGCGCCGCCGCGAGATCGCCCCGCCCACAGGCATCGGCGAGGCGCTCGAACGGCGTGGCCTCGGTCGCCGCGCCGAGCTTCGCGAGCCAGGCCGCCGCCTCGTGGT
>JBAPYB010000317.1:0-5191 GCA_049284515.1 Thermoanaerobaculia bacterium
CGCCGGCCGTGCGCGGCACGGTCGCCCTGCAGTCCGACGTCTCGGGCGCGCGCAGCGTCGCCGTCCGCGACCGCCTCGCCTACGTCACCAACGGCGACGCCTACCTCGGCGGCTTCCGCATCGTCGACTTCAGCGTCCCCGAGAGCCCGGTCGTGATCGGTGCGAGCGGCAACGGCTACGGCCTCACCGGCGTGGCCCTGGACGGCGGCCTGGCGCTCTTCTCCAACACCGCGCTGCCCGGCACGGTGCCGGTCTTCGACGTCTCCTCGCCGTCGTCGCCGCCGATCCTGCGCGCCCTGCCCACAATTTGGGGACCGCCGGTGAACCGCACCGACTACGGCTCCGGCATCGCCGCCCAGAACGGCGCCATGTTCGTCGCCGGCGCCGCGAGCCTGAACCCCTTCACCGTCTTCTTCGGCATGACCAGCAACTCCGGCCTGGCGATCGGCCTCTACCGCCTGCCGGTGGACCTCGCCTCCGAGCCGCCGTCGGTGGCCGTCACCTCGCCGCAGCCGGGCGACACGGTGCGCGAGCGGATCCACCTCACGCTCACCGCCACGGCCACCGATCCGGTGCGGGTCGACTCCGTGCAGTTCCTGGTCGACGGCGTGCCGGTGGGCACCTCCTATGCGAAGCCCTACCGGGCGCAGTACACCGTGCCGGTGGGCGCCACGGCGCTGCGCATCGGCGCCGTGGCCCGCGACCTCGGCGGCAACCAGACCGCGGCCCAGGAGGTCACCGTCGCGGTCGAGACCAACACCCTGCCCGTCGTCCGCCTGCTCTGGCCGCGCGACGGCGCGACGGCGCTCTCCGGCTCGAACCTCCTCTTCTCAGCCCAGGCGACGGACGACCACGCGGTGACGAGCGTCGACTTCCTGGTCAACGGGCTCGTCGTCGGCACCGCATTGCCGCCGAACTTCTACATGATCTATCCGATCCCGAACGGCGCCACGTCGCTCGCGGTGACCGCCGTGGCTCACGACGACGCCAGCGCCTCGGCGCCGGACGGTCCGGCGCACGTGACCGTGGTCCCCGATCAGCCGCCCACCGCGGCGGTGGTCACGCCGGCCGACGGCAGCCAGGCGGTCGAAGGCACCTTCCTGAGCATCCTGGCCGGCGCCAGCGACGACGGCGGCATCCACACCGTCAACCTGCTGGTCGACGGCAGCCCCCTCTCGACCCGCTTCGGCACGCCGCCCTACCTGTTCGGCCTCACCGTGCCGCCGGCCGGCCAGGACCTGCACCTCCAGGCCGTGGCCACCGACACCGGCAACCACTCCACGGCCTCCAGCGAGGTGACGGTGCACAGCATCGCCGATCCGCTGACCGCCATCGCCGGCAGCGTCGTCGACGCGCACGGCACGCCCGTGGCCAACGCCGAGGTCGACGTTGCGAGCGACCAGGGCTTCGCCACCAGCACCACGACGGGCGCCGACGGCACCTTCCTGGCCGCCAACCTGCCGACGGTCCTGGGCAACTTCACCATCGCCGTCTCGGGCATCGCGCAAGGGTGCTCCGAGCGCGGCGCCCTCACCACGCCGATCACGCCGCTGCCGGGCGGTACGCTCGATGTCGGTGGCATCGCCCTCTCCTCGCCGGCCGGTTTCGACACGACGACGGTGACCGGCCACGTGATCGACGAGGACGGCCAGCCCGTCGCCGGCGTCTCGGTCACCGTGTACAGCGAGGACTTCGGCGATGAAGTGGTGGTGACGACGGGAGCGGACGGTGGATTCTCGGCGCCGGATTTCCCGGCCCGCGCCTGGGGGATCGCGGCCGTGGGCGGCGGCTTTGTTAACGGCATGCAGCTCGTCGGCAGCATCGGCAGCTCGGCCGCCGTGCCCGGCGGCACCACCGACCTGGGGACGTTCGTGGTCGACTCCTACGATCCGTCGGGTGATCCCGGCTTCTCCGTCACCGGCCGCATCGTCGACACGGACGGCAATCCGGTGGTGGGGATCCGGGTGAGCGCCTTCGTCGCGTTCCTGTTCTTCACCACCACGACGGCGGCCGACGGCACGTTCTCCTTCACGGGCTTCCCGAGCTTCAACCCCGTCGTCCTCGGTGCCGCCCGGCCGGACACCTGCGCGTACTTCGCCACCCCCGGCACTCCTCTGGGCGGCGGCCCGGGCGACGCGATCGACGTCGGCACCCTGGTGCTGAGGCAGGAGGTGCCGCCGCACCCGCCGGAGCAGTAGAAGTGGGATAGCGTTCTCCCCGTGGAGATCGGGGAGCTCGCCCGCACCGTTCTGCTCACCGAGAGCGAGCCGTGAGGCGTATCGTCGCCAACCTCCTCTGGGAAGACGACCTCGCCTCTCGGCGCGCTACGCCACCCCGCACCGTCCTCGCAACCGTCTCAGGTCTCGCCACCCTCTTGCGAGTCTTCGCCCGCGAGGGCGATCACCTCTGGACGCCGTCGCCGGTCGATCCCGCGCGGGTCCTCGAAGTCCCGGGCCTGCCGCGTCCCGTCCTCGAGTCCGGCCCGCTCGACACCCTTGTCCCGGCCGACGAGACTCTGACCTGGGGCTCGTCCTCTCCCATCGCCACCACGGTCCACCACCGCGCCTTCTGCCTTCAGGTCGCCGAAGCGCTCGGCTGCGCTCTGCCCGGCGCGCAAATGGTGAGATCCCTTCCAGATCTCGACCGAGTCCTCTCTTCCCCGCGGGCGCCACGGAGTTGGGTGGTCAAGGCACCGCTGTCCGCCTCCGGACGCAATCGCTATGTCGAGAGGGTGGGACCCAGGATCTCCGATCCTCGATCAAGGCGCAGAGTGGAGCGCCTCTTCGCGCATCACGGTCCCCTTCTCTTCGAGCCTTGGATGGACCGCACGGCCGACTTCGGCGTCTCGGCCCACCTTGCTCCATCCGGTCTGCGCATCATGGGAATCCACGGCCAGCAGGTGGACGTCAAGGGCCAGTTCGCGGGAATCGACCTTCGGCCGGTCCTCTCCGAAGCCGAGCGGGCGCGCCTCCTGGAAACCGTCGAGTCCGTCGCCGCTGCGCTGCGGCAAAAAGGCTACACAGGACCCTTCGGAATCGATGCGTGGAGATATCGCAAGGAAAGCGGCGAAGAAATCCTCCATCCGCTGGGAGAGATCAACGCCCGGATGACCTTCGGCTTGGTTGCCTGGGCTCTGGCCGAGCGCGTGGCGGGAGCGACTCGCCTCCGCTTCGGGCGCGATCTGCCTGCGGCGGCGGAAGGCAGAGGAGCGAAGACCGTCCCCCTCCTTGCAGAGGGGCCGGAGAAGGGTTCAGCAGCCTGGATCGAGCTTGCCTGAGGTACAGGGCAGGGGGACGCGGGGTCCCCCTGCCGTGGAAGTTGCCGATCAGGCGCGGCTACGGCGCCTCAGAGCGGCGAAGGCCAACGCCGCCAGGGCCAGCACCAGCAGCACCAAGCCGAAGGTCGAGAGCGTCGGGATCTCGCCGATGGCCTGCCCCGGCACCTGGATGTTGGTGGGATCGGCTGCGCCGCCCGCCCCCGGATCATCCGTCTTCGCCGTCGACTCGTTGGTGCCGTTGCCGTCGGCGTCGTAGGCGATGGTCCCCTGGTTCGAGACCGTCGTGCCGCCGGCGGAGGGCAGGATGTTGGCCATGATGGTGATGGTCACCGTGCCGTTGGCCGGGATCGACCCGTTCCAGGTCACGGTGTTGGTGCCGGCGTTCGGCACCGTGGTGCCGCTCGTCGAGTTGGCGGACGCCAGCAGCAGCCCGGCCGGCAGGACGTCGGTGAATTCGTCGCCGGGATTGTCGGCCTGGGCTCCGGGGCCGCTGTTGGTCAGCGTCACCGTGTAGGTGATGGTGCTGCCGACGGTGAAGGTGCCGGAGACGGTCTTGGTGCCCGAGACCGTCGCTCCGACCGGAGGAGTGATCGTGTCGCTGTCGATGGCGCTGTTGTTGCCCGGCGTCGGGTCGGTGACGCCGGCCGGCGCCGTCACGGTGGCCGTGTTGGAGAGGGTGCCGGTGGCCGAGACCGAGAGCGTGCAGCTCGCCGTGTAGGTGACGCTGCCGCCGGACGGCAGGTTGACGGTGTCGTTGAGGTTGCCCGAGCCCGAGGCGGTGCAGGTGCCGCCGCCCGCTCCCACACAGGTCCAGGTGCAGGTCAGCGAGGCCGGGAACGTGTCGGCCACCGTGGCGCCCGTGGCGTTGCTCGGGCCCGCATTGCTGGCCGTGATGGTGTAGGTCACCGAGCCGCCGGCAGTGACCGTGGTCACGCCGTCCGTCTTGGTGATCGCGAGGTCGGCGCTCCCCGCCAGGGTGTCGCTGTCGGTGGCGCTGTTGTTGCCCGGCGTCGGGTCGGTGACGCTGCCCGGTGTCGTCACCGTGGCCGTGTTGCTCAACGTGCCGGTGGCCGCGGCCGAGATCGTGCAGCTCGCGGTGTACGTCACGC
This sequence comes from Thermoanaerobaculia bacterium, assembly GCA_049284515.1. Taxonomy (GTDB): domain Bacteria; phylum Acidobacteriota; class Thermoanaerobaculia; order Multivoradales; family UBA5704; genus DATARR01. The sequence goes on from JBAPYB010000317.1 coordinate 4,387, forward strand.
TGCCGCCGGACGGCAGGTTGACGGTGTCGTTGAGGTTGCCCGAGCCCGAGGCCGTGCAGGTGCCGCCGCCGGCGCCCACGCAGGTCCAGGTGCAGGTGAGCACGGCCGGGAACGTGTCCGCCACCGTGGCGCCCGTGGCGTCGCTCGGGCCCGCATTGCTGGCCGTGATGGTGTAGGTCACCGAGCCGCCGGGCGTGGCCGTGGTCACGCCGTCCGTCTTGGTGATCGAGAGGTCCGCACTGGCTCCCAACGCATCGACGTCGGTCGCCGAGTTGTTGCCCGGGTTCGGATCGGTGACACTGGCCGGCGCCGCCACGGTCGCCGTGTTGGAGAGCGAGCCGGTGGCCGAGGCCGAGATCGTGCAACTCGCCGTGTAGGTGACGCTGCCGCCGGAGGGCAGGTTGACGGTGTCGTTGAGGTTGCCCGAGCCGGAGGCCGTGCAGGTGCCGCCGCTCGCTCCGACGCAGGTCCAGGTGCAGGTCAGCGAGGCCGGGAAGGTGTCCGCCACCGTCGCGCCCGGGGCGTTGCTGGGGCCGGCGTTGCTGGCGGTGATGGTGTAGGTCACCGAGCCGCCCGCGGTTGCCGTGGTGACGCCGTCCGTCTTGGTGATGGCGAGGTCGGCCTGCGGCGCCAGGGTGTCGGTGTCCGTGGCGCTGTCGTTGGCCGCGTTCGGATCCCCCGCCAGGCTCACCGTGGCCGTGTTCGAAAGGGTGCCTGTCGCCGCGGCGGAGATGGCACAGGTCGCGGTGTAGGTGACGCTGGCGCCGGCCGGCAGGTTGACCGTGTCGTTGATGTTGCCCGAGCC
>JBAPYB010000318.1:0-1547 GCA_049284515.1 Thermoanaerobaculia bacterium
ACCGGTGCATCGAAGTCGTGCTCATCGCGGTCCTGGTGCAGCCCCATCCTCGCAGTCGCATCGTAATAATTGATCAGACAACACTCGGGAGGATGGCGATAGTGCGCAAGCGCATTCCACGCCTCCAGCACGCGCGCAGGCATTGCTGCCCAGGGTTGTCCGGTTTGAGGGTGGAGTGCCTGATAACGATAGCCTGTCTCATCGGTCACCCAGCCGAGCGTCCCGCAGTTCGTCATCCGTACCGAGAGCCGTTTACCGCTCTTCGGCATCCGGGGAGAATACAGCGGCGCGGCTGTGAACACCTCGTGCAAGTCGCGCAGGAGGGCCGCTTGGCTCTGCGCATCGAGAAATCCGGGCACGAAGCGCAGCCCGGGTAGGGGTAGCCGCTGGCTCATGCTTCTGCGCAATCCCGGAGTTGGGCAGGTTCTCGCATGCCCCGGCGATCGGAAAAACTGCACATCTTAGCCTGGACTTCACCGCGCTGCGTCCGGGCTAAGTATCCGCGATCACACGTCTTGCGGCCCAAACTCGCCCCCCTATATGAGCCATGACGCCGCAGGGGGCGGCATCTGAATGTGCATGGAAGGGGGTCGGCAGCGGGCCGCAGCCAAAGCGGAATCTCCCCTCGGGTGCCGAACAGGACCCGGCCGACCTGCCGCAAAAGAGAGGAATTAAGCATCATGGGCAAGGTCATTGGCATCGACCTCGGCACCACGAATTCGTGCGTCGCCGTCATGGAAGGCAAGACGCCGAAGGTCATTGAGAACGCCGAGGGCATGCGCACCACACCATCGATCGTTGCGTTTACCGACGATGGCGAGCGCCTGGTGGGCCAGCCTGCCAAGCGCCAGGCAGTTACCAATCCCGAGCGTACGATTTTTGCGGTCAAGCGCCTCATCGGCCGGCGCTACGACGACCCGATGGTCGAGAAGGACAAGAAGCTTGTCCCGTACAAGATCTCCAAGGCATCGAACGGCGACGCCTGGGTCGAGATCGACGGCAAGAGCTACTCGCCCTCGCAGATATCCGGTTTCATCCTGCAGAAGATGAAGGAAACGGCGGAGGCCTATCTCGGGCAGAAGGTCGAGCAGGCCGTCATCACCGTTCCCGCCTATTTCAACGACGCTCAGCGTCAGGCCACCAAGGACGCCGGCAAGATCGCCGGCCTCGACGTGCTGCGCATCATCAACGAGCCGACCGCGGCCGCGCTCGCTTACGGCCTCGACAAACAGAAAACCGGAACCATCGCGGTCTACGACCTCGGCGGCGGCACCTTCGATATTTCGATCCTGGAAATCGGCGACGGCGTGTTCGAGGTGAAGTCCACCAACGGCGATACGTTCCTGGGCGGCGAAGACTTCGACATGCGCCTGGTCAACTATCTCGCCGATGAATTCCAGAAAGAACAGGGCATCGACCTGCGCCGCGATAAATTGGCGCTGCAACGGCTCAAGGAGTCCGCCGAGAAGGCCAAGATCGAGCTGTCGTCCACCACGCAGACCGAGATCAATCTGCCGTTCATCACGGCGGACGCTTCCGGTCCCAAG
>JBAPYB010000319.1:0-2701 GCA_049284515.1 Thermoanaerobaculia bacterium
GCCGGAACCGTTCGAAGATGGTCTCGCGGTCGGCGGCCGGCACCCCGGGGCCGTTGTCGCTGACGGAGATCTCGATGCGCCCCGCGGCGCGCCGCCTGGCCGCCACCACGACGCGGCCGTTCTCTGCCGGGCAGAACTTGATGGCGTTGGACAGCAGGTTGACCACCACCTGGATCAAGCGGTCGCGGTCGCCATGGAGGGAGAGCGGATCGCCGCCGCGGCGATACTCCACCGCCACGCCGCGCCCCTTCGACAGTTGCCGCAGCGACTCGACGGCCTCCCCCACGGCCTCGGCGAGACCGAAGGGATTGAGCGTCACCTCCTTATTGCCGGCTTCATTGCCGGCTTCGAGCTTCGCCAGGTCGAGAAGGTCGTGGATCAGCCGGCTCAGCCGGTCGTTCTCCATCTCGATGATGCGCAGGAACTCGGCGCGCTTCTCCACCGGCAGGTCGGGGTTGTCGTGCAGGATCTCGGCGAAGGCGCGGACGGCGGCAAGCGGCGTCCGCAGCTCGTGCGCCATGGTCGAGAGGTAGTCGTCCTTGAGCTTGTCGAGCTCGCGCAGCCGCTCGTTGACCCGCAGCAGCTCGGCCGAGGCCGCTTCGAGCTGCTGCGACTTCTCGGACAGCTCGCGGCTGGTGGCGAGCGCCCGCGAAGTCTCGTCGAGCAGCTCGACGACCTGGCCGACGTCGAGCGACTGCTCCTGGGCCACCGTGGTGAGCGCCACCCGGGCCGAGGCGGCGCCGGTGGTGCCGGCGAGCAGCCGCTCGGCATAGGCCAGCAGCTCGGGGTCGGCATAGACCTCGCGCTGGAGGTCGACGCCGCGCTCCTGGGCCCAGCCCAGCAGCGCGCTCTCGGTGCGGGTCTCGCCGAGGAAGCGGGCGAGCAGCCCGCGCACCGAGGCGACCGGCGTGTCGGCGCTCCACACCGGCTCCTCCGATTCCCGGCGGCGGAAATCCACGAAGCGGTGGGCTTGGCGCACCTCGACCGCCGTCTGGCCGCCGAGCGAGGAGATGCCGATGAAGGCGAGCACGTTCACCAGCAGGCTCCAGACCAGCGAGTGCGACAGCGGATCGAGCCCCTCCAGCCCGAAGAGGGACGAGGAGCGCAGCCACCGGATCCCCCAGGGGCCGTGGTCGACGAACGATTGCGACAGCAGCCCGCTCGCCGCGAGCGTCGGCAGCGTCAGGGTGTAGCCCCAGACGAGGAAGCCGCCGATCAGGCCGGCGAGCGCGCCGTTGCGGGTCGCTCCCCGCCAGTAGAGGCCCCCCAGGAGAGCCGGCGCCACCTGGGCGGCGGCGGCGAAGGAGATCAGGCCGATGGTGACCAGCGAGACGCCGTTGCCGGCGAACACGGCATACACGTGGCCGAGGAGCAGCACCCCGACGATCGCCAGACGCCGGCTGACGAGCAGCGGGCGCCGGAAATCGCCGCCGGCCGGGCCGGCGCGGCGCAGCAGCCAGGGCAGCGCCAGGTCGTTCGCCACCATGTTGGAGAGCGCCAGGCTCTCGACGATCACCATGCCGGTCGCCGCGGAAAGGCCGCCCAGGAAGACGAACACCGCGAGCCCGGTGCGGCCGGCGGCGAGCGGCAGGGCGAGAACGTAGCTGTCGCCCGAAATTCCCGCCGCCGTCGCCGGCGCGAGCCGCCCGGCGAGCGCGATCGGCAGCACGAAGACGTTGATCACCAGCAGGTAGAGCGGCAGCAGCCAGGCCGAGGTCCGCAGGTGGCGCTCGTCGACGTTCTCGACGATGCCGACGTGGAACTGGCGCGGCAGGAACCAGAAGGCGAGCAGCGAGAGGAGGATCATCCAGGCCCAGTCGCCGTCGTTGGCGCCGGTGCGCGCCAGCAGGGTGCGCAGCCGGGGATCGGCCGCGGCGCGGGCGAAGAGCTCGCCCAAGCCACCGTGCAGCCGCCAGACGACGAACCAGCCGACGGCGAGGAAGGCGACGAGCTTGACCAGCGACTCGAAGGCGATGGCCAGCACCAGCCCGGAATGATGCTCGGTCAAGTCCACGGAGCGGGTGCCGAAAAGGATGGCGAAGACGGCGAGCAGCGCGGCGCAGAGCAGCGAGAGCTGGTCGAACGGCAGCTCGCGCGGATGCGTGGAGCGCCAGAGCAGCTCGAAGCTGCCGGCGACCGCCTTGAGCTGCAAGGCGATGTAGGGCACCGTGCCGACCACCGCCATCACCGCCACCACCGCGCCGAGCGCCGTGCTCTTGCCGTAGCGCGAGGCGATGAAGTCGGCGATGGAGATCAGGCGCTCGGCCTTGGCGATGCGCAGGATCTTGCGGTAGACGACCCAGCCGAGCACGGCGCCCAGCGTCGGCCCGAGATAGATCGGCAGGAAGCCATAGCCGTCTTCGGCGGCGCGGCCGACGCTGCCGTAGAAGGTCCAGGCGGTGCAGTAGACGGCGAGCGAGAGGGCGTAGACCCAGGGTCCCGCGAGGGGCTTGGCGCCCCGGGCGGCGCGCCGGTCGCCCAGCCAGGCGATGAGGAACAGCAGGCCGATGTAGGCCAGAGCGGCCGCGACGAGGAGGGACGCCGAGAGCATCCCCGGCCTCACTCCCGCCGCGGCGGCCGGAGCGCCATCGCGAGCAGGGCGATGAGCAGCGTCCAGACGCCGAAGAGATAGACCCAGGTCAGGGGCAGCCCCGCCACCCAGGCGTCGCGCGAGACCAGCCGCAGCGGCGGCGTGTTGAAG
>JBAPYB010000320.1:0-5549 GCA_049284515.1 Thermoanaerobaculia bacterium
GCCGCAGCCCCTGGCACCCATGAGGCGGCCGGCCCGGAGGACGACGAGGACGAAAAGCCCCTGCCGGTTTTCGAAGAGCCCGCACCCGTGGCCGTCCCGATGGGTCGCCGCCGTGGCGCCTCGGCCCACGCCCCGGCCCACGCCCCAACCCCCTCTCCGGCCGCCACGCCCTCGCCGGGTTACAAGATGCGCGGCAACGACAGCTACGTCATCAACCCGAGCGAGCTCGAGGGAATGACGCGCGAGATCATCATCTCCGTCCCCGACCGGCAGCGGTCGGCGGGCGACGAGCGCAAGATCGCCCTGTTCTGCGACTTCGAGAACATCGCCCTCGGCGTGCGCGACTCCGAGATCGGCAAGTTCGAGATCACCCTGATCCTCGAGCGCCTGCTGGAGAAGGGCAAGATCATCGTCAAGAAGGCCTACGCCGACTGGGAGCGCTACTCCGACTACAAGCGCCCCTTCCACGAGGCCGCCATCGAGCTGATCGACATTCCGCAGAAGTTCTACTCGGGGAAAAACAGCGCCGACATCAAGATGGTCGTCGACGCGATGGACCTCTCCTACTCGAAGGAGCACCTCGACACCTTCGTCATCCTCTCGGGCGACAGCGATTTCTCGCCGTTGGTGTCGAAGCTCAAGGAGAACAACAAATACGTCATCGGCATCGGCGTCAAGAACTCGTCCTCCAACCTGCTGGTGGACAACTGCGACGAGTTCATCTACTACGAGGACGTCTGGCGCGACTCGCAGAAAGGCCCCAAGCTCGACGGCCTGAACAAGAAGACGGCCGAGGCCTTCAGCCTGATGATCGAGTCCATCCAGGCCCTGGTGCGCGAGAACAAGGACGTGCTCTGGGGCTCGATGATCAAGCAGACCATGCAGCGCAAGAAGCCCTCCTTCAACGAGGGCTACTACGGCTACAGCACCTTCTCCGAGTTGCTGGAGGACGCCGAGCGCAAACAGATCATCAAGCTGAAGAAGGACCAGCGCTCCGGCACCTACATCGTCACCGGCTTCGCCAAGACCGGCGAGACGATGGCGCCGGCTGCGGGCCGGCGGTAGGCGACGACGATTTCCCCCGGCGGCGGCCCCGCCGCCGGGGTTTGGAGGCAGATGCATCATGCCTAAGAAGTATCCATTGCCTTCCTGTTTATCTGGCAAAGTTTCGCAAGAGGCTTATGAGCGTTGGCTTCGTCGCAGAGCGCAGGCGCACGTCAAACGCGACCGTAAACGCGATAACAAATCAGCCGTTGGTCAGGTGTATCGAGACGCCATCCACCGCGCGGTCATAGAGAGTGATGGCCGAGACGCTTACACTGGCACCGAGCTGGACTGGACTCTCATTTCTAAATACGCAAACGCATCCTCCAAGGATCAGAAGCGACTTTATAAACACAGTTTCGCATCACTCCCCACCGTCGATCACATAGGCGATGGCACTGGAGCCGCAGAGTTCAAGATCTGTAGCTGGAGAACCAACGACGCGAAACACGACCTGCCTTTGTCAGAGTTTCTCTCTGTGTGCCAGGCTGTGCTTGAGCACCACGGTTATGTCGTGACCAAACGCAGTTAAGGAGTCACAAAATTGAAGCCATATATCGCGGGAGTCGTTTCGGTAGCCGTTCTCGCCGTACAGGCTTGGGCACAGAGTCCAAACTTTATTCGCTTGGATCAACCTTGTAGAGCACCTCGAGGTTTTCCTCGGGCACGTGGTCGATCTCAGTCTTGAGCAGCTCTTTGGTGATCATGGTTTACCTCTGTGGTCGAGCTAGAGCTTATCGCATCTGATGCCGTCAGGTGATGAACTGCCGCCGCCCCTTCGGGGCTTGAGGGTGTGTGGCGACTCCTCACCCGGGGCTGGCAAAAAGCGCCAGCCCCGGGCTACATGCCTAAGCTCCTTCGGAGCGAGGTGAAGCCTCACCGCGATCGAGTCTCCAATCCTGCGAACCTTCTCGAGGCGGCATCCCTACAAAATGGCGGATATCACGGAACCAGCATGCCCCGAAGGGGCTAAGGCATGTAGCCTGGGGCTGGCGCTTTTTGCCAGCCCCAGGACTCGTGCCCCAACAATTCTCCCACAAGCCCCGAAGGGGCAGCGGCAGTTCCTCGCTCGAAGTCGCCGCCTCAACCGAGCAGATAGCGCTCGTCATATTCGATCCGATGTTTCTTGAGCAGAACGATCAACTCGTCCTTGAAGGAAACCCGTGCATGATGGGCCTCCTGGGTCTGGATATACCTCCGCACGATCGACACCTGCGACTCGCTGACAGAGAAGGCTCCATATCCGATCTGCCATTCGAAACGGCCGCCGTTGTTCTTTTTGTTGTGCCATTTCGAGGAGCCCGCCTTGATGCGACCGACGAGCCCTGAGAGGGCAATGTCGGCCTTGGATTTGGCGATGAGGTGAACGTGGTCTGGGACACCACCAATTTCAAGGAGAATTCCTCCTTCGCCCCGGATGATGCCGCCCATATATTCATAGAGCGGCTCGCGCAGGTTGCCGTGGATCAACGGCAACCGGTCCTTGGTGGAGAAGACGATGTGGAAAAGCAGGTTAATGAACGTGCTGGCCATGACAGAATCCCTCCTCCTTCGGAGCGGAATCAGGGAACGCGTATCTTGCGAGAGAGACGACGATATCACGGAGGCGGGACGGTGATGCCGTCAGGCTGCCACCGCCCCTTTGGGCTTGAGGGTGTGGGGCACCCCTCTACCTGGAGCTGGCAAAAAGCGCTGCCGAGGCGGAGCGCCAAGCGAATCGGGCGGAAACTCGGGGGGCCTTGCGGCCCCCCGACGTGCTTCAGAATGTGGCACTGCGGTTCGCCACTACTTGGCAGCAGCGGCGGTGGGTGGCGGAGCCGGGGGCTCCTCCGTCTTTTTGCGGCGGGTCACCCGGGGGCGGGGGTTGATACCGAACTGGACGAGCTGCTCGCTGGTGAAACCGAACGTCCCGCGCAGGTGAGCGGCGATACGGCGCCGCAGCGCGTCTCCCCGCTTCTCGATATCCTGGCGCTGGCGGGTGAGGTCCCGTGCCAGACCACGCGCCGCCTCTTGGCGACTGTCCACGTCGCGAGCCTCGACGACCAGCCCCGCCATCTCAGCCTGCAGTGGCTGGACCTGGGGCATGTCCGCCAAGTGAGGCTTGAGGTTGGTGCTGGTCAGGTCCCAGTTTGTGATCTTCTCGCCGAATACGCTTGCGTTTCTCATCATCTTCTCCTTTTCAGTCTCTTTAGTCCTTCGTTTACACCTCGGGCTGGACTCCCTGGGAACACCCCAGAGAGCTTCTCGAAGCGTTCTGCACCTCCTGTACGTCAGCCGGCTGATTGGGGACTATAGAGTAGTTCTGATTCCGTGTCAATAGGTCTGATTCAGGCTCGATTGGCGTCGATCGTCGCCGAAGATCGCCTGAATCGTTTTCCCACTGCGTGGAAGGCTTCGGACATTAGGAAAATCTCCGGACCCATTGTTCTGGCGATTTTCCCAATGGGTTGCAGGATTCTTCCAATGGGTCGCGAAATTTTTCTAATAGGCTGAGGAATTTTCCCAATGCTTCTGTAGAAAAACACAATAGGAAAATGTCTCCCGCAATGGAAAAACCATTCCGCGCCTGGGTCGGCGTCGAAGGAGACCGGGAAAGCGCCAGAGAAATCCTGTTCCCGCCATCCTCCTCGCCTGTCTCAAGCTGGCGAGGAGGAGAAAATCCATGAGACGACCCGAAATCCTGTTCGCGTTGTGCGCCGTCACGCTGATGGCGGCTCCGGCCCTGGCCAAAGGCCCGGGCGTGATCAAGTTCGACGAGGCGACGTTCGAGGCGGCCGAGAGCGCCGGCCAGGCGGTGATCACCGTCGAGCGCTCGGGCGGGGAGGACGGCGCCGTGACCGTCCATTACGCCACCAGCGACGGCACCGCCACCGCCGGCCAGGACTACACCGCCGCCAGCGGCACCCTCTCCTGGGCGGCGGGCGACGAGACCCCGAAGACCTTCGCCGTCCCCGTCACCGACGACACCACGGCCGAGGGGGTCGAGACGATCCACCTGACCCTCTCCAGCCCCACCGGCGGCGCCACCATCGGCGGCCCAGGGCTCGCTCCGATGCCGGCTCGCCAGCCCTTCGGCCTGGGCGTGGAGGTCTAGCCCTGATGGCGCTGGAAGACCCGCGCCATCCGGGCGTCCCGCTGGTGGAGAACGCGACGGTCAGCTACCTGCCCAGCGCTTCGACACTGGCCGGGCGGTCCGGAAACGTGGTCCCGGCCGGAAATTCGCCTGCTGGGGATCGGCGATCCGCGCCTGGGAAGTGGGCGGGGGCGGGAGAAGAGGGCCGCCGGCCGGCGGTGTGGAGCCGGATGGCGTGATCGATGGAAGGAGCAGGGCCCGCTGCGGCAAGGAGGGGCGCGGCGGGGAGGAGGAGCGCCAGGGCGAGGAAACCCCGGCTCGCCGGGCACGTAGTATGAATGCGAAGGAGGCTCCCGCTCATGATCAAACTTCTCCTCTGGCTTCTCCTCTTCATCGTCTGCTGGCCGCTGGCCCTGCTGGCGCTCATCCTCTATCCTTTCATCTGGCTCCTGTCGCTGCCGTTCCGGTTGGTGGGGATCACCCTCGAGGCGGTCTTCTCCTTCCTGAAGGCGCTGCTGTTCCTGCCGGCCCGCCTGCTCGGCGGCCCGAAGACGGTCTGACGGTCGTCCTCGGAAGCTTTCTGTCCCCGGGCTGAAACGTTCGGGGTTCCCCCTTCGTCTACCCCTTTGGATGCTGACGGCTTTCGACGATACCGCCCATCGCTACCGCGGCCGGGTCTACTCCTTCGCCCGCTACCTGCTCTCGAACCGGGAGGAGGCGGAGGACGTGACCCAGGAGGTGCTGCTGCGTCTCTGGCGGCACCAGGACGGCGTCGAGGAGGAGCGCCTCGGCGCCTGGCTGCTGCGGGTGACCCGCAACGCGTGCTACGACCTGCTGCGGCGCCGCCGTGCGGACGCCACCCAGCCGGGGATGGCGGCGAGCCTCGACGACGAGGCGGCTCGGGAGCTGGCGAGCGCCGAGCCCGGCCCGCAAGCCCAAGCCGAGTCCGCGGACTTCCGCCGCCGCCTGCTCGCGGCGCTGGACGAGGTCGGCGAGCCGTACAAGAGCATCGTCATCCTGCGGGAGGTGCAGGGGCTGGCCCACCGGGAGATCGGCGAGGCGCTCGGCATCCCCGAGGTCACGGTGCGGGTGCATCTGCACCGCGGCCGCAAGAAGCTGCGCGAGCAGCTTCGGGAGGAAAGCTTATGAATCGAGCCGACGACACCTTCACCTGCGATAACGCTCTCGATCTCCTCGAGCCCTACGTGGACGGCGACCTGGAACCGGCCGTGGCCGAGCGCCTGCGGTCGCACCTCGCGAGCTGTCCCTCCTGCGCCGCCGAGCTCGCGCTGGCCGAGCGGATCCAGCGGGAGCTGCGGGCCCTGCCGCAGCTCGACTGTCCCCCGGAGATCGTGGAGCGGGTGCGCCGCGAGGGCGCCCAGGTGTTGCCGTTCCGTCCGCCGGCCCGCGCCCGGGCGATTCTGCCGGTCCG
>JBAPYB010000321.1:0-5517 GCA_049284515.1 Thermoanaerobaculia bacterium
GCCGCCGGCCCGCAGAGCGCTCACCACCGCCGCCACCAGCGGGCCGCCGCGGAACGGCAGGAGGAGCTTCGGCCGGCCCATCCGGCGCGAGGCCCCGGCCGCGGGGAGGACGGCGATGGCGGCAGGAGAGGTCATGGGGAGAGGACGTCAGAGCCGCCGGGCGAGCACGATCGTGCGGTCGTCCGCGAACGGTACGCCCTGGGCGAAGGTTTCCAGGTCTTTCTCCAGGGCCGACGCCAGCTCGGCGCAGGGCTCGCGGCGGTGGCGGGCGCAGGCCTGCAGGATGCGCTCCAGGCCGTACTCCTCGTCGTCCGGGTTGGCGGCTTCGGCGATGCCGTCGGTGTAGAGCACGAGGAGGTCTCCGGGCGCCAGCGTCGTCTCGGCGGCCCCGTAGGGCGCGCTGGGCAGGAGCCCCAGGGGAGCGCCGGAGGAGCCCAGCCTTTCGACCTCGCCCCCGGCGCGCACGATCAGGCCCGGATTGTGTCCGGCGTTGGTGTAGCGCAAGCGGCCGGTGGCCGTCTCCAGCACGGCGAGCAGGGCGGTGGCGAACTTCTCCGGCGGCGTCCGCCGGTAGAGGAGACGCGACAGGCGGACGCAGATCTCGTCCGGCGGCAGCCCGTCTTCGATCGGGCCGGCGGAGAAGGCCTGCAGCGAGGCGGTGAGGAGGGAGGCCGCCATGCCTTTGCCGGAGACGTCGGCGATCATCAGCACCAGCTCGCGATCGTCCGCCCGCGGCACCACCTCGTAGTAGTCGCCCGACACCACGCGGGAGGGGAAGTTGGCGCCGTACAGCTCCCAGCCCGCGACCGAGGGCAACTGGCTGGGCAGCAGGGCCACCTGAATGCGACGGGCGAGCGCCAGCTCCTCCTCCAGCCGCCGCCGCTCCTCGGCCTCCAGCACCAGCTTGAGGTTGCGCAGGTGGAGAGCCGCCACCGCCGCCAGCGACACCAGGAGCTCCAGGTCCTCTTCCGCGAACTGGCGCACCTGGAGGCGGGATTCGAGGACGATCATCCCCATGGTCCCCTCCGGGCCGAGCAGCGGCGCGGCGATGAGGCTGCGCACGCCCGAGAAGAGGATGCTCGGCGCCTCGGCGAAGCGCACGTCCGTCAAGGCGTCGAGCACCAGGGCCGCCATGTTCTTCTCGACGACCTCGCGCACCAGGCTGCGGGAGAAGCGCATCTCGGCGAGGTCGCCGGCGATGGAGCGGATGGCCGCGGGGCGCAGCTCGCCGTCGGCAGCCTTGAGCAGGATGGCGCCGCGGTCCGGGCGCAGGTGATCGAGCACCCGTTCGAGGATCAGCCCCAGCAGCCCCTCCAGGGAGAGCGACTGGCCGAGAGCCTGGTGGATTTCGTTCAGCAGCTTCAGCCGGTCCGCGTAACGCCGCAGGCCGGCCTCGCCCTGGGCTTGCGCGGCGTCCGCCGAGCTCTGGCGATCGAGCACCTCGGCGGCGTTGCGGAAAATCGTGCCGTCCTCCATGAAGTCGTCGACCTGGGTGACGCGGTGCGCCGCGGGCTCGTCCTCCTGGAGGGTCAGCAGGCTGCCGCTGATCTTGATGGTGTCCCCGGGAGCGATGGGCGACGGCTCCAGGACCTTCTGGCCGTTGAGCAGCGTGCCGTTGCGCGAGCCGAGGTCCTCCACGTAGACCGTGGAGCCGGCCCGGTAGAAGCGCGAGTGGCGGCGCGAGAGGAAAGGGTCGGCGAGCGTCAGGTCGGCGTCGGCGGCCCGGCCGACGACCAGCGAGTCTCCCAGGAAGGGGTGATCGAACGGCAGCCCCTCGGGAGGGACGATGTGGAGCTTCAGCATGACGGCTCCCATTCTAGCGTTTCGCCTGCCGTCCCCGCCGTCCCGAAATTGCTGGCTGACAGCACCTTTAGAGACATGGAAACTGCAACTTATCAAGAGAACGCCCGGGGAGCGATCGATGCCGCGCGGGTCCAGGCCGCGGGGGAGGGAAAACGGGTCGCCGTGGTCTTCGGGTCCGACTGGTGTCCGGACTGCGAAGCCTTCAAGAAAGCCCTCACCCACCGCCTCGTCTCGCCGATCCTCGATCCCAGCTTCGTCGTCGTCAAAGTCTCCGTCGGCAACCGCGACCGCAACATCGACCTCATGGAGCAGTATGGCATGTCCATCGAGAGCGGCATTCCCGCCGTGGCGATCGTGGAGCCCGACGGCTCGCTCGTCGCCGCGCAGCTCGACGGCGAGTTCCGCAACGCCAGTTGCCTCCTGTCCGTCGCCGAGATCGTCTCCTTCTTTCACCGCTATGCGCCGGTCCATTGAGGCGGCCGGCCGCGGTGCTCAATGGGAGGCGGTCGCCCAGCCGAGGGTGTGCTCGCCCGTCTCTTCCACGCCCGCGGCCCGCACCCGGTTCCTCCCCGCCGTCTTGGCGCGGTAGAGGGCGAGGTCGGCGGTCTCGATGAGGATCTCCGCCTCCTGTTCGGGAGCTGGGATCACGGCGGCGACGCCGAAGCTGGCGGTGACGTGTCCCAACGGCACCGCCCCGTGGGGGATCGCGAGCCTTTCGATGCCGTCGCGGAGCTGCTCGGCCACCTGCAGGGCGCCGGTCAGGTCCGTGTAGGGGAGGAGCACGGCCAGCTCCTCGCCGCCGTAGCGGGCCACGAGGTCGCCCGGCCGGCGCAGGGCCTCGCTGAGGTGGGCGGCTACCGCCTGGAGGCAGCGGTCGCCCTCGCGATGGCCGCGGGTGTCGTTGAGCTTCTTGAAGAAGTCGAGGTCGAGCAGGACGAAGGCGAGCGGCGCTCCGAGCCTCTGGGCGCGCTCCCACTCCGCGTCCAGCACCTGCTGCAGGTGGCGGCGGTTGGCGAGGCCGGTGAGCTCGTCGCTGAGCGACAGCTCCTCCAGCCGGGCGTTCGCCGCCGCGAGGCCGGCGTGGGCGTGCTGCAGCTCCTCGACCGAGTGGCGCAGCTCCTCCGTCTGCTCGGCGACCCGCGCTTCCAACTGGGCGGCCCGCAGGCGCAGGGCGTGGCTGCGCAGGCGGACATAGCCGGTCAGCGCCGCCACGGCGAGCGCGATCCAGCCGGCGATCGCCCACGGCGTCTGGTACCAGGGGGAGAGGACGCGGAACGACCACGACGTCGCCGGCCCGACCTCGCCGTTCGGGCTGGCGGTGCGCACGTGGAAGGTGTACAGGCCCGGCGGCAGCCGCGTCAGCTCGGCGAAGGGCTCCGCCGTCGGACCGCTCCAGCCGGCGTCGATCGGCTCGAGGCGGGTCTGGAAACGCAGGCCGGCGCGGAAGGAGAGCGGCGCGAACTCGATCCGCAGGCGCCGCAGGTACGGCGGCAGGTCGACGGCCTTCGGGGCGACGCCGGGCGCACCGCCAAAGAGGAGCCTGTCGCCGCTCGACGTCACCTGCGCGAGGGGCGGAGCCGGCAGGGCCTGAGCCTGAAGGTGGGAAGAGCCGGCGTAGCGGTACAGCCCGTCGTCGCCGCACAGCCAGACGACGCCGTCCGGCTCGGTGACGATCGCCAGCACGGCGTGCCCCGGCACCTCGACGAGCGAGCGGGCCTTGTCCGTCCAGCCCGATCCTCGGCGCAGCGCGACAGCCGGCGGGTGAGAGTCCATCCAGACATTGCCCGCGGCATCCTCGGCGACCAGGTTGACTTTGCCGCGCAGCCCCGCGAGGCTGGGGTCATCCACGAGCCGGCCTTTCGCCTCGTCGAGCCGCAGCACCTTCTTACCTGTCGCTGCCAGGAGGCGGCCGCCGATCCGGTTCAGATGAACGCCGTCTCCTCCGGGAATCTGGCGCACCTGCGCGGGCCTCCCCACGGCGCCCGCGTCGAGCTCGACTCGCCACAGGCCGTTGAGGTCCGTCGTGCACCAGACGGCTCCGTTCTCGCCCTCCTCGATCGAGCGGATCTCCTGGGTCATGCCAGGAACCATGCCCTCGAAGCGCCATCCTCCCGCGTCACGCCGGATGGCGCCGAGCCCGTCCTCGGTTCCCAGCCAGACGCGGTCCGGGTCCCGGCGTGAACGCGCCAGGACGTACACGGTCCTCTGCCCGGCGCCGGCCAGCGCAGCCGCCTTGGTGCCACGGACCAGGTAGGGACCGTACGCCGATCCCACCAGCAGGTCCTGGTCCACGGACAGCAGGCTCCACACCGAGGGAGGGGGCCCGGGCACGGCCCGCACGCGGACCGGCAGGCCCCATTCCGGCACCTTGGGATCGTCTGCGGCGCGCTCCGTGCCCTCGGTGGTGAAGAGACCGGCGGCAGTGCCCACCCAGAGCTTGCCGAGGTGGCGGGCGAGCGCGTAAACGCTCCCCTCCAGCCCGGCCCGGCGATCGATGACCGACAGCGGAGAGGCCACCTCGATCCGTGCGAGACCGTTGTTCAAGGCCAGCCACAGCGAGCCCTCGCGATCGACCATCGTGCCGTTCACGAAGTTGTCCGCCAGGCCGACCGAGGTGTCGATCACCTGGTCGATGTCGCCGTCCGGCCGCAGCAGGAGAACGCCCCCGAGGATCGAGCCCAGAGCCCAGCGGCCATCGGCCAGGCGGATGCCGTCGTAGAGCCTCTTCTCGGCCGTCCACCGTGATGCCGCGGCGGCGAACGGCCGTGCCTGAGCGTCCTTGAAGAGGAAGAGCCCTTCGCCGCGCACGGAGACGAGCAGGACGGTGGCGTCCGGGGGGGCCGGGAGGATCAGATCGACCCGGCGGTCGCGAAAGACCTCACCGCCCGGCACCGGCACGAGCCGGGTGCCCGCGAGCCGCGAAAGCCCCGCGCGGGTCCAGGCGACGAGGGCGCCGTCGACGGGGAAGATCGTCGCGTAGGGCCGGTCGCCGGGAAACGTGGCCGCGGTGGTCATCCGGGCGCCGTCCCAAAGCAGGAGCCACCGGGCGGTGAGGAAGGCGAACCCCTTGTCTGTGGCCGCCGTACGAAAAACCTGTCCAAACGCCCGCTGGCCGGGAGGGAGCTGTCCGGCGAGCGAGACGTAGCGAAGCGTGCCGCCGCTGTCGGGAGCCAGGTAGCCGAGCTCGTCGACGCCGCCGATGCCGATCCTCCCCCGCGCGTCGCTGGTGAGCGAGAAGACCGACTTCGCCTTGCCGATCGGGATCAACCGCCACCAGGCGCCGTCATAAATCAGCACGCCTCCGCCGTTGCCCACGTAGACGAAACCGCGCGGATCGCGGGCGATGGCGAAGTTCTGCGTGTCGGCGTCCGGAAGGGCCGGATCGTAAGCCTGGATGAGGGGAAATCCCCGTTCTCCGGAGTCGGGGAGGGCCGGTGCGGTCGGCATGGCTGCCATGGCCGCCGCGGAGGCGAGCAGGAGCCCGCAAGCGAGGAGACACTGAAGCCGGGGAGGGAAGAGGGGGCGCATGGACGTTGACCTGGGGGAAATCCTATCCGAAACCGCCGGAGCCGCCTTGAGGGGAGCTCTCAACGGGAGCTCCCCACCCAAGACCCTCATCCCTGCCCTTCATAGGCGCTGACTTTGCTTCGTGTAGGGGCGGGTCTGGAGGGTCGGGAGGGGGCGCGACCCGCCCTGCAGCGGCGAAATCGTCGA
>JBAPYB010000322.1:0-7943 GCA_049284515.1 Thermoanaerobaculia bacterium
CCTCTGGGACGAGAAGGGCGACGGCGCCGAGAAGCTCCTCTGGTCCCTCGACATCGCCACCGGCAAGAGCGAGGTGCTGCTTCGGCCGGCGGATCTCGGCGCGGAAAAAGACAAGGACAACAAGGACAGCAGGGACTCCAAGGACAGAAAGATCGAGATCGAGGAGTATTCCTGGTCGCCCCAGGGAGACGCCCTCCTGGCCGTGGCTGGCGGCGACCTGTACCTGGAAACCCTGGCCGATCACGCCGTGCGGCGCCTCACCCATACCAAGGCCGCGGAGGAGGACCCGCACTTCTCGCCCGATGGCCGGCGCATCGCCTTCGTGCGGAGCTTCGACCTCTACGTCCTGGACGTCGCCTCGGGCGCCGAAACCCGGCTGACCTCGGACGGCCAGGAGAACGTCACCTTGAACGGCACCAACGATTGGGTCTACGGCGAGGAGATCTGGAACCGCCAGCCGGAAGGCTTCTGGTGGAGCCCGGACGGCTCCCGCATCGCCTTCCTCCACTTCGACGAGACCCCCGTCGGCGTCTACTCGCTGGTGGACGACACCCCGCTCTATCCCAAGGTGACGTTGCAGAAGTACCCGAAGTCCGGCGAGCCCAATCCCAAAGTCAAGGTCGGCGTCTTGGAGGTCGCCAGCGGGAAAACCACCTGGCTGGGAACCGGGGACGCCGACTCGTACATGGCGCGGGTGGACTGGGCGCCGAAGGGCGAGGCCGTGGCCGTGCAGCGGCTGAGCCGCGACCAGAAGCACCTGGACCTCTTGCGCTGCGGTGCCGCCGACGGCGCCTGCTCGCCTCTCCTCTCCGAGACCGCGCGGACCTGGATCAACCTCGGCAAGGACTTCCACTTCCTGCCGGACGGCCGCTTCCTCTGGGGCTCGGAGCGCGATGGCTGGCGCCGCCTCTACCTCTACGGAGCGGACGGGAGGTCCGTCCACCCGGTGACGCCGGAAGGCTGGGCCGTGACGGCTCTCGACGGCGTGGCCGGCGACGGTACCTGGGCCGTGGTCACCGCCTTTGCCACCGCGGAGCTCGGCGCGGTCGACCGTAAAGTCGCCCGGATCTCCTTGCAAGCCGGCGGTTGGGAGATCCTCACGCCCGCGCCCGGCTCTCACTCCGCCGCCGCAGCCATTTCGCCGCGGACCGGCGCCTGGGTCCACTCGTGGAGCGACGCCGACACGCCCACCCGGAGCGAGGTGCGGCCGGCCGGCGGCGGATCCCCCATCGCCCTGCCCTCGGCGCCGCCGAAATTCGACGCGGCGTCATTGCCGAAGTGGGAGATCTTCACCATTCCCGGGCCGGACGGCTCGCGGCTGCCGGCGCGGATGCTCAAGCCCGCGGGCTTCGATCCCTCCCAACCCTCCAGACATTACCCGGTGATCATCTACCACTACGGCGGCCCGGGCTCGCAGGTGGTGGACAACGCCTGGAGCGTCCGCAGCCTCTGGCACAAGCTGATGGCCCAGCGCGGTTTCGCCGTTTTCAGCGTCGACAACCAGTCGTCGACGTTCTTCGGCAAGCCGGGAGAGGACAAGGACTATCGCCGCTTCGGTTCTGTCAACCTGGCAGGCCAGCTCGCGGGCGTCGACTATCTCAAGACCCTCCCCTGGGTGGACGCCTCCCGCCTCGGGCTCTGGGGATGGTCCGGCGGCGGCTCCAATACGCTCTACTGCGTGCTCAACCGGCCGGGAGTGTGGAAGGCCGCCATCGCCGGCGCGCCGGTGACCGACTGGCGGCTCTACGACTCGATCTGGACCGAGCGCTATCTCGACCGGCCCCAGGACAACGCCGACGGCTACCGCGATTCCTCCCCCATTACCTATACCGCCAACCTCAAGGACCACCTCCTCGTCGTCCACGGCCTGGCGGACGACAACGTCCATCCCCAGAACTCGATCAACCTGAGCGGCGATTTCATCAAGGCCGGCGTGCCGTTCGAGCAGGCCTTCTACCCGGGCCAGAAGCACGGCTTCCGCGGCGCCGCCTCGCGCCACTTCTACGAGCGGGCGACGGAGTTCTTCGAGCGGGAGCTGGCGCCCTAGCTAGCTAGGCGTAGCGCTTCATGGCGATCGAGGCGTTGGTGCCGCCGAAGCCGAAGGAGTTGGTGAGCGCGTATTCGAGGTCCACCTTGCGGGCGTGGTGGGGAACGAAATCGAGGTCGCACTCCTCGCCCGGCTCGTCCAGATTGATCGTCGGGGGCAGCGTCTGGTGGCGGATCGCGAGGGCCAGGATCCCCGACTCCAGCCCGCCGGCCGCACCCAGCAGATGGCCGGTGGCGCTCTTGGTGGACGACACCGCGAGCTTGTAGGCGTGATCGCCGAAGACGGTCTTGATCGCCCGCACCTCCGAGAGGTCGCCCAGGGGCGTCGAGGTGCCGTGGGCGTTGATGTAGCCGATCCGCTCCGGCGCGAGGCCGGCGTCGGCCAGGGCGGCGCGCATCACGCGCACCGCGCCGTCGCCCTCCGGATGCGGGGCCGAGATGTGATAGGCGTCGGCCCCCATGCCGTAGCCCACGATCTCGGCGTAGATGAGCGCGCCGCGCCGCTCGGCCGCCGTCATCTCCTCCAGCACGACGATGCCGCAGCCCTCGCTCATCACGAAGCCGTCGCGCCCGACATCCCACGGCCGCGAGGCCTTCTCCGGCTCGTCGTTGCGGGTCGAAAGGGCGCGCATGGCGCAGAAGCCCGCCATGGAGAGCGGCGTGATCACGGCTTCGGTGCCGCCGGCGATCATGGCGTCCGCCTTCCCGACCTGAATCAGCCGGAAGGCGTCGCCCACGGCGTGGAGGCCGGTGGTGCAGGCCGTGGCCGGCGAGGCGATGGGCCCCCGGGCGCCATAGCGGATGGAGATCTGGCCCGCCGCCATGTTGACGATCAGGCCGGGAATGAAGAACGGCGACACCCGGCTCGGGCCCCGCTCGAGGAGGATCTGGTGCATCGTCTCGATGAGCGGCAGGCCGCCGATGCCGGAGCCGATGATCACCCCCACCCGGTCGGCGTTGCCCTCGTCGATCGTCAGCCGTGAGTCGTCGACGGCGAAACGGGTGGCCGCCAGAGCGAACTGAATGAAGGTGTCGCTCTTCTTGACGTCCTTCTTGTCCAGATAGTCGAGGGGATTGAAGCCTTTGACCTCGCCGGCGATGCGCGACGGGTACTCAGCGGCGTCGAAGCGGGTCAGGAGACCAATGCCGCTGCGCCCCGCCAAGAGGGCATCCCAGTTCTCGGCGGTGCCGACTCCCAGGGGGGAAACCAGCCCGACCCCGGTAACGGCGACGCGGCGCAGGTCTGTTTTCAAGCTGGATCAGTTGCAAGGCCTGAAGGCAGGAACCTAGTTCTGGTCCCCGGTATTGTTCTGGATGTAGTCGACCGCCTCACGCACGTTGCTGATCTTCTCGGCCTCCTCGTCCGGGATCTCGATGCCGAATTCCTCTTCGAACGCCATCACCAGCTCGACGATGTCCAGAGAGTCGGCGCCCAGATCGTCGGTGAAGCTGGCGTCCAGGGTGACCTCTTCCTCGTCGACACCGAGCTGCTCGACGATGATGCTCTTGACCTTATCTGCAACTGCCATCGCGGTTCCCTCCATGATCGTGATCGGCGCGGGCTTGACCGCGCACGAAGTGGGGTTCTAACACAAAGGTCACGTTTGAGTCCATGCGGACGGTTCTCATTTCAGATATAGAGCCCGCCCGATACGTTGACCGTGGTCCCGGTGATGTAGCCGGCCTCTTCGCTCGCCAGGAACAGCACGGCCCATGCCACGTCGTCCACGGTGCCCAGCCGCCGGAGGGCGATGGACCCCGCCAGCTCCTCGCGGGCCGCCGCGGGGAGCCTGTCGGTCATCGCGGTCTGGATGTAGCCGGGGGCCACCACGTTGACCGTCACGCTGCGGCTCCCCAGCTCGCGGGCCAACGACTTGCTGAAGCCGATGAGCCCCGCCTTGGCCGCCGCATAGTTGGCCTGGCCGGCGTTGCCCATCATCCCCACCACCGAGGAGACGCTGATCACCCGCCCCCAGCGCCGCTTGATCATCCCCCGCACCACCTCCTTGGTGAGGGCGAAGGCCCCCGTCAGGTTGGTGCGCAGCACCTGCTCCCAGTCGTCGAGCGACATGCGGGCCAGCAGGTTGTCGGCGGTGATGCCGGCGTTGTTGACCAGGACGTCCACGGCGGCGTAGTCCTCGGGCAGGCTCTTCAGCCGCTCGGCGAAGGTCTCCGGCTGTGTGACGTCGAGCACCAGCGGCCGGGCGCAGCCGCCGCCGGCGTCGATCTCCGCCGCCAGCCGCTTCAGCTTCTCCTCGTTGCGGGCCGCCACGATGACGCGGGCGCCCTGGCGGCCCAGCAGCCGGGCGATGGCCTCGCCGATGCCCTGCGAAGCGCCGGTGACCAGCGCCGTCTTGTTGTCCAGGCTCAACATCAGCTCTACTCCCTCCTCCTCAATCGTCCTCAATCGTCCTCAATCGTCCTCTGCCAGGAGCTGGCGCAGATGATCGGGCTCCGTGACCGGGGTGGTACGGGCACTTTGGACGATGCGGCGCGTGAGGGCCGCCAGCACGTTGCCCGGCCCCACCTCGACGAACACCTCGACGCCCGCCGACTCCTCCATCCACAGCACCGACTCCACCCAGCGCACCGGGTTGTCGATCTGCCGCTCCAGAGCCTCGCGGGCAGCGCCGCCCGAAGCCACCGGCCGGGCGTCCACGTTGCTCACCACCGGGACCCGGGGAGTGTGGAACGGCGTCGCCGCCAGCAGCGGCGCGAGCCCCTCCCGCGCCGGCCGCATGAGCGGCGAGTGGAACGGCGCCGAGACGGCGAGGAGGGTCGCCTTGCGGGCGCCCCGCTCCTTGGCGAGAGCCACGGCGCGGTCGATCGCTCCCTTGTGGCCGGCGAGCACCGTCTGCGCCGGACCGTTGAGGTTGGCCACGGCACAGACCTCTCCCGGCGCCGCATCGGCGGCCTCCGCGGCGATGGCGGTAATGGCCTCCAGGTCCATGCCGATGATGGCGGCCATGGCGCCCACCCCCACCGGCACGGCCTCCTGCATGAGCTGGCCGCGCCGGCGCACCAGGCGCAAGGCGTCGGCGAAGCCGAGAGCCCCGGCCGCCACCAGCGCCGAGTACTCGCCCAGGCTGTGCCCCGCCATGGCCACCGGCACGAGCTCAGGCGCCAGGACGCCGAGGGCGCGATGGACGGCGATCGAGGTGGCCACGAGCGCCGGCTGGGTGTTCTCCGTCAGCCCCAACTCCTCCTCCGGCCCCTCCCAGCAGAGCCGGGAGAGCGGGAAGCCCAGCGCCTCGTCGGCCTCCTCGAAGGCGGCGCGAGCTTCCGGGACGGCCTCGGCCCACGGCCGTCCCATGCCGATCTTCTGCGAACCCTGGCCTGGGAACATGAACGCGATCTTCTTGCCGGCGAGTCTCATCCATCGCCCCTCTGCCGGCCGGCGGCCAGGAGCTTCTCCTCCTGGCTGTGCAGCTCGGCGATCTTGTCGCGGATCTTACGGTCCAGCCGCGCGTTCGAGAACTCCTCGGCGCGGCGGATGGCATTCTGCATGGCCCGCGCGTTGGCGCGGCCGTGGGCGATGAAACAGCCGCCGTTCAAGCCCAGCAGCGGCCCCGCCCCGTACTCGCTGTAGTCCACCCGCCGGCGGAAGCGGTCGAAGACGGGCTTCGCCAGAGCGTAGCCGAGCTTGCCGCGGGAGCTCGCCGCCACCTCCTCGCGCAGCATCCGGAGGAGCATCTCGGCGAGCGACTCGGCGCTCTTGAGCACGGCGTTGCCCACGAAGCCGTCGCAGACGATCACGTCCACGGTGCCGTTGAAGACGTCCCGCCCTTCGACGTTGCCGGCGAAGTTGAGGCCGGTCGTCTTGAGCACCCGCGAGACCTCGCGGGTGATCTCCGTTCCCTTCCCCTCCTCCTCGCCGACCGACAGCACGCCGATGCGCGGTTGCGGGGTGCCAAGCACCTCCTGGGCGTAGAAGTGACCCATGACGGCGAACTCGCGCAGGTGGATGGGCTTGCTGTCCACGTTGGCCCCGACGTCGAGCAGCACGGTGCGTCCCCGCAGATTGGGCAGCACGGCGGCGAGCGCCGGCCGGTCCACGCCCGCCACGGTGCCGATCACCATCTTGGCCGCCACCATGGCGGCGCCGGTGTTGCCGGCGGTGACCATGGCCTGGGCGCGGCCGTCCTTGACCAGCTCGGCGCAGAGCCGAAGCGAGGAGCGCCGCTTCCTGCGGATCGGGGTGATCGCCGGCTCGTCCATGCCCACCACCTCCTCGGCGTGGACGATCTCGATCCGCCCCCGGGCGCCGAGGCGCGCCAGCTCGGAGTCCACCCGCGCCCGGTCGCCCACCAACAGGATGGACACGCCTTCGTCGGCGGCGCGCACCGCGCCCTCCACCGCACACTGCGGCGCATGGTCTCCACCCATGGCGTCTACGGCGATCGGCATGCTCGGTTCCCACCACCCCGAAACGCCCGACGAAGGGCAGATCCCAGGGAGTCAGGCTTGACCGGGCGATTCTGTCTCGTTAGGGGCCGGATCGGGATTGCGGGAGGGTTACAGGGTTTCCTTGCCCTCGATCACCTGGTTGCCGCGGTACTGCCCGCAGCTCGGGCAGGCGCGGTGCGGCATCTTGACCTCGCCGCAATTCGGGCAGGTGGAGGTGGCGGGGCGCGCCAACGCGTCGTGGGCGCGGCGCTTGTCGCGACGGGCCTTGGAATGGCGGTGTTTCGGGTTCGGCATGGTCGTCGTGCCTCTCTTTGGAATTCAATTCGTCTCAAGTCATCGGCCGCCGGGGGCGTCGGGCAGCCGGCCCTTCAGCGCCGCGAGAGCCGCCCAGCGGGGATCGGGAGCCGACTCCTCGCAATTGCACTCCCCGGCATTCCTGTCGGCACCGCAGGTCGGGCACAGCCCCTGGCAGTCCTCCCGGCAGAGCGGCTTCATGGGGATGTTGAGCTGGAGCTGCTCGACCAGGATGGGATCCGTTTCCAGAAGCTCGTCCTCGAGATAGAGGAGCCCCAAGTCCTGCTCGTGCAGCGCATGCTCGCCCCCGGCTTCGGGACCGTGCTCCACCAGGATCATCAGCTCGACGTCGGACTTCGCCTGCTCGACGATCGGCTTCAGACACCGGGTGCAGCTCAGGGTCTGCTCATAGAAGATCCGGGCCCGCAGGAAAAACCCGGGGTCGGCGAACACCACCTGACCGCGCCACGACACGGGACCGAGGTCCAGCAGCTCGGGACGGCCCAGGATCTCCTTGGAAACACGCTGAGTCTCGTCCCAGTTGAAAGGTTCGTCGCGAACCTGATCCAGCCAAATCTGCATCCATACCCTCCAACCGGGGCAAACGGGAAGGCTAAGGGATTCCGTCCTCCCCTGTCAACGCCGCGCCGTCCGGAGGTCGTCCGGAGGGGTCACCGGCATCCGTGGAGGCGCAGACGGAACGAGGCGGGGGACCGGGTCGACGCCAGGGACAGCCGGTCGCAGGCGGCGAAGGGCGCAAGGAGCGTCTCCCAGTCGCGCCAGCGCTCCACCTGCCGGCGGTCGACCAGGGGCACCTTCTCGAATCCCTGGCGCATCTGGCGCATCCGAACGAGGGCCGGGCCGGGGCGTAGCCACGCGCCGAGCACCAGCCGGGTCTCTGCGCCAGCCTCACCCGTCGCGCCGGGCGGCACCAAGGCCGAGATCCGCGGCGCCAGGGCCTTCGCGCGGGCGAGGCTTTCGGTGTCGAAGGCAACAATGTCCCATCCGGCGGCATTCCCCTGGGGGAGGTTGTCGGTCAACAGCCCCGCGAGCCCCCCCGACGGGAGAGCCCAGCGGCTGCCTCCGGGCGGATTGAACACCGCTCCACCCGGCAGCTCCAGGAGACCGATCTTCAGGCCGCCCTGAACGTCGAACAGCGCCAGGGCGGCGGGCGGCAGCGGCCGGGCCTCCTCGGC
>JBAPYB010000323.1:0-7461 GCA_049284515.1 Thermoanaerobaculia bacterium
GGCGCGGCCGGGTCGAAGCCGGCGCCGTCGTCGGCCACCATCAGGTGCGCTTCGCCGCCGTCGGCCTTCAGCGTGGCCTGGACCTCTCGGGCGCCGGCGTGACGAACGACGTTGGCGAGGGCCTCCTGAGCGATACGGAAGAGGCCCAGGGAGACCTCCGGCGAGAACGGCTCCTCGGCGCCCGAGACGCTGAGCCGCACCGGCAGCCCGTGCCGCCGTTCGACGCCAGCACAGTAGTCGGCCAGCGCCGCGGCCAGGCCGTGGCCGTCGAGCAGCGTGGGATGGAGGCCGTGACTCAGGTGGCGCAGGTCGCCGGACAGCTCCACCAGACTGGCGGCCACGGTGTCGAGCTCGCCGCGGTGGGGGTCGTCCTCGGCAAGCTCCCGGCGCACCACCTTGAGATCGATGGCCGCGGCGGCGAACCGCTGGCAGAGGTCGTCGTGAATCTCCCGCGCGATCCGGCGCCGCGCCTCTTCCTCGGCGGCGAAGCGGCGGCGGAGCTCGGTCAGATTCGCAGAATCGGGCTGTGGCCTGGCAGATGTCATCCCTTCAGAAGGCGCCTTGTCGAGCCGGCGTACACGTCAGGTTTCGCGTACTACATCGCGGCTTCCGTGGTGTGCGCGGCGTACAGTGCCAGCTCAACCCGGCTCGCCGGCCTCAGCTTGTCGTAGACGTTGTTCAGGTGGGAGCGGACGGTCGTCACCGCCACTCCGAGCCGGTTGGCGATCTCCTTGTTGCCCAGCCCTACGCCCACCAGCCGGACGATGTCGGTCTCGCGCCGAGTGAGCGCCTCTACGGGTTCCAGAAGCATTATGTCCGTGTGGAGGGCGGCGCGGGCCACCTGCGGGCTGACGTAGAAGCGGTCCTGGAGCACCTCACGGACGGCGACCTCGATCTCTTCCGGGGCGGAGCCCTTGGTCAGGTAGCCGCAGGCGCCGGCCTCGAACGCTGCCCGCACCCAGGAAGGCTCGGAATGGAAGCTCAGGATGATCACCCGGGCGCCGGGGACGGTCTCCCGCAACCGGCGAGCGGCGGCGAGGCCGTCGAGGCCGGGCATGGCAATGTCGGTGATGACCACGTCGGGCTGCCGCTCCTCCGCCATCTCGACGAACGCCTGGCCGTCCGCCACCGCGCCCACCACGTTGAATTCCGGCCTCAGGAGCCTCTTGAGACCCTCCAGGATCATGGGATGGTCGTCTGCGAGGAGCACGGTGGGACGCGATTCCGGCAGAGTTCTCCCCACATCGGTAACGGAGTCCAGAAACGATCGCGTACTGTGATATGTCACAACGTAACCTCCAGGGGAGAGCGACTTTGTGGAGAACCGGAGTAGCCGAGAGAAACTTAGTGGCTGGAGCTTACGATCAGCATTACGGTGTGTTACAGGACAATGACGGAGGGGGTGCGCCCCCTGCCCAAGACCCTCATCACCCCGGCTCTCTTCGCCCAGCCTCCCCCCCGACCGGGCATAGGCGCTAACTTTGCTTCGTGTAGGGGCGGGTCTGGAGGGGCGGGAGGGGGCGCGACCCGCCCTGCAGCGGCGAAATCGTCGAAATCAGGCGGGTCGAGCCCCCAACCTGCCGCCCAGACCCGCCCCTACTCGAAGCATTGGGGCCAAAGTTAGCGCCTCTGGGGTGGTCGGGAGAGGGGCAGGGGTGAGGGTCTTGGGCGGGCGCTCTGGCGCCCCGAGATGGCTCAGCCTTTCAGCTTCTTGCGCCCGCTGCGCTTCTTGAGGGCCACGGCGAAGCCCATGGCGCCGGCCGCGAGCGCCATCAGCAGGTACTTCCGCTTCGGCGCGAAGCCCACCTCCGTCTCCAGGGCGGAGCGGACGTCCGCCAGGCGCAGCTCGGCTTCGCGCCGGCTCTCCTCGATGCGCCGCTCGACTTCGCGGCGGGCGTCTTCCAGGCGGCTCATGGCAGCTCCCTCCCCAGAGGCTCGTCGTTGGCGACTCGGTCCACGTCCAGCGTCCGTGGACGGCTGAGGAAGGAGTGCTGCCACCAGTCGAGATGGTTGTCCAGCCGGTTGCGCACGGTCTCCATCGGATTCTCCACCTGGCGCAGGCGGCGCATGCCCAGGAAGCCGAGGACGGCGATGGCGATCACGAAGAGGGCCAGCACGATGAGCGCAGCGGCCCACAGCGGCAGCCAGATGTGCAGAATGGCGATGAGGGCGAAGAGCAGCAGCCCCACCATCCAGAACACCAGGACGGCGGCGCCGGCGAACAGCCCGAGCGCCACCCCGAAGTGGCGCCCGGAGCGTTGGAGGTCGTCCTGCAGGCCCGCGAGCTCCGCTCGCACCACTTCCAGCAGCGACTCACCCAGCGAGCGGAACAGGTCGATCCAGCCGGTCATCCCACCTCCCGAAGTGTCAACGGCCCACGGTCACGCCGCCGCTGACGAAAGACGCCTGGGCGGCAATGTCGTCGCGCACTCCCACGGAGACCCGCTGGTCTCCGGGCCGCATCAGCAGGGTCAGCGAGTAGACGAAGGTCTTGCGCTGGGCGGCG
Organism: Thermoanaerobaculia bacterium; assembly: GCA_049284515.1. Classification (GTDB taxonomy): domain Bacteria; phylum Acidobacteriota; class Thermoanaerobaculia; order Multivoradales; family UBA5704; genus DATARR01. Next base: position 2,507 of record JBAPYB010000323.1, read on the forward strand.
GCGACGTCGCTCTTGGGAATGCTGATCGGCACGGGAGTCTGCTGCACGTCGGAGGTGGAGCCCTTGGAATCGATGGCGGCGATGAAGACCCGCACCCGGGCGTCCTCAGTGGACTCGCGGGGCACCAGCACCAGCCTGCCGATGGGAATGTGCACCATGACGGGCACCAGGAAGAAGCCGTCGTCGCGCGGCCGGCTCTGCCCGAACTCGAGGCTGACGCCAAGCGGGTTCTCCTCGAAGGGGAAGCTCAGAGCGGCCAGGGTGCTGTCGTTCATCCGCGCGTCGGTGCCCTTGTCGCGGTAGCCGTCGCGGTGGCGCACCGTGACGTCCTTGCGCTTCTTCACCTTGACCTTGAGCTTGTAATAGCGCCCGTCGCCGTAATGGGTGGGCGCATAGCCGAGCGAATAGTAGCTGTTGAAGTCGCTGGCGATCTTGTCGAGCTGCGCCGCGATGACGTTGGCGTTGAGGATCACCTGGCCGCCCGTGTTCTCCGCCATGATCTGCAGGGTGCTCTGGAGGTTGGAGAAGCGGACCTGGTCGATGAGCTGGTTGAAGCCCGGGTTCGGAGCGCCGGGACCCTGGTTCTCGGCCGTGTTCGACTCGTAGCCGCGCAAGCCGGCGGCGTCGATGGTGTAGAACGTGATGCGGTTGGCATTGGCCTGGGCCGTCAGCTCGTTGAAGCGCTTGGAGGTGTCGTACTCCAGCGTCGACACCATGCTCGAGCTCTGCTCGCCGTACTTGTTCTGCACGGCGTAGAAGAGGTCCTGGCCGGCGATCAGTTGCAGGCCGTCGGAGACGTAGAGCACGGCCTTGCGTCCCGGCATGCCGGCGAGCGAGTCGACGATCTTCTTCAGTGCGTCGATGGAGAACGAAAGGTCGTTGAAGGTCGACTCCGCGTAGGTGTGAGCGTAGCCCTCGGCTTCGGCCACGCTCTGCGAGTCGTTGATCTTGCGCAGGAAATCCCGGTGGTCGGAGTCGTCGTGAACCCCCTGGGCCGAGATCTTCTCCAGCTCCAGCATCGCCTGGGCAATGAGGGCCGGATCGCTGGTGAAGGTGCGCCGGGTGTGGAGCTCGCGGTCGTAGGTGACGAGCATCATCTCGTCGCCCTTGGCCAGCTTCTGCCCGATGAAGGCCCGCAGCTCGCGCATCACGCGGTTGCGGTCGAACGGCTTCAGATTGTAATTGTCGATATAGATCACCAGCCGCAACCGCTGGTCCGGCGGCAGCTTGCCGGCGTCGAGATCCAGTGACTGGGGCGGCGCGGGGACGGCGGCCGGCGCGGGGACGGCCGGCGCGCCGGCTGGAGGCGCCGTAGCCACCCCCGCCGCCGGCGCAGCGTTGCCGGGAGAGGTCGCCTTGCCATTGGTGACGGAGTAGAAGTTGGTGATCTGCACAGGCCGGTCGTTCTCGTACAGCTCGAAGTCGTCCTTGGTCAGCCCGGCCACGGAGCCCTTCTTGTCGGTCACGTAGACGTCGACGTTGACGACGCTGACGTTGACGATGTCGACGAAGCTCGTGTCCGCCGAGGCCTTCGGCGAGGGCGCCGGCTTTGCGGGCGGCGGCGAGGGGGGTGTCTTCTGCGCGATGGCCCTGCCGCCGCCGGCCAACAGGCTCGCCAGGAGCATAAGCAAGCAACATGCCGTGAATGGACGCAACCTTGAGCTCATAAGCCTCTTCTTCCTGGACTCCAGTCCCCGGGAATTGGAATTATAGCTGTTTTGACTCCCGCCACCTTTTTCCCTCCGAGCACGCCCGCCCAAGACCCCTCACTCCCCCAACCCCCTCTCTCCCACCGCACTCCCATCCGCCGGGAGAGAGGGGGCTCGAGAACGCCCGACTCACCTCTCCCTCTTCTCCCGGTCGGGGGGAGGGCGATGGGAGAAGAGGGCCGGGGTGATGAGGGGTCACTTCGGCGGCGGGGCCACGTCGGTCTGGGCCAGGAGGATCTTGCCGCTCTGGGGATCGAACACCGCCAGGGTCAGGTGGTGCGGCAGGCGCCGCAGTCTGAGCTTCGCATCGTACTTGACGGCCGTGCCCGGCTTGGGCTGGGTCGCCGTCGTGATGGTGATGGGGATGACCGGCACCGGCGCGCGGGCGCCGCTGGAGTCCACCGCCGAGACCCGCAGCTCCACCTCGGCGGTGTACTTGCCGTTGACCGGCACGAAGGTGATGGCGTCCGCCGGAATTCCGAGGGTGACGGGGAGCTCCATCTCCCGCCGGCCGGCCGCCGTCGCCTTCCCCACCTGGATCGCCAGAGGCGCCGAGTCGGGACCGTTGCCGAACATCATGGCGCTCTCCACCTGCATGGAGACCTCGGCCTTGCGCGACAGGTCGAGGAAGTCCTCGCGATAGCGCACCTTGAACCCCGGATGCGTGACGGTGACCTCCACCTTGTGGCGCTTGTCGTTGCCTTGCCAGGAGGGGGTGAAGCCCAGCCAGTAGTAGGAGCGGGTATCGGCTTCGGCGTTGTTCAGGGCCTCGCTGGCGAGCGAGTTGAGGAGCGCCCGGCCGCCCGTCTGCTGCGCCACCCATTGCAGCGACGCCTCGTGCTCCTGCTCGCGGATGTTGAGGCCCGTCGGCGACGGCGACGCCAGCGAGGCGTCGGTCACCGTGCCCTCGATTCCCGGCACGTCCAGGGGGTAGATGGTGTAGCCGAGGCGGTTGGCGGTGTCGGCCAGGGGACGGAAGATCTCGTCGCCCCGCGGCACCTCGCGCTCGAGGATGGGCCGGTTGGGGTTGTTCACCACGTAGTCGGCGGGCGAGAACGGCCAGCCGCCGGAGAGCAGCAGCATGACCTTGCGCCCCGGCGGCGAGGCGAAGCCGCGCAGGGTGCTGACCACCGCGGCGACCTCGCGCTCGGTCTGGCTCGCGAGGCGGTCGGCGTACTCGATCTCCTCGATGTCCAGCCGCTGGGTGAAGGAGGCGCGGGGCCCCGGCTCGAAGGCCGAGCTGCCGATCAGGCGCCGCGTCGAATCGAAGCTGCGCAGCTCGGCCACCCTGGCGAGCCCCTGGGCCGGCTCGCCGATGGCCTTCTCGATCGCCCGGCCGAGATCGCGCGGCGAATTCGACCAGGTCGAGAGCATCTGGACGTTGCGCCCGTCGAAGGCCACGATCGCCATGCGGTCGTCCGGTCCCAGCCTGGAGAGCTGGTCCTTGAGCGACCGCAGCACGTCGTCGCGGCGGTTGGCGAGCGAGAAGAAGTTGTCGACGAACACCAGGTAGCTGGTGCCCACGGGGTTGCCGGGAGCGAGGCTCGGCAGGCCCTTGACCGAGGACGCAACGGACTCGGCGAGGGCGATGGCGGAGCCGCCCCGCACCTCGTTGAAGTACTCGACGGGCACGACCTTGCCGTCGACCTTGAGGCGGAAGTCCTCCGGCGTGAAGCCGGCCACCCGGTTGCCCTGCTTGTCCGTGACCACCACCTCGACGTTGACGACCCGGACGTCGATCTGCTCGCCGAAAACGCTCTGCGGCGCGTTGGCCGGCGGCGCCTGGGCCCTGGCGGGGATGGGGGCGGCGGCGAGGACGGCCAGCAGGGTCGCGACGGCCCAGCCGCCGGCACTGAGCTTTCTCATGAGTTTCTCCAACTTTCTCCAAACGTGGGGGGAGCGGCCGCTGGGCCGCCCCCGAGTTCTCTGGTCATGACAACAAGCCCGGCCTCCTCTTCATTCTCGCTCGGCTTTCTGCTCGACTTTCTGGAGATCGAGCTGCGTCCAGGCCTTGACCTCGCCGTGCTCGCCGCCGACGGCGAAGACCACCTTACGGGTGGAGAGCGGCAGCTTGAGGACGGTCTGCACGCTCGTCGTGGCGCCGGCCGGCGGCAGGCCGTTCGACTTGAAGTGCACCGGCAGCGTCCGCCAGTGCGGGTCGTCGCCGCTCTTGTCCAGGATGGCGATGGAGAGCGTGCCCACCAGGGACCACGTGCCGTCGTCCACCTGCGGCGCGAGAGCCTCGGCCGGCACCGCCACCGTCACCGGCAGCTCCCGCCGCAGCAGGCTCACCCGGCGCAGGATGCCGGTGGTCACCCCCAGGGGATGCTCTTCCTTGGGGAAGCCGTAGAGCAGCAGGCTCTCGGCCTGCACCTGGGCCTCCGTCTCCCGCGAGAGGTCGGAGAAGCCGCTGCGCGAGCGCACCGCGAGCCCCGGCCGCCGCACCTCGAGCTCGATCTTGTGCCGGCTGCCGTCGGCCTTCCACTGCGGCGTGAAGCCGAGCCAGTAGTAGGAGGTGGTGTCCGCCGTCACCCGCTGGAAGGCGTCCTGCCAGGCCGAGTTGAGGATCGCCTTGCCGCCGGTCTCCCGCGCCATCACCTCCAGGTCCTCGTGCACGCTTTGCCCGAAGGAGGAGGTGATGAAGTCGTGGGGAGTGGGCCCCATGGCGCTCGCGTCGTTCCAGGACGCCAGGGAGGCGGCGCCGGGGACCTCGACCGTGTAGAGGGTGTAGCCGAGCAGGTTCGCGGTCTCGAAGACCGGAGCGAAGATCTTCCGGGCCTCGGGGAAATCGGTTGCGCTGGGCGCTCCCCGGTCCGGCCGCGGCAGGTCGGGAAGCCCCCAGCCGCCGTTGAGGAACACCATCACCTTGCGTCCCGGCGGCGCCGGGGTGCCGCGCATCGCCGCCACCGCCGCCCGCATGCCGACCCCGAGTCCCCAGCTCATGGACACGATGGCCGAGCCGGAGTCCCGCAACAGCACGGCGTCCTCACCGTCCGAACGCATCTCGGCCAGCGCCAGCAGGCCGAAGGAGGGGCGTTCCTCGGCCGCCGTGAGGACCGCTTCCAGGGCCTTGCGGTCGCCGATCCAGTCGCACAGGCGCGTCACCCTGTGGCCGTTGAACAAGAGGACCGTCATCCGGTCGTGGGGCCCGAGACGGCCGAGATCGGCCTTGAGCCTCTCCAGCACCAGGTTGCGCCGCGGCAGGATCGAGAACTGATCGTCGATGTACACCAGGTAGTTGGTGCC
>JBAPYB010000324.1:0-5299 GCA_049284515.1 Thermoanaerobaculia bacterium
AGGTTGCGGCGGGCGGCCGTCATCCGTCCGTTGGCGCTGCCCACCACCCAGGGCGGGAAGAGGGTCTTGAAGCGGCGGTCCTCCAGCAACGACGGGTCGCGGGCCACGGCGATGTCGAAGCCGCCCGCAATCCCCAAGGTCGGAGTCAGGGTGACGCCGCTCCGGGACAGGAGCTGGACGACGTCCTCATAGCTCCTGTTGAGGCTCGAGGTCTTGATCGGATAGCCGCGGCGATCGACGCTCGAAAGGTGCTCCACGCCGTCGGCGCCGAAGGCCACCGCGGGATACAGCTCGTGCGAGGTCACCGGGATGCCCTGCCGGTGGGCCTCGTCGATGACGCGCTTCTGGAGCGCGTCCGGCAGCCGGACGTAGGTCTTGATCAGGTCGTAGCCGAGCTGCCGCGCCCGTTCGAGCTCGGCGGTGACCGCCGGGCCGGCCTGCATCGCCAGCGCGCGGGCGTAGTAGATGCGTCCGCCGTCGAAGCTCGGGCCGGTGAAGAAGATGCGCGGCCCGCGCCGGGCTCCTGACGCGTAGGCCTCCCGCCGCTCCAAAGCCTCGTAGGGATCGGTCGCCGGTTCCCGCACCGCGGTCACGCCATAGGCGAGCCAGATGCGGCCCAGGGCTTCGCCGAAGTGCGGGTCCTGGTGGGTGTGCATGTCGATGAGGCCGGGGAGGACCGTGGCGCCGGCAGCGTCGACGAGCTGGCCGCGATGCGCTCCCGGCCGGTGGGGAACGATCTCGGCGATGCGGTGGCCGCGGACGACGACGTCGACGTCGAGCCGCGGCGTCGCCGAGCGGCCGTCGAAAAGCCGGCCGGCGTGGATCACCAGGTCGCCCTTCGGCAACCGGCGCTGCCAGCGCAGAGCGATCGGGATCTCCGCGCTGCGGCCGTCGGCGAGCCTCAATCGCTTCAAGCCCGCAGCCGTCTGGTAGACGAGCTCGCGCGAGTCGCCGGTCCACGACAGGGTGCTCGCCAGCTCATCGGCCACCCGGTAGGCCGGGAGCACCTCGCCCTGGGCGCTGACCGGCGCGATCCACACGGCGCCCTCGGTGACGAAGGCCATGCTGCCGCCGTCCGGCGACCATACCGGTCCGTCGCTGCCGCGCGAGCCGATCGAGCGGTGGGGGAGAGGGTTGGCCCGCCGCGGCTCGCCGCCGGCGGCCGGCACCAGGAGGATCTCGTTGCGCCCTTCGCGAAAGCGGGAGGAGTAAGACTGGAGGGCCGAGAGCGCGATCGTCTTGCCGTCAGCCGACCACGAAGGGCGGCCCGGCATGAGGAGCGGCGGATGGAGGCGGGCGGACTTGCCGGTCGCCACGTCCACGGTCCACAGCTCGCCCTCGCCGGTGAGGAAGGCCACGTGCGATCCGTCGGGCGACCAGGCCGGCGCGCTCTCCGTGCCGGGCAGGTCGGTGAGGCGCCGGTCTTCGCCGGTGGCCAGGTCCCGGACCCAGATGTCCAGGGTGCCGGCGCGGTCGCAGGCGAAGGCGAGGCGGCTGCCGTCCCGCGACCAGGCGGGATCGAGCTCCGCAAAAGCGTCGTCGGTCAATCGCTGGGGCTCGCCGCCTTTCGTCTGCAGCCAAAGATCGCCCAGCGCCACGAAGGCGACCGCGTCTCCCGCCGGAGAAATGACAGGCGTGAGGATTCCCCGCACCGGCTGCGGCGCAGGATCGTCGAGGTCCCGCCGGCGAGGGGCATACGGCGGCCGGTGGAGAGCGACGGCAGCCCGGAAGGCGATGACCTGGGGCGCCCCCAGGCCTTCGGCGCGCCGCTTGATCTGGCCGTCTGCGGTGTAGAGGAAGTCGCCGGGCGACCGCCACGCCACCCGGAAGGGGAAGACGTCCTCCCCCGGCGAGGAGACCGGGCGCGGCTCGACCGGTCCGGGATCCGGTCCAGGATTCGGCGGCGGCACCGCGATCTCCAGCAGCCGGCTGTCGCCACCGCTCACCGCGCTCACCAGGATCGTCTTGCCGTCGGGGCTCCAGGCGGGGGCCCCGGCCGTTCCCGGCAGCTCGGCGAGGAGACGCTGGCGGCCGGCGCTCAACACCCGCAGGTGCGAGCTCGCGGGGGCATCCCCCCACCGTGAAGCGGGAGGCCCGGAGGTGATGAAGGCGATCTCCCGGCCGTCGGGCGACCAGGCGGGCATGAACTCCTCGCCGGGATCGCTGGTGAGCTGCGTGAGAGCCCCCGTTTCCGGCTCCAGTTGCCAGAGATCGTAGCTGCCGCCGCGGTCGGACGAGAAGACCAGACGCCGGCCGTCCGGGGACCCTTGGGGCTCACGGTCGTCGAAGGGGCCGAAGGTGAGCTGCCGGAGATCGGTGCCGGCGGGCGTGACGGTCCAGAGGTGCCAGTTGCCGTCGCGGTAGGACTGAAAGACGATCCGCCGGCCGTCGGGGGACCACTGGGGCAGGCGCGAGTCCCCCTCTTCGTCGGTGAGGCGCCGCGCCTCGCCGCCGGTTGCCGGCAGGGTCCAGAGGGCCCCCAGCAGGTCGATGGCCAGCGTCCGGCCGTCCGGCGACAGGGCGACGGCCATGCCGGTCCCCTGCGTCACGGTGATCGTCGTCTCGCCCGCCGGCTTCGTTGCGCCAACGGCCTTGGTCCCGGCCACGGACGCGACAAGGCCGCCGGCGACGGCGAAGCCGACGGCTGCCGCCAGCACCCGCGCTCCCTTGACTTGATAGATCATCTGGCAATATTGTACCAGAACAAAATCGATCGTGCGCAGCAGTTATTCCTTATTAAGGAGTCAATCATTAAGGAGTCGATGTACCATGACCATCGATCTCTTCGCGCAACATGCCTCCGAGTATGAAGCCCCGGCCACGACCCCGGCCCTGGTCGAGACCACTCCGGCTACGTGCCTGGCGATCGCGGGACAGGGGCCGCCGGGCGGCGAGGAGTTCGACGGCGCGCTCGGCGCCGTGATGGCGACCGCCCACGCCGTCGAAGCGGCCTACCGCAACCAGGGGCAGGGCTTCGTGGTGGGCAAGCTCGAAGCTCTCTGGTGGACGGACGCGGTGGAGGGCATCGAATTCGCGGCGCGGCCGCGCAGCGAGTGGAAATGGAAGCTGCTGGTGAGGGTGCCCGACTTCGTCGATGCGGAGCAGGTGGCCGCGGCGGCGCGGCTCAACGGCGAAAGGGGGATGGCGACGGCGGGTCTCACCCTTGAAAAGGTTGCTGAAGGACGCTGCGCGCAGATCCTCCACGTCGGCGCCTACCGCGGCATTCCCGAGGCCATGGACGCCATCCGCCGTTTCGCCGGCGAGCACGGCCTCCAGATCGCCGGGCGCCACCACGAGATCTGCCTCACCGACCCGCGCCAGACCCCGCTGGAAAACCTGCGGACGATCATCCGCTACCCGGTGCGGTGAGTGATCGATCCTTCCAAGGAGGCAAACGAGTGGAACCGCAGCTCGAGCCCGGCCTTCCCCTTTCCGTTCCGGATGCGATCCGCCGGCGCCGCTCGATCCGGACTTTTCACCCCGACCCCGTCCCGCCGGACCTCCTGCTGGAGCTCCTGGAGCTGACCGTGTCAGCTCCCTCCTCCTGGAACCTCCAGCCCTGGCAGATCGTGGTGGTGCAGGACGAGGCCCAGCGCCTGGCCCTGCAACGCTCCAGCTATGGCCAGCGCCAGGTCGGCGAAGCGCCCGTCACGCTCGTGTTCGCCGTCTCGAACGGCATCTGGCGGCGGAACATCGAGCCCATGGTCTCCCAGGCGGAGGCGCTGGGAGCCTGGTCGGCTGAATACTGTGCCGGCGTGCGCCAGCGGGCGCCCCAGCAGCAGGAGAACCTGGAACGCCGGGGGCAGATGCGGGAGTTCAACGTCCGCGACGCCGTGGTCGCCGCCACCCAGGCCATGCTGGCGGCCGAGAGCCTGGGGCTCGCCACCTGCATGATGAGCGGCTGGCAGGAGGAGATGGTGAAGGAGGTCATCGGCGCCGGCGGCAATGAGGACATCGGCATCGCCATCCTTCTCGACGTCGGCTACCCGGCCGAGACACCCGCGAGCCCGGGCCGCCTGGCGCACAACGTCTTCCTCGGGCGGCTGGGGACGTCCTACCCCGAGTGGAACGGCCGCTGAACGCTTAAAGCCGGCTAGTGGTGGTGCGGGTTTGAGCCCGCGTCCTCGTGCTTCAGGTGGATGACCTTGGCCTGGACGGCGACGGGCTGGTTATTCCCTTCGCGGATTTTCCAGATCCCGTCCATGGTGAGATTGCGGAGAACCTGGGTCTGCCGCGTGGCCGGCCAGGTGATCTCCACCGCCTCGAGGCTCCGCGCCTGCCCCAGCCCGATCTCCTGTTGCAGGCTCGAGTCCCCGAAGCTGCCGCCGGCGCCGGCCGTCACGTAGATGCTGCGCTCCCCCTGGTCGGTCCGCACACGGACGCGGACGCGGGCTCCGATCGCCGAACGGTTGGATTGCACCCCTTCCAGCCGGAGGGTGATCCAGTGGTTGCCGTGGCCGGGATTTTCGAACAGCGCACTCTCGTAGACGTCTGCCTGGAAAACGCCGCCCAGCACCGCGCGGATGTCCTGATCGCCGTCGTTGTCGATGTCCGCGAACGAGATGCCGTGCCCCTTCTGCAGGTGGCCGAAGCCGCCGGAGGTGGTCACGTCCTGGAACGTGCGTCCGCGGTCGTTGCGGAACATCCGGTTGGGAATCAGGGTCGTGAGGTTGGGCTCGCCGGTTCCGAGGTAGAGATCCAGGTAGCCGTCGTTGTCGAGGTCGCCGAAGTTCGATCCCATCACCAGCAGGACGCGATCCAGCCCCGCGGCGTGCGCCACGTCGGTGAAGGTGCCGTCGCCGTTGTTGTGGTAGAGCTTCGCGTGCTCGACCTTGGGCGACTGGCCGAGATAGGTGGCCACCACCGAAGGCAGCGACTCCTTCACGAACCCGGAAAACGGCGCCACGAACAGGTCGAGCCAGCCGTCGTTGTCGTAATCGAAGAACCAGGTCGCAAAGCTGGCGAGCGGCTCGCCGACCCCGGCCTCGGCCGTGACGTCGGTGAACCTCCAGGTGCCGTTCGCATCCTTCCCATCGTTGCGGTAGAGCACGTTGCGCTGCCCGAAACGCGACAGGTAGAGATCGATCAGGCCGTCGTTGTTGTAATCCCCCCACGCCACCCCCTTGACGAAGCCGACGTTGTCGACCCCGGCAGAGGCGGCGACGTTGGTGAAGGTGCCGTCGTGGTTGTTGTGGAACAGCTCGCAGGGGTACTCGCGTCCGCCGGTGGATTCGTTGCCGACGTAAAGGTCGAGCCAGCCGTCGTTGTCGTAATCCCCCCAGGCCGCGGTCTGGGTGGG